>CAZERR010000008.1:0-28700 GCA_964514785.1 uncultured Ruminococcus sp. | reverse complement strand
CGCGTATACCGTTGAAGGCATACTGAATCCAACGGACATTTTGAAATTCCGCAAGCACAAAAGAAACTACGGTGATTATTGCAAAGGACGGAAGTACCACTCCAAGGGTTGCCGACAGCGAACCCAAAAATCCGGCAACACGATAGCCTATAAAGGTCGCCGCGTTTATGGCGATAGGCCCCGGTGTCGACTCGGCAATCGCAACAATCTCAAGGATATCTTCGTCACTTATCCAGTTTTTATTCTCGACGGTCTCACGCTGGATCAAAGGGATCATAGCGTAGCCGCCGCCAAATGTAAACAGCCCGATTTTCATGAAGGTGAGTAGTAGACTGATAGTTTTCGGTATTCGTTTCATTTTCTTTTTACTTCGTTAATTCATCGGTACAAGTTGCTTTCTTGTAGCCTCTTGTTTTGTTTCTAAACTAAATAAGAATTTGTATTACAATTCCAAACCCATTAAAATAACTTCATTTTCTTTTTTGAAACCGTGCTTTTCATAAAATTCGGGAAGAAACCCATCTCCTTGCGTAATCAGATTGATACCCTTTATACCTCTGCGTTTCATTTCTTCAAGGCAAGAGTTCACAAGCTTTGTGGCAATGCCTTGCCCCTGATAATCGGGATGAACGGCAAGGTCGTTGATTTCAAACATTCTGCCCCAATGAAACAGCATTGAGCTGCCAAGCAGGAAGCCAACTATTTTACCGTTAATGTCGTATTCCAAGCCGTATGACTGCTTCGATTCCATAATCTCAGCTATATGTATTTCAGCATCGTTAGCGTTCCAATAATCATTCCACGGTTCGCCTGAAAATGCCTTAGCATAGATTTCGGCATAATCCTTAAGGTGCTCACTTGTAATTTGTTTGATACTGTTCATAATCCACTCCGAAAATTCTAATTTATCTGTTATCATGATACCAGATAATACAAGCTTTGTCTATATAGAAACAGGACGATTTTCATCGTCCTGCTTCACTATAAGTCAATCTATAATCTAATCTCTCTGTTTCTGAAAGCAATCGTAACAAAAACTGCGGAAAAGGATTGTAAATTAGTTGACTAATCGCTTCTCCTATGTTATACTGCCAACAACAAACCGCATAGGAATGGGACTTGCGGCGTTTCACCGACGGGGCGCAACAGGACTTGAACAGGGCGTTAAGAAAACAGTCCTGCGGACTGTTTTTAGCCCGCCGCGTTGATGAAACCTTTCCATAAAACGTGAACCCCACAGGCGAGGACTAAGTTCTCTAAAGATGACGGTACGTTACCTGCACCAAAAAAGCCCGATTTTATCGGGCTTTCTTAATAGTTTCGCTATAATTTGTAATGTTATTAATGTCCTTTTGTTTACGAACATTCATCATTTCTTTACGCTTCGTAGAAGTTTCCTAAAAAGGTAAATTCAGGCATTTCTTCGCTGAGCCGGCAGATCAGCTCCGTTACTCCCTCGGTTTTTATACTTCCCGAAAAATCAAGATAAAACAAATACTCAAAATCCTTATCGGGGATCGGCCGGGATTCGATTTTTGTGAGGTTGAGCCCGAGCGCGTCAAACCGCCTCAACATATGGAACAGCGCTCCCGTTACATGAGGAAGTGAAAAGCACAGGCTAACCTTGTTAGCGTTTTCGCTTATATACAGCTTTTTTGAAATCACGATGAAACGCGTAGTGTTGTTTTTGTTGTCCTGCAAATGGTCGTCGAGGACTTTAAGCCCATATTCCTCGGCCGCCTCGTAGGAGCAAACCGCCGCTAAATTAAGGCGTTTTTCGCGGGCGGTGTCTCTCGCGGCAACAGCGGTATTGGCGCACGGCATCGGCTCAAAGCCGTTTCGGGTTATGTATTGCTCACATTGTGACAGTGCCTGCGGATGTGATATTACTTTTTCTATATCGCTAAGCTCGGATTGTTTAAGCCCTGCAAGGCAGTAGTCTATCGGCATATCGAGCGCCTTTACGATATAAAAACGATAATGCAAAATCAAATCGTAAACGGCGCTTACGGAACCGGCGGTAGAATTCTCGACCGGCAAAACGCCGTAATCACACTCACCTTTTTCGACCGCCTCAAAAACATCTTTAAAGCTTTGGTGCCTCTTTAGCTTACTCCCGGGGAAAAGCCTTTGCGCCGCAACAAAGGAATTCGCCCCCTTTATGCCCTGATAGGCTATTATATCCCCTGCGCTTACAGCTAAAGGCACAGCGGAACGGATTTTTTCGCTAAGCTTCATTTTAACGCCTCCTTGAGACCGAGTATTTTTTCGGCGATTAAATCGAACTGCTTCGGCGTAAGCGACTGAGCTCCGTCCGAAAGCGCGTGGGGAGGATCGTTATGCACCTCAATAATAAGCCCGTCGGCTCCAGCCGCAACCGCAGCCATCGCGAGCGGCTCTACAAGCCAGCTTTTGCCCGAGGCGTGGCTGGGATCTACAACCACAGGCAGGTGCGAAAGCTTTTTAACTATAGGAACAGCCGAAATATCGAGTGTATTTCGGGTATAGTTTTCATAAGTTCTTATACCTCTCTCGCATAAAATCACGTTGTCGTTCCCGCCTGCCATAATATACTCGGCGCTCATCAGCCACTCCTCGATCGTCGCGGACAATCCGCGCTTTAGGAGGATAGGCTTTTTTGTTTTTCCGAGCTCCTTAAGCAAATCGAAGTTCTGCATATTTCGCGCTCCGACCTGGATAATATCAACATTCTCGAACATATCTATATGCTCTGTACGCATTATCTCGCTGACTATAGGAAGTCCGGTTTCCTTGCGCGCGATTTTCAGAAGATCAAGCCCCTCGGATTTAAGCCCCTGGAACGCGTAAGGAGATGTTCTCGGCTTGAACGCTCCGCCTCTTAGCAAAGTCGCTCCCGATTTTTTCACCTTTTTCGCTATTTCAACGATCTGCTCCTCGCTCTCTACCGAGCAGGGACCTGCCATAATTTGCAGACTTCCGTCGCCGATACTTACGTTATCGCTGATTTTTATAACGGTGTTTTCGGGATGAAATTTGCGGTTAGCCTTTTTGTACGGCTCCTGCACGCGCTTGACGCTCTCAACGATATCCTGAGCATCTATATACTCGATATCGACGGTATGCGTGTCGCCGATCAAGCCCAAAACGGTTGAATGTACGCCGTCCCAGCGGTTGACCTTCACCTCATAATCGCTGCAGAGCTTATCGGCAAAAAGCTGGATCTGCTCCGGGGGTGTTGACGGTTTTAAAACGATGATCATAGTAAATCTCTCCTTAGATAAATATAAAACAAAAAGGGTGTGACACTCGGTTAAAGTGCCACACCCTGTGTAAATTAATTAATTATCTTACACATTATCAGCATAGCAAATTAACCCTACCGTTTGTAAAGGCGGTAAAGCTAAATGTAAAGCTGAAGTTGTTTGTGTTAAGATAGTTATTCATAATTTTCCTCAAAAAAGTCTTTAAACTTATTCAATTATAGGACTGTGAAAATCGTTTGTCAAGAAATAATTTCAACAGTCGGAAATTTTTCACATCAAAGCAGCTTTTATAAACGCCGAAAAGAGCGGATGAGGTTTATTCGGACGGCTCTTGAATTCGGGATGATACTGCACTCCGACGTAAAAAGGTCTTTCGCTGAGCTCTACTGTCTCAACCAGCGAGCCGTCGGGCGACATTCCCGAAAGCGTCAGCCCTGCTTTTTCGAGCGGTTCACGGAAATCGTTGTTAAACTCGTAGCGGTGGCGGTGACGCTCGCTGATCTCGGATTTTCCGTATGCCTTCAGCATTGTTGTAGCTTCCTTGATCACGCAGGGATAGGCTCCGAGGCGGAGAGTTCCGCCCTTGTCTACAGCGTCGCTCTGGTCGGGAAGAAAATCGATCACCTTAGGCACATTCTGAGCGAACTCTCCTGAATTTGCGTTTTCGATCCCGGCAACATTACGGGCGTACTCGATAACGGCAATCTGCATTCCAAGACATATCCCGAAGTACGGCAGGTTATTTTCTCTTGCGTACTTACAGGCTGTGATCATTCCCTCGATACCGCGGTGCCCGAAACCGCCCGGAACGATAATACCGTTCAAGCCCGAAAGTATCTCACCCGCGTTTTCATCCGTAATCGTTTCGGAGTCGATCCATTTTATATTTACCTTTGAGTTAAGATAATATCCCGCGTGTCTAAGCGCCTCGGCAACGCTTAAATAAGCGTCGTGAAGCTCGACGTACTTTCCGACCAAGCCGATATTGACGGTATTCTCGCGCATTTTTATACGCTCGATCATATGCTCCCAGTCGGACAGATCGGGTTTATGGGATTTCAGATTCAATTCACGGCAGACGATATCGGAAAGGTGCGCTTTTTCGAGCATAAGCGGAGCCTCGTAGAGCACGGGTAAAGTCAGGTTCTCGATAACGCAGTCAGGCCATACGTTGCAGAAGCCCGCGATTTTATCGAAAATCGTTCTATCGGTAATCGGCTCGTCCGTACGAAGAATAATAATGTCGGGAGATACTCCTAAGCCTTGAAGCTCCTTGACTGAATGCTGAGTAGACTTGCTCTTATGCTCGCCCGAGGCTTTCAGATAAGGAACAAGAGTAACATGGATATACAATCTGTTATCCTGACCTACCTCGTGACCTACCTGACGGATAGCCTCGATAAACGGCTGGCTCTCGATATCGCCTATAGTACCGCCGATTTCGGTAATTACAACATCGGCGTCGGTCTTTTTTCCGACACTGTAAATAAACCGCTTGATCTCGTCCGTGATATGCGGAATAACCTGAACGGTCTTTCCGAGATACTCTCCCCTGCGCTCCTTAGCGAGAACGTTGGAATACACCTTACCTGTTGTGAGGTTGGAGTATTTATTAAGATCCTCGTCGATAAAACGCTCATAATGTCCGAGGTCGAGATCGGTTTCGGCACCGTCCTCGGTTACATAAACCTCGCCGTGCTGATACGGGCTCATCGTGCCGGGATCTACGTTGATATACGGATCGAGCTTCTGAGCAGCTACGCGCAGCCCTCTCGCCTTTAATAATCTTCCTAACGACGCGGCGGTAATACCTTTACCGAGTCCCGAAACTACTCCGCCTGTTACAAAAATATATTTAGCCATTTCTTTCCTCCATTCTTCACTCTTCGTTCTTCACTTATAAATTGCTGTACCCCATCAGGCTCTCGTCAACCTCGCGCGCGCAGTCGCGTCCGTCGCGGATCGCTCTTACAACAAGCGACTGACCGCTGTGCATATCGCCTGCGGTAAAAACGTTTTCGACATTCGTTTTATGAGTATTATTCTGTCCGATAACGTTAGTGCGGCCGTCAACCTCTACGCCGAAAGCTTCGGTAACATAGTTCTCGCTGCCTAAGAAGCCTGCCGCGATAAGCACAAGCTCACATTCGACCTCGTACTGGGAGCCTTCGACCTGAGTCATATTCATTCTTCCTGTGTTTTTATCCTTCTCAAAGCTGAGACTAACGAGCTCAGCGCCTTTAAGCTTACCGTTTTCGTCCTTGATAAACCTCTTTACCGTTGTCTGATAAATACGCGGATCACATCCGTAGACCTCAGCCGCTTCCTCCTGACCGTAGTCGGTTTTACAGACTCTCGGCCACTGGGGCCAGGGGTTGTTCTCGGCTCTCTCATCGGGAAGCTTAGGCATCATCTCGAGCTGTAAAACGCTCTTTGCTTTATGACGTACGCAGGTACCGACACAGTCGTTACCTGTATCTCCGCCGCCGATCACGATAACATTCTTGTCCTTGGCTGAGATATATGTACCTTCCTCAAGCCCGTTATCCAGCAGGGCTTTTGTAGTAGATTTCAGGAAATCTACCGCAAAGTAAATACCCTCGGCTTCTCTGCCCTCAACCTTGATATCACGCGGATTTGACGCTCCGCAGGCGAGAACAATACGGTCAAAGTCTTCTTTTAATTCTTTAAAGGAAATATCCTTCCCGACGTTCACGCCGGTTTTAAAGACTATTCCCTCCTCCTTCATAATCCCGATACGTCGGTCTACTATACTTTTTTCGAGCTTCATATTGGGAATACCGTACATCATAAGACCGCCGATTCTGTCCGAACGCTCAAAAACAGTGACGTTGTGACCGCGTCTGTTGAGCTGATCGGCGCACGCAAGCCCCGAGGGACCGGAGCCGATCACGGCAACCTTTTTCTTTGTTCTGACTTTAGGAGGATCAGCCTTAGCCCAGCCGTTTTTATAGGCGTTCTCAACTATGAAATACTCGTTGTTTCTTACCGTAACCGCGTCGCCGTTAGCGCCGCAGGTACAGGCTTTTTCGCAGAGCGCCGGACAAACTCTCGAGGTGAATTCGGGGAAGTTGTTAGTGATCCTGAGCCTTTTATAAGCCTGCTCGGTATTGCCCCTGTAAATCAGGTCGTTGAATTCGGGAATAAGGTTATTAAGCGGACATCCGCTTATCATACCGCCGATATTCATACCCGACTGGCAGAACGGCACTCCGCATTCCATACAGCGCGCCGCCTGATTTCTGCGTTCCTCGGGAGATAAGCTTTCGTGAAATTCGTTATAGTTTTTGATACGTTCCTGTACGGAGTAGGCGCGGGTTTCGTTACGATCAAATTCTAAAAATCCTGTAGGCTTTCCCATTACTGCTCCTCCTTTACAAGTGTATAAAACGCTTCAATTTTCGCCTGTTCCCCGTCGAGTCCCTTCGCCTCATTAGCGGCGATCTCCTCGACGATCCGCTTATAATCATGCGGAATGATTTTCTTAAACAGCGGTAAATAGCTCTCAAAATCCGCTAAAACTCTTTTGCCCTTTTCTGAGTCCGTCGCTTTGACATGCTCCTCGATGAGAGCTTTTACTTTTTCTATATCGACCTTCTCGCTGAGCTCCGAGCACTCTACAAGCTCCTTGTTGAGTCTGCGGTAAAGGTGATGATGTTCGTCGAGAACGTAAGCGATTCCGCCGGACATACCCGCAGCGAAGTTCTTGCCGGTACGTCCTAAAACCAGAACGCAACCGCCCGTCATATACTCGCAGCCGTGGTCTCCGACGCCCTCGACTACCGCGGTCGCGCCTGAATTACGCACACAGAAACGCTCGCCGGCTACGCCGTTTATAAAAGCTTTTCCCGAGGTCGCGCCGTAGAGAGCTACGTTGCCGACTATTATATTTTCTTCCGCTTCGAACTCCGATTTTTTCGGAGGATAAAGCACCAGCTTTCCGCCCGAAAGACCTTTTCCGAAGTAGTCGTTCGAGTCGCCCTCGAGCTCTAAGGTCAGTCCCTTCGGGATAAACGCTCCGAAGCTCTGACCGCCGGCGCCGTTACATACAACCTTATAGCTGTCATCAGCGAGAGTTGAACCGAACTTCTTTGTAAGCTCGGAGCCGAAGGCAGTTCCGAGCGAACGGTCGGTGTTCTTAACTTCGATATTGATACTCTGCGGACTCTTTTTATTAAGCTTAAACTCCTTTTCAAGCACACGCTCGTCAAGCGTTTCGCCGAGCTTAAAGTCGTAAAGCTTTTTATTATCATATTCTTCCTTTTCGCCCATAAAATCGGCGTTAAGGATCGCGGATAAATCTATCTTACGCTGACTTTCGGTAAGATTTTCCTTAGTTCTTAAAAGGTCTGTCCTGCCAACAAGCTCGTCGATAGTACGAACTCCGAGCTTAGACATATATTCTCTGAGTTCCCGGGCGATAAAGCGCATAAAGTTCGCGACATATTCGGGCTTACCCATAAAGCGCTTTCTTAATTCGGGGTTCTGAGTAGCTACGCCGAACGGACAGGTATCTAAATTACATACCCTCATCATAGCGCAGCCGAGGGTTACGAGCGGAGCTGTGGCGAAGCCGTATTCCTCCGCGCCTAAAATCGCGGCGATCGCGACGTCGCGGCCTGTCATAAGCTTTCCGTCGGTCTCTATAACAACCTTATTACGAAGGTTGTTCATAATCAGAGTCTGGTGAGCCTCGGCGAGTCCGAGCTCCCACGGAAGTCCGGCGTTGTAGATCGAGCTCCTCGGAGCCGCGCCGGTACCGCCGTCGTGACCTGAGATAAGTATTACTCCCGCGCCGGCTTTTGCTACGCCGGCGGCTACCGTACCTACGCCGCACTCGGAAACGAGCTTTACGGAGATACGCGCGTTTTTATTAGCGTTCTTTAAGTCATAAATAAGCTGAGCCAAATCCTCGATAGAATAGATATCGTGATGAGGCGGAGGCGAGATAAGCGATACGCCCGGGGTCGAATGTCTTGTTTTCGCAATCCACGGATAAACCTTGTTTCCGGGAAGATGACCGCCCTCGCCGGGCTTAGCGCCCTGAGCCATTTTGATCTGAATCTCGTCGGCAGAATTCAGGTACTCGCTCGTTACGCCGAAGCGTCCCGAAGCTACCTGCTTGATTGCCGAACAGCGGTTGTCCTTCGTTCCTTTAGTCGCAAGACGCTCGGGGCTTTCGCCGCCTTCGCCCGAATTTGACTTACCGTGAAGCAAATTCATTGCGAGCGCTAACGCCTCGTGAGCCTCCTGAGAAATCGAGCCGTAAGACATAGCGCCGGTCTTAAAGCGCTTAACAATCTCGTCTACGCTCTCAACCTCCTCGAGCGGAACGGGATTTTCGGCATAGTTAAAATCGAGAAGTCCTCTAAGGCTTACGGGATCCATCTCCTCGGTGATCATATTCGTATACTTTTTAAACAGCTCGTAGTCGGCTGTACGCGTTGCTGTCTGTAAGGTATGGATAGTCTGCGGATTATATAAATGTTCTTCCTTTCCGCTTCTGAATTTATGACTGCCGCGGGAAATAAGCTCGTCGCCTGTTTCAAGTCCAAGCGGATCAAACGCCTGAGTATGCAGCTTATCTACATTCTTTTCGATATCCTTCAGCGTAATACCGCCTACGCGGCTGACCGTGCCTGTAAAGTATTCGTCGATAACCTCGCCGCTAATACCGATAGCCTCGAAAATCTGCGAACCTAAATAGGACTGGATAGTAGAAATTCCCATCTTTGAAGCGATTTTCACGATACCGTGAAGCACGGCGTCGTTGTAATCGCTGACTGCGGCATAATAGTCCTTATCGAGCAATTCGTCATGGATAAGCTCATGGATAGTTTCCTGCACAAGATAAGGATTGACCGCTGTCGCGCCGTAGCCTAAGAGAGTCGCGAAATGATGTACCTCACGCGGCTCGGCGCTCTCCAGTACGATTGATAATGAAGTCCTGCGCTTTGATACTACAAGATGCTGATGAAGCGCCGAAACAGCGAGCAGAGAAGGGATCGCGATATGGTTTTCATCCACTCCCCTGTCGGAAAGGATCAGGATATTAGCGCCGTCCTTATACGCCTTATCCGCCTCGATATAAAGTCGGCGGATAGCCTTTTTGAGCGAGGTGTTTTTATAATAGAGCATCGGGATCACGGCGACCTTAAAGCCGTTTTCCCTCATATTTTTCAGCTTTAAAATATCTGTTGACGATAAAATCGGGTTGTGGATCTTAACGACCTTACAGTTCTCGGGCTTTTCCTCTAATATATTGCCCGACTCTCCGAGATAAACCGTCGTTGAGGTTACGATCTCCTCGCGGATAGCGTCGATCGGAGGATTAGTTACCTGAGCGAACAGCTGCTTGAAGTAGTTGAAAAGCGGCTGGATCTCGTGCGAAAGAGGCGGGATCGGACTGTCGGTACCCATTGACGCAATCTGCTCGCTTCCGTTCTTCGCCATAGGCAGGATGGAAGTCATAACGTCCTCGTAGGTATAGCCGAAGGCTTTCTGAAGCTTTCTGCGTTCTTTTCTGCGGTGCTCCTCTACCTTAGCGTTCGGAATTCTTAAATCCTTAAGCTTAACGAGGTTGGCGTCAAGCCATTCACCGTAGGGCTGACGCGATGCATAGCGTGTTTTAAGTTCATCGTCATCGATAAGCTCGCCCTTGACCGTATCGACGAGAAGCATTTTTCCGGGGCGAAGCCTGTCTTTTTTAACGACCTTTTCAGGCTCAACAGGCAGCGCGCCTACCTCTGAGGAAAGAATAAGATTATCATCGTCGGTAATATAGTAACGCGACGGTCTCAGACCGTTTCGGTCGAGCACCGCTCCCATAATATCGCCGTCGGAGAAAAGGATTGAAGCAGGGCCGTCCCACGGCTCCATCATCGTAGCGTAATACTGGTAGAAATCCTTTTTCTTAAGGGACATCGTACCGTTTCGGTCCCAAGGCTCGGGAATCGTTATCATAACCGCGAGCGGCAGATCCATACCGCTCATAACGAGAAACTCGAGGGTGTTGTCAAGCATAGCGGAGTCGGAGCCCTCGGCGTTCACTACGGGGATAACCTTATCGAGATCGCCCTTTAAATGCTCCGAACGCATATTTTCCTCACGGGCGAGCATTTTATCGGCGTTACCGCGGATCGTATTAATCTCGCCGTTATGAACTATCATACGGTTAGGATGAGCTCTCTCCCAGCTCGGGTTTGTATTTGTTGAAAATCTTGAATGAACAAGCGCGATAGACGACTCGTAATCCTCGTCCTGTAAGTCGGTAAAGAAGTTTCTTAAATCTCCGACTAAGAACATACCTTTATATACTATAGTTCTTGATGAAAGAGATACAACATAGGTATCCTCGTTACTCTGCTCGAAGATCTTACGCGCGACATAAAGCCTGCGGTCAAATTCAAGTCCTCTCTTTACGCCGTCCGGACGCTCGATAAAGCACTGCTGAATATTAGGCATACATTCAAGCGCGCGGTTGCCTATCGCCGTTACGTCAAAGGGAACCGGTCTCCAGCCGATGACCTTAAGCCCCTCTTTTTCGGCGATAATCTCAAACATCTTTTTAGCCTGGTTGCGAAACAGCTCATTCTGAGGGAAGAAGAACATTCCGACCGCATAGTCGCGCTCTCCCTTTAACTCAATACCCATTTCCTCAGCCGCTTTCTTAAAGAAGCTGTGAGATATCTGAAGCAAGATACCTACGCCGTCGCCTGTTTTTTCCTCGGCGTCCTTACCCGCGCGGTGCTCGAGAGTCTCAACAATAGTGAGCGCGTTCTCAACAGTCGCGTGAGATTTTACTCCCTTTATATTAACGACCGCGCCGATTCCGCAGTTGTCGTGTTCAAAACGCGGGGAGTATAAGCCTTTTCTTTCCATTCTTATCATCCTTTCGGTTTTCGCGTTTATGCGCCATTGCATTAACGCGTTTATAGTAAAACCATAGTTAGTATTATATAACCGTTTTGAGGGATTGTCAATAGAAAATTGCATTTTTTAGTTACAGATATTTCATTTTTTCGATTTTTCTATTATAATTGAAAGCAATTATCTGAAATTATGCAAGAAAAATAAAAAAAGTTGCAAAAAGGTATTGACAAACGGTTTTAGTTAGTGTATACTTACCTCGTCAACACAGCAAAGGCGCTGAAAACTCTTTGACGGAGTTATCGGCGCCTTTATCTATTGTTGTATGAAATAAAGATTGGAGTGTAAAGAAATGAAAAAAGTATCGGAATACTTTGGAGTAAACGTATTCAACGACAAGAAAATGCAGGAAAGACTTCCTAAGCCTATTTATAAGGCTCTCAGAAAGACTATCGAGAACGGCGAAGCTCTTGACCTCACTATCGCGAATGTAGTCGCTCACGCTATGAAGGAATGGGCAATTGAAATGGGCTGCACGCATTACACCCATTGGTTCCAGCCGATGACAGGCGTTACCGCCGAAAAGCACGACAGCTTTATTACACCCAAGGGTGACGAAGTTATTATGGAGTTCTCGGGCAAAGAGCTTATCAAGGGCGAGCCCGACGCGTCCTCGTTCCCCTCAGGCGGTATCAGAGCTACCTTCGAGGCAAGAGGATATACAACATGGGATCCTACCTCACCTGCTTTTGTACGCGACGGAACTCTTTATATTCCGACAGCGTTCTGTTCCTACACAGGCGAGCTGCTCGATAAAAAAACACCGCTGCTCCGCTCGATGGAAAGATTAAGCAACGAGGCTGTAAAAATCCTGCATCTGCTCGGAAAGACGGATGTAACGAGAGTCGCAACAACCGTAGGTCCGGAACAGGAATACTTTTTAATAGATAAGGATCTATTCAACAAGCGCGTCGATTTAAAAATGACGGGCAGAACGCTCTTCGGCGCTAAGGCTCCTAAGGGTCAGGAGCTTGAGGATCATTACTTCGGCGCGATCAAAACACGCGTAGCCGAATATATGCGCGATTTAGACGAGGAATTATGGAAGCTCGGCATTTTCGCTAAAACAAAGCACAACGAGGTTGCTCCCTCACAGCACGAGCTTGCTCCCGTATTCACCACATCAAATATCGCAACCGACCATAACGAGCTTACAATGGAGATCATGCAGAAGGTTGCCGAAAAGCATAATCTGGTTTGTCTGCTTCACGAAAAGCCCTTCAAGGGCGTTAACGGCTCAGGTAAGCACAACAACTGGTCGATCTCCACTAACAAGGGAGAAAACCTTCTTGACCCGGGCAAAAACCCCGAGGAAAATACTCAGTTTTTGATTTTCCTTGCGGCTGTTGTAAAGGCGGTAGACGAGTATCAGGATCTTTTAAGGATCACTGTTGCGTCGGCAGGCAACGACCATAGACTCGGCGCTAACGAAGCTCCTCCCGCTATCATCTCGATGTATCTCGGCGACGACCTCGACGCGCTCGTACATTCTATAATCAACGGCGAGGATTATCACAGCCACAAGGCGGCTCGAATGAAGACAGGCGTAGGCGTGCTGGCTGATTTCAAGAAGGATAATTCAGACCGCAACCGCACCTCCCCCTTCGCGTTCACGGGTAACAAGTTTGAGTTCAGAGCGCTCGGTTCATCTCTTAACATCGGCTGCCCGAACTATATGCTCAACACTATGGTCGCAGAGGAGCTCAGTCAGTTCTACGAAGCTCTAAAGGACAGCAAGGATTTTGAAGCCGACGCCAAGGCGCTCATCAAGAAGGTATTCACGGAACATTGCAGGATCATCTTTAACGGCGATAACTATTCCAACGAATGGGTAGCGGAAGCTCAGCGCAGAGGACTTCTCAATTTAAAAACTCTGCCCGAGGCGTTCGAAAGATTCCTCGATCAAAAGAACATCGATCTATTCACAAAGAACAATATCTATTCCGAGGATGAGCTCAGAGCGCGTCACGCGATCGAACTCGATATGTATTCCAAGCAGATCAATATTGAAGGACTCACAATGCAGCAGATGGCGCGCAAGGATATCATTCCGGCTGTATCCTCGTTCATTCACGAGCTTGCCGATACAGCGGTCGCCATGAAAGCAGTATCAGCTCAAATCTCAACCAAGTCCGAGGAAAAGCTTATTAAAAGCCTTTCCGAAAAGCTCGATAAATTTATTCGTCTGACCGACGAGCTCAGAGACGAGGTTTGTATGGCGTCCTCGCTTACCGATCCTCAGGGAGAAGCAAACTATTATCAGAAGAACGTTATCCCGAAAATGGAAGAGCTGCGTGAGGTCGGCGACAGGATGGAGATGGAAACCTCTCAGAATTTCTGGCCGTATCCCTCATACACCGAGCTTTTGTTCAGCGTTTAAGATAATTAACTATTAACAGTCAGTGTCGGGAAAAAGTAAATAGGTAAAAACTATTTCCCGACCGGCTATTTAAAAATTTCGCATTGTAAATTGCGAATTGATTTTATGGAGTGATCAAAATGAATGAAGCATTAAAAGAGATTGTCACTCAGGCAACCTCAGAACAGCTGTTTGCTGTATGGTTTTTAATCGGAGCCGCGCTGGTATTCTGGATGCAGGCAGGCTTCGCAATGGTAGAGGCAGGCTTCACAAGAGCCAAAAATACAGGAAACATCATTATGAAAAACCTGATGGATTTCTGTATCGGTACCGTAACTTTCATCCTTATCGGCTTCGGACTTCTGACGGGCGAGGATTTAGTAGGTCTTATCGGTCAGCCCGGATTCGATATCTTCACGGCGTACAAGAATTTTGATTTTTCAAATTTTGTTTTTAACCTCGTATTCTGCGCTACCACCGCAACTATCGTATCGGGAGCTATGGCAGAGAGAACAAAATTCCTCTCCTATTGTATCTACTCGGGCGTTATCTCAGCGGTCATCTATCCGATCGAAGCGCACTGGATCTGGGGCGGCGGCTGGCTTTCTCAGCTCGGCTTCCACGATTTCGCCGGATCCTGCGCGATCCATATGGTAGGCGGTATCTCCGCGTTGATCGGCGCAAAGATCTTAGGCGCCCGTATCGGTAAATTTAAGCGCGATGAAAACGGAAAGGTCACAAAAGTCGGCGCTTTCCCCGGTCACAATATCGCGCTCGGAGCCTTAGGCGTATTCATCCTCTGGCTCGGTTGGTACGGCTTTAACGGAGCCGCGGCTACATCGGTTGAACAGTTAGGTTCCGTATTTCTTACTACAACAGTAGCTCCCGCTCTTGCTACCGTAACTTGTATGATTTTCACATGGATCAAGTACGGCAAGCCTGATGTCAGTATGTGTCTTAACGCGTCGCTCGCGGGACTTGTAGCAATTACAGCTCCGTGTGACGTAACCGACGCTTTCGGAGCGATCGTTATCGGTATCGTAGCAGGTCTGCTCGTTGTATTCGGAGTATGGCTGCTCGACTATAAGCTGCATATCGACGACCCCGTCGGTGCCGTAGCGGTACATATGATGAACGGTATCTGGGGTACGCTTTCCGTAGGCTTATTCGCAACGGATTCAGCCCCCGGCTACGCTATCGCAAATGCTTCGGGAAAGAAGCTTGTCGGCTTATTCTACGGCGGCGGTTTTGAGCTTATGGGCTTACAGCTTGTCGGCTTTGCCGCTGTTGCGGCGTGGACTGCGGTAACAATTACCGTTGCTTTCCTAGTGATCAAGAAGATTGCCGGACTGCGTGTTACACGCGAGGAAGAAATCACAGGTCTCGACGAAACCGAGCACGGTATCGTTTCGGCGTATGCAGGCTTCGCAATGAGCCCTGAGTATATTGACGAAGGCGACTCACCCGCTCCCGTACTTGTCAGCGGAGATACTCCCGAGGCTGAAGCAATTCCCGTTAAGAAGATGCCCGTATTTGACGACGGCACACCTAAGATCAGCAAGGTACAGATCATCTGCCGCGAATCAAGGCTTGAGCCGCTTAAGAAAGCCCTTATGAATATCGGCATTACCGGTATGACGGTAACCCATGTTCTCGGCTGCGGCGTACAGAAGGGCAAGCCCGAATACTACCGCGGAGTACAGATTGAGACAAACCTTCTCCCGAAGGTTCAGATGGATATAGTAGTATGTACGGTTCCTGTCGGCAAGGTAATCGAAGCCGCGAAAAAGACGCTCTACACCGGTCATATCGGCGACGGTAAAATCTTCGTCTACGATGTTGAGCAGGTTGTAAAGGTAAGAACAGGTCAGACCGGACTCGAAGCTATGAAGAACTACGATTAAAAAACGTTTCTTCCATTCTTTATTATAGAAGGCGTATGCATCGTTATGATGTATGCGCCTTCGCCTTTATACCGCTGTAAATAAACGAAATTATCCGGAGAAAAAAATGCTTTAAAGCTTTCATAAAACAAATCGTTTCTTATAAAACAGAAAACGCGGAGGGTAAAACCCTCCGCAAATTCTTCATAGTATTTTCATAGAATCAGAGCTGAACCTCGCCTGTGAGATTTTCCATACCTGTGTTGGTTGTATCATGATGGTTAGGATCGACGTTACCGCCGGTGGAATCACAAAGAACGTCCTTTTCGTTGAGCTCTTAAACTGTAACTTCAGGGAGCTTATATAAATCTTTCAAATTCATTACCTCCTTTAACCTTTCAGCTTGTTAAAACCGGAAAGAGCGCTTCATAAATATACCGCATATAAAACAGTATCCGCCCTGTCCGTGTACCTTCGGATAATATATATCCGGTATTATACAATAAAGCTCAGGTTTTAGCAATAGTTTTTCATAATTTTTCACCGCAAATTATTCAGAACCTTTAAAATCGCGGAAAAACCGAACATTTTGCGGATAGTTTTTACGCTTTATTCTTTTTCGGAATTATTTATCCCCTTATACTCAAGACACAGCATCGTCAGATCATCAAACTGCGGTGCGTTTCCGACAAAACCGTTGATGTTTTCACGCGCGCAGGCAAGAATATCCTCAGGCGAGCCGTCTTTATTCTCGTTGAGGGCTTTTAACATTCTTTCTATGCCGTAGAGGTTATTATCCTTATCGTTAGCTTCGGGAACTCCGTCGGTATAGATAAAGATTTTATCGCCCTTTTTCAGCTTGAACTCAAAGTTTCTGAACTTGATCCCGTTCATTCCGCCGACGACAAAATCGTGTCTTGTTTTTAAGAGCTCAAATTCACCGTTCGCGCGGTAAACGGCGGCGTCCTCGTGGCCTGCGTTCGCGGCTATCACCTTTCCGGTAGAGAGCTCAACGATACCGAGCCATATCGTAACAAACATCTCCGCCTTGTTGTGTTCGCAAAGATTCTCGTTAACATAAGCAAGGATATCGGCGGGAGTACCGCCCATAGAAGTCCTGTCGCGCAAAAGGATATTCGTTACCATCATAAACAGCGAGGCGGGAATACCCTTGTCCGATACGTCGCCGATCAAGACAGCAAGGTGATCGTCGTCGATCATAAAGAAGTTATAGAAATCGCCTCCTACCATTTTCGCCGGAGTCATCGAGGCATATATATCAAACTCGCTTTTCTCCGGAAAAGCCGGGAAGTCGTTGGGAATCGAGTTTTCCTGGATCGTCGCCGCAACGGAAAGCTCAGCCGCTAATTTCTCTTTTTCGGCAGTTACCGCGGTCATATTGTCGATGTACTGTATTATTTCCGTTTCCATCGAGTCAATTGAACGAGCGAGGTTAAGGATGACGTCGTACCTGCATATATCACCGAGCGGCTCACCCTTCACGTTTTCCCTAGCGAATCGTGTAGTTTCGCTCGAAACCTTCTCAACGGGCTTGATAACGGATTTTCTTAAAAAGACAGCCGCGAACGTACTTATAAGCACCACCATAATAAATACGCCCGTTAGTATCATAAGGAAGTACGGTCTGAACGACTCCTCCATTTCGCTCATCGGTCTCTGCACGCATAAAATCGCGGTCACGTCCCCGTTTCTGTTTTCAACAGGCACAAGAGTTGTAATATGCGGATGCGAGCCGTCGGACGGATTCATACGGTAAACGGTTTCGTATTTCGCTTTATGATTGTATAAAGCGCGGTACTTTTCACGGTATTCATCGTTCGTAGTGTCGCGTTTATACCCGAGCTCCCACTCCGTATAGGATGTATTATCAACGCTGTTGTTTACGGAATTAAAGACGGACACGAACCTTCCGTAATCGCTCTCATCCACCTTAATAACATAGATAAGCGAGACGTTGAGCTTTTGACAGGCGAGGTTGAGCTGACGCCTCGTATCGGCGTACTCCTTCGTATTTTTACCGTTGAGATAATCGTCAATGCTGTTGCCGTTAACGAACACCGCGGCAGAATCCGCCATATGATATGTTACGGTCGAATACTCGTTTTTAAACGCGCTTACAAGACAGCTGTTGCCGATTATGCAAACGATCAGTCCGAATATAAGCAGCAGTCCTACGAGACAGCCGATCACGCTCAGCGACATACTTGAACGCAGTTTTTTCTGTTTTTTCATCCTATCACCCTATATAAACAGTTCAATAAAAGTATTATAATCGAAAAAAGGTATTAATACAAGCCTTAGATCTAAAATGCTTTTATTCTTTTAAAGCATTAAGAGAGCGGGAATTACTGTCAAAAAGGTATTGACACCGCCCCTTCCGTGGGGTATTATTGAAAAAAAGATACCCGGAGGTAAAATATGAGTAAGATAAATGATTTTTTAAATGAAGCAGGCGTTTTCTTCTTAGCAACGGCTGACGGCAGCCAGCCTAAGCTCCGTCCGCTCGGCGCCCACCTCGAGGCTGACGGCAAGGTCATATTCGGCGTAGGAGATTTTAAGGACGTTTACAAGCAGATGAAAAAGAATCCTCTCGTTGAGATAGCCGCGTGCAAGCCCGACGGACACTGGCTGCGCTACACCGGCAAGGCGGTTTTTGAGAGCGATTATAAGTACGCCGAGCAGATGATCGAGGAGCTAAAGCTCGGGCAGATCTATAACGAAACCACCGGCAATAAGCTTATGACCTTCCATTTAGAGGACGCTAAAGCCGTAGACATCGCCGTTATGGGCGAGGGTGAAAGCCTGCTTTAATCCTCACATATATCGAATATAAAAGTTAACGCCCGTTCAACAGCGAACGGGCGGATTTTATTTCTTCTTATTATAATTCTCTATCGCGGAGCGTATAGCCTCCTCCGCGAGCACCGAGCAGTGCATTTTATAATCCGGCAAACCGTCGAGCGCCTCAGCGACCGCCTTGTTAGTCAGCTCCATAGCCTCGCTTACGGGCTTGCCCTTAATAAGCTCGGTAGCCATAGAGCTCGACGCGATCGCGCTCGCGCAGCCGAAGGTCTCGAACTTTACGTCCGTGATAACATCATCGTCAATTTTAAGATACATCTTCATAATATCGCCGCACTTAGCGTTACCTACCTCGCCTACGCCGTCCGGGTCCTCGATTATTCCGACGTTTCTCGGGTTAATAAAATGGTCCATCACCTTATCGCTGTATAATGCCATAACCTTTCCTCCTACTTTAAAATAAATTCCTTTTTACCTGCCATAAGGTCGCGCCATACCGGCGAAAAGCTCCTTAAATGAGCTACGACCTCTTTTACCGACTCAATAATATAATCAGCCTGTTCAAGCGTCGCGTTTTCCTCTAAGCTGAGTCTCAGCGAGCCGTGGGCTACGTCGTGGATCCTTCCGATCGAAAGAAGCACATGGCTCGGGTCAAGCGCTCCCGAGGTGCAGGCGCTTCCCGATGAAGCGGATATTCCCTTCATATCAAGCAGTATTAAAAGCGACTCGCCCTCAATACCCTCAAAGCTGAAATTAACATTGCTGTATATCCGCTGTTTTTCGTCGCCGTTTAGGGCGCTGTGAGGGATTTCCGAAAGCCCCTTTATAAGATAATCTCTAACCTTAGTGAGATTAGCCTTATCCCGCTCCATATTTTCAACGGATTCCGTAAGCGCCGCCGCCATAGCGGCGATCCCCGCAACATTTTCGGTACCTGCGCGCTTTCCTCTCTCCTGAGCTCCGCCCTCGATAAGATTGCTAAGTATAATACCCTTGCGCGCATATAGAAAGCCGACGCCTTTAGGTCCGTGGAATTTATGAGCCGAAGCGGAGAGCATATCGATATTCTGAGCCTTAACGTCAACCGGCAAATGGCCTACCGCCTGAACCGCGTCCGTATGGAAAAGAACTCCGTGCTTTTTGCAGATCTCTCCGATCTCGGCTACAGGCTGGATCGTACCGATTTCGTTATTGACGGTCATCACCGTAACGAGGCAGGTATCGTCCCTTATCGCCGCCTCAAGCTCCTTTACGTCGACCACTCCGTTTGAATGAACCGGGAGCAGGGTGATCTCAAAGCCGAGGTTTTCAAGCTTTTTAAGCGTATGAAGCACCGCGTGATGCTCAAACGCGGTTGAAACGATATGCGTTTTCCCCTTTTTCTTACCGATATTTGCGGCGGAGAGGATAGCCTGGTTGTCCGCCTCGCTTCCGCCCGAGGTAAATATGATCTCACGCGGCTCGGCGTTTATGATCTTCGCGATTTCCTCCCTCGCGCTCTCAAGGCGCTCCTTCGCGTTCTGACCTATCTTATAAAGGCTAGACGGATTTCCGAAAAGATTTTTCATACAATCCGTCATTGTATCTATCGCCGTCTGACTCATTCTCGTTGTCGCGGCGTTATCGGCGTAAATTATCACACTAATCTCCTCCTTGTCTTGGAAAATTATACACCTAAACGCCTACTATGTCAATAGACTTTATAGTAATTGCATAAATTAAGCCGGGTTGAAAATAAATACTATAAAACCTATTGACATTATAGGTGATTGATGATATAATACGAAAAACCGAAAGGAGAAGGTTTTATGATTTCTTATTTACGATGTAAAAATAAAGCTGTGTATTCACGAATGCTCAGCTCCCGGGCATAAGGATTAATATAAGACGGGATGATATAAAAGTCCGGGAGATATTTTTAACCCCGAAAAAATTATACATTACTTTATTTTTTTAATGAAAGGATATTAACAATGAGCAATTATAGATTTGAAACTAAACAATTACACATCGGTCAGGAACAGGCTGACCCGGCAACGGATTCAAGAGCCGTTCCAATTTATCAGACAACATCATATGTATTTCATAATTCACAGCACGCCGCCGACCGCTTCGGACTTGCGGACGCAGGCAACATCTACGGCAGACTTACAAACTCCACCCAGGATGTGCTTGAAAAAAGAATCGCCGCCTTAGAGGGCGGAAGCGCAGCGCTCGCGGTATCGTCGGGAGCAGCCGCTATCACATATACGATCGAGGCGCTCGCTGCCAACGGCGGCCATATCGTAGCTCAGAAAACGATTTACGGCGGAAGCTACAACCTGCTTTCCCATACTCTCCCCCAGTACGGAATTGAAACGACCTTCGTTGACGCTCACGATTTAAGCGAGGTTGAAGCCGCGATAAAGGATAACACGAGAGCGATCTACCTTGAGACCCTCGGTAATCCGAACAGCGATATCCCCGATATTGACGCTATCGCTGAAATCGCCCACAAAAACGGACTTCCGCTCGTTATCGACAACACCTTCGGCACTCCGTATCTTATAAGACCGATCGAACACGGCGCGGATATCGTCGTACATTCGGCGACAAAATTCCTCGGCGGTCACGGAACCACACTCGGCGGAGTTATCGTTGAGTCGGGAAAATTCGACTGGAGCGCAAGCGGCAAGTACCCGAATATCGCCGACGCTAACCCGAGCTATCACGGCGTATCGTTCTATGACGTTGTCGGTCCCGCCGCTTTCGTAACATATATCAGGGCGATTTTACTTCGTGATACCGGCGCGTCGATCTCACCGTTTAACGCGTTCTTACTGCTTCAGGGCGTTGAGACGCTTTCGCTGAGGCTCGAAAGACACGCCGAAAACACAAAAAAGGTAGTTAAGTATCTGAGCGATCATCCGCTCGTAGAAAAAGTCAACCATCCCTCGCTTAAAAATCACCCCGACAACGCGCTTTACGAAAAATACTTCCCGAACGGCGGAGCTTCGATTTTCACATTCGAGATAAAGGGCGGACGCGAAGAAGCTTGGAAGTTTATCGACAACCTGAAGATCTTCTCGCTGCTCGCAAATGTCGCGGACGTTAAAAGCCTCGTTATCCACCCGGCATCTACTACCCACTCCCAGCTTTCAACAGACGAGCTGAACGCTCAGGGTATTTACGAGAATACGATCCGCCTCTCGATAGGCACCGAGCATATCGACGATATTATCGAGGATTTGGAAAACGCCTTCAGCGCAGTAAAAGGATAAGAACGATCACCGGCACGGCACATTTTTGCGCCGTGCTTTTTTCTTTATATATCGACTGCGCCGAAACATAGAAAAACATAAGTCAAAATAGCATTATTTTGCAATATTTTTGTAACATTTATTCAGTTTATGGGACGTTTGCGCAAATTTTACGGAAAAAGTCATAAAATATTGCAGGAACCATATATCGACTTGCAAAATTCTATTGACAAAAATTGTGCAAAGGTTTATACTGGTACTGTTAGATTTTAATGACCAGTATGAATAAAGAACGGAGGGTAATTATGTGTGGAATTGTAGGCTACGTCGGACCGCGCGACTGTTCGGACGTACTTGTATCCGCGCTCACAAAGCTTGAATACCGGGGATACGACTCCGCTGGTATCGCGGTATTTGAAAACGGAAAAATTGCGGTCGCTAAGTCCAAGGGAAGGCTTACTGATCTCGTTGAAAAAATGAAAAAGGAAGGCAAGCCTCAGGGACATGCCGGAATCGGTCACACCCGCTGGGCTACTCACGGCGAACCCTCCGACGTAAACTCCCACCCCCATTCGGGGCGCAGAGTTACGATAGTCCACAACGGTATCATCGAGAATTATAAGGAAATAAAACAGTTTCTAATCGAGAACGACCGCACTGAGTTTTTAAGCGATACCGACACCGAGGTAGTCGCTCAGCTGCTCGACTTTTATTACGAAGGAAATCCCATCCGCTGTATCCGCAAGGTGCTCCACGAGATACGCGGCTCGTTCGCGCTCGGTATCGTGTTTGCCGACCGTCCCGAGACCGTTTACGCCGTAAGGTGCGAATCTCCGCTTATCGTAGGTCAAGGCAAGGGCGAGGCTTTCATCGCCTCGGACGTGCCTGCTATTATCAAATATACTAAGGACTACTACCTGCTCGAATACGGCGAGATCGCCGTGCTAAAAAACGGCTCGGTAAGCTTCTGCGACTTCCACGGAAGAATGATAGAAAAAGAGCTTAAGACCGCCGACTGGGATGAGGACAGCGCCGAGAAGGGCGGCTATCCGCACTTTATGATAAAGGAGATCCACGAACAGCCGACAGCTGTTAAAACCACTATTACTCCCCGAATCGAAAACGGACTGCCTAACCTCTCGGAGTGCGGGATAACCCCCGAAACGCTTAAAAGCTTTAACAATATCTTTATCGTAGCGTGCGGTACGGCTATGCACGCAGGTATGGTCGGAAAATACGTTATCGAGAAGCTCGCGAGAGTTTCCGTGACCGTCGATATCGCCTCGGAGTTCCGTTACCGCGATCCGCTTATCGGCGAAAACGACTTGGTGATCATCATCAGCCAGTCGGGCGAAACCGCCGACTCAAAGGCTGTGTTAAATCTCGTAAAGGGTACTAAGGCTAAAACGCTCGCTATAGTTAACGTAAAGGGAAGCTCGATCGCGAGAGAAGCCGATATGGTCATCTATACCCACGCCGGTCCCGAAATCGCCGTAGCCTCCACTAAAGCGTATATGGTTCAGCTTGCGGTTATGTATCTGCTCGCGTTTGAGATGGCGTACGCCAAGGGCAGGATCGACGAGGAAAGATGTCGTCAGCTCACGGGCGAGCTCGTAAAAATGCCCGAAATCATAGAAAAAACCATCGAAAGCATTTCGAAGGTATGTCAGTATATCTCAACCAAGCTTATCACCGCCGACAGCCTGCTGTATATCGGACGCGGACTTGATTACGCGCTGAGTATGGAAGGTTCCTTAAAGCTTAAGGAGATTTCCTATATCCACTCCGAGAGCTACGCCGCCGGCGAATTAAAGCACGGTACGATCTCGCTTATCACCGACGGTATGCCCGTTATCGCGGTAGCTACTCAGAACTCACTGCTTGAAAAGACCGTAAGCAATATCAAGGAGGTCAAGGCAAGAGGCGCTATGACGATCGTTATATGCGACGAGGACGCCGAGATCGATAAGGACGCCGCAGATTATATGGTGCGCCTCCCTAAAATCTCTCAGACGCTTATGCCGATGGTAGCGACCGTTCCCATGCAGCTTCTCGCCTACTACACCTCGGTAAACAAGGGCAACGACGTAGATAAGCCCCGTAACCTGGCTAAATCCGTTACGGTCGAATAAGGAGTATCAGCTCATACTGTAAAGCGTTATGAAGTTGATTATATGAACCGTGATAACGGCGCTGTACAGGATCACTCCGCCGTATATCAAAAAGTTCGTGAACCTCGTCTGCTCCAGCTTAAAAATCTTATAAACCAGCCAGATTATTATACTAAGCGCGAGCGGTAGGATACACTTCACGAAGAACCCGACGATAGGATATTCCATCAGCTTACCCATAAACGGATTAGCCTCGTGGAAGTACCCCGTATCGATCAGTACCTGAGTGCAAAACCAATCGCATACATTCAGAAAATAAAGAAAAAACAGCTTTGTTCCGAACCCGTACTGTCTGATTTCGGCGGCTTCATTTCGCTTTAAAACCAATTCTGACATAAAAACACCTCACCGATATTATAACCGGTGAGGTGTATTTTATTAGTTATTATTAATGCTTTTTCCATGCTGTCGGAACGAATATCAAAAGCAGAGGATAAAGCTCGAGACGTCCGGCGAGCATATTAAAGATAAATACTATCTTCGAGAGTATGCTGAAGTTGCTGTAGTTTCCGGCTGAGCCGACGATCGAGAAGCCCGGTCCGGTGTTGTTTACCGTAGCGAGCACCGAGGTAAGGTTAGTCGTGAAGTCGAAGCCGTCAAGCGCGATAAGCGCGGTGCTTACGAGCACGAATAAAATATAGATAATAAGATAAACGCTTACGTTTCTCGTGATCTCGTGGCTGAGACGTTTACCGTTGAGCTTTACGGTCTGAACGGTATTCGGATGAACGATAAGGCGGAATTCCTTACGCACTTCCTTCAAGAGAATAAGCACCCTCGAAACCTTAAAGCCGCCGCCGGTACTTCCCGC
The DNA here is from genome assembly GCA_964514785.1 of uncultured Ruminococcus sp. Classification (GTDB taxonomy): domain Bacteria; phylum Bacillota; class Clostridia; order Oscillospirales; family Acutalibacteraceae; genus Ruminococcoides. Next base: position 4,219 of record CAZERR010000008.1, on the reverse strand, counting down.
GCAGGCGCCGATACAGGTTATGACGCAGATTATCGCCTTACTCAGCTCAGGCCATTTATCCGTATTATCTATCGCAAATCCCGTACTCGACATAATCGAGTTTACATAGAAGAAGCTCTGGTGGAAGGAGTCGAACGCGCTCGGATAAAGGCGGGCGATATTTACCGCTATGATGATAGTTGAGAAAGCTATCATTCCTAAGTAGTACCAAAGCTCCTCGAGCTTAAAGATCGCTTTTATTTTCCTTGTGAGAATTAAAATATATACATAGAAGTTAACTCCGAACAGCAGCATAAACACGGATACAACGCCCTGCAGGTAGTAGCTGTCGAAGTAACCCATCGACTTATTGTAAGTAGAGAAGCCGCCCGTGCCCGCGGTAGACATCGCGGTGGTAACGGCGTCGAAGAAGCACATTCCTCCGCACAAAAGCAGGATAGTCTCTATCAGGGTAAGTCCGCAGTAGATCGTATATAAAACCAAAGCGTAGTTTCTAAGCTTCGGCATAGTCTTATCGACCTCGGGGCCTGTGGACTCAGCCTTCATAAGGTTGATACCCGCGTTTCCGCCGAGCTTCGGAATAAGCGCAAGCAAAAACACGATAACGCCCATACCGCCGAGAAAATGGCTCAGGCTTCGCCAGAAAAGCATACAGTTATCGAGCGCCTCGATATCGTTAAGTATCGTAGCACCCGTCGTCGTAAAGCCGGAAACGGACTCGAAAAACGCGTCGATAAACGACGGGATCGAGCCGCTCATCCAAAGCGGAAGCGCGCCTGCCAGCGACAGTACGATCCAGCTCAGCGCGGTAGCCGCGAAGCCGTCCTTACGCCTCATATAAAACTTCTTAGGTCTGTTAATTACAACAATAACGCCGAGCGCTATAAGCGCCAGTCCGATAAAAAGGAAGTACCTGTACGACGCTTCCTTATACCATAAACCGACGACCGTACCCAGCTGCATCGCCAGTCCCTCAACCAAAAGCACCCAGCCGAGTATATGAATCAACGTTCTTTTATACATACAACCACCTGATCAAAAGCTTTCCCGTCAAAAGAAAACTCCCCGTGATTTTACAAACGCAAGAAAGCATATTATCGCGGTAAAAGATACCGCCGTAATTATCCTTTCTCCGTAGTTTACTCTGTTTCCCTTTACTCTGATGCCGAGGGCGTCGTAATTATGAATGGTCATAAAAGTGGTGATAAAGCTGCACACGGCAAATACCACAGTTATAACCGCTATATAAAACCGCACCTCGTAGTGGTCCATCGCGAGGTACATCACGCCTGCTTCAGCTATAAACATCAGCAGAATAAAGAAATTGATGATCGGAAGTACGATTCCGATTTCGCGTATGGATTTACTGAAGAAAATCCACTCGCCCGCTCCCGTATAATTATTCCTTATATAGTTTTTACTATGAGTGACTCTCAGCATATCATACTTCCATACATTCAAATCAAGCGCCTTGAACGCGAGAGTAAACAGCATAATAAAACCTATAAAAACCTTATCGCTGTGTATCATTATTTCAGAATATCCTTTAAGTCGAAAAGGCCCTTATGCTTAGTTACAACGATCACGGTATCCCCGAGCTCGATCGTATCCTTACCGCTGGGAATGATAATAGTGCCGTTGCGGTTGATACAGGCAATCTGTAAATCTGATTTCAGATTGAGCATAGAAAGCGGAACGCCGATAGCCATATTGTCCTCGCGGGCTTTGAACTCAAGCGCCTCGGCCTGTCCGTTACAAATAGAATAAAGAGTTTCTATATTACTTCCGAACGAATTCTGCATAGCCCGTACATAACGGATGATGTACTGACCTGTGAGATGCTTAGGATGAATTACGGAATCAAGCGGAAGGCTGTCGATGATACTAAAGCTGATATTATCGATTTCGGTGATTATTTTAGCGTCGGGATTAACGTCCTTAGCAAAAAGCGAAACGATGATATTTTCCTCGTCGGTATCCATAAGAGCCACTACCGCGTCCGCGTGCTCAATGCCCTCGGAAATAAGGAGCTCCTGGTTCATACCGTTACCGTGGATTATTACGACTCCGTCGAGGGTCTCGCTTAAATGCTCGCACCTCGCCATATCGGTCTCGATGATTTTAACGTTCATTCCCGAACGGCTAAGATCCTTAGCGAGATAATAGGCGATCTTACTTCCGCCTAAGATAAGCACATGACGGCTTTTCGCGTTTATTACGCCGAGCTGCTTAAAAAGCCTGGCCGCCGCCTTGCTCTCGGAGATGATCGAGATAATATCTCCGGCTTTTATCTCAAAGTCGCCGTTAGGAATAAAACCCTCGCTGCCTCTTTCTACGGTACATATACGAAGTCCGTTCTTAAAAAGACCGGCGCAGTCAACGACCTTTTTATCAGCAAGCACGCTTTTCGAGTTGATCTTCACCTTAATAAGGTCAACTACTCCCTTAGCAAAGGAGTCTATCTCCACCGCTCCGGGGAACTTTATAAGACGGCTTAATTCGCGCGCGCAGGTCTGCTCGGGGTTTATCGCCATCGAAAGCCTGAGCTCGTCCTTAAGCTTTATTACGTCGTTTGAATACTGGGGATTTCTCACACGCGCTATAGTACGGTGAGCGCCGGCGTTCTTCGCGATCAGGCAGGCGTATAAATTCAGCTCGTCGGAAGCCGTAACGGCTATTACCAAATCGCAGTCCTTAACGCCTGCGTCAACGAGCGTATCAAAGGTCGCGCCGTTTCCGACAACGCCCATTACGTTCTGAGTACCTGCTACCGACTGGAGAGCATTCGCATCGGTATCTATAACCGTGATACTGTGGCCTTCCCTGTTAAGCTGGTCGGCGATCGTTCTGCCGACGCGTCCGCATCCGACAATAATTATTTTCATAAAACTACCTCTGATAATTGTTATTGCAAATACGATTTTATATTTACCGGTAAATACGGTTTTTATGTGATAGGAAACATCTCAAAGCATGTATAAATTACAGCGACCGAGATAAAACAGCAAGCATTTAAGCGAACTATTTTCACAAAAACAGGTTTTTATCGGCGGCTCGGCTGCACGCTTCGTGCGCACGAGCTGTGGCTAAAAAAACCGGACGGACTTTAATGCGCCGCTTTCTTGTATTTACCCATAATTATAAATATTATAATATATTCACATCACAAAATCAAGTTTTTTTATTTTTTTTCGTCAAGCCGCAGATCTCCTGCACAAGAAGCCCGGACAAACAACAAGCCCGCGGCAAATGCCGCGGGCTGAAAACTAACTAGATCATTGGTCTATCCTCAACCTTTATTAAATTTTGTCGAGTAAAAAACTAACTAGAACATTGGTCTATCTCCATATATAAAAAACAGTTTTTAAATCTGCTCGAGAAATCTTATAAACAAATCATGGGACTATCCCCTATCTATAAAAATCTTAAACTCAAATCTATAATTAAATATTACACCGGACCAGTCTCCGTAAAACTAATTTAAATTTTTATAAACATTAATGATTTATTTTTTCGAGGCGCCGCCAAAGCGGCTGACTTAGTTAGGCGGGAAACTCCGCTTGAGGTCTTTGATCGAAATTCTATATGGTCTATGTAACATCTTCAAAACCTCCTTGTTTTTTGTTGTCTACATTATATAATAGTTTTACCCATTTGTCAATACTTTTATTAAAAAAATTTAAAGAAATTTTAAAAATTTTTTATTTTTGTGAAGTTTTTGCGACATTTTTCGATTACAAATCTGTTAAACTTTGGTTAATTTGCTGAAATGTATAAAAAATGCCTCCCGGAATCGCTTCCGGGAGGCGGTACATTGGGGAAAGTATATAGAAAATGAGTAGTTATTTAATCTTGATTTTAACCGTTTTTCTTAAGGTTTTACTCGCGTAAGTCTTATTTCCCGATACGGAAATATTAAGCCGCAGCTTATAGGTGCCTCGCTTATACTTACCCTTTAAGAGAGTAACCGCGCCGGTCTTGCTTTTCACCTTGATTTTCTTATAAATCGCGGCGAAAGAACCCTTTTTGAGCTTGGTAATCTTAACCTTGCCCTCAGCGTTTTTTACCGTCAGCAGCTTTACGGTCTGACTAGCTTTTTTAAGCTTTTCAGCCTTAACGGTTTTAGTTTTAGCTCTAACCTTAACGGGGTTAGCTTTCAGATTCTCTTCCGTTATATCGTTTTTGACGGGTTTTGTCGGCACAATACAGTACGGGGACG
>CAZERR010000007.1:0-28837 GCA_964514785.1 uncultured Ruminococcus sp. | reverse complement strand
TAGATACAAGAAAAAGCCCAGTCTATACTGGACTTTTTCGACAAGCTGAAAGACGCGGAATACCGCGTCTTCAATTATTATTTAAGCTTTTCCGCCAACATCATACTCATATTGTACATCCCGGCAGGTTTACCGACTACGAATAATGCGGCGTTGATTGCTCCTGTGGCGAAAAGTTCTTTTGACTGAGACTGATGAGAAATAGTTACGACCTCATCGTGACCTGCAAAAATAACATCGTGCTCGCCAACTATTGTTCCGCCTCTTACTGCGTGAATACCAATTTCGTTCTTCTCGCGCTTACGTCGGTAAGAGTGTCTGTCGTATACATACTGCGGCTCTTTTTCCAATTGCTCTGAAATTCCGTCCGCTATCATCAGCGCTGTTCCCGAGGGAGCGTCAATCTTTTGATTATGATGCTTTTCAATAATCTCTATATCAAAATCATTACCGAGCACTTTCGTCGCCTGCTTAGCAAGCTCAATAAGCAGATTTACGCCAAGCGACATATTTCCCGAATAAAACACCGGTATTTTTTCAGCGGCTTTATTTATTTTATTAACCTGTTCGGAAGAATAACCGGTCGTACAGATTATAACCGGTATTGAGCCTGAAACACAGTATTCAAGCATCGAATCAAGATTAGCGGGATTTGAAAAATCGATTACAACATCGGCTTTCTCCTTGATTTCAGAAAAGCTTTTATATGTCGGAAAATTGCATTTACTTTCTCCGAAAGCGTCAACACCTGCGACTATAGAACAGTTTTCGTTTTTAGAAGCGGAGTCAGCAACAACGTTACCCATTCTTCCGTTGCATCCGCATAAAATAATATCGGTCATTTTAAACGTCCCCTTTTAAATCCGTATTAAAACGAAAAGGGCAACACTAAATTGCCCTTTTGCGCTAAAAGAATTGATTATTTGTTATACTCGTTGTACTTGTCGATCAAATCATACTTTGTAAGACAAGCCTTAAGGCTGTGATAGCCTGCCGTAGTCATCGGAACCAACGGAAGTCTGCACTCACCCGCGTTGAAGCCGAAAAGATTCATAGCGGTCTTAACAGGGATGGGATTAACATCGGCAAACATAATATTCATTAGTTCGAGATAGTGGAAATGCATCTCACTCGCCTTTTTGAAGTCATTATCAAGACAAAGCTGGCATAAATCGTGCATTTCCTGAGGACAGATATTCGCAAATACCGAAATAACACCGAGAGCGCCGAGCGACATAAAAGGTACGGTCTGGTCGTCGTTGCCTGAATATACGTCAAGCTCATCTCCGCAAAGTGATCGGATAAGCGCAACCTGAGAAATATCACCGCTGGCTTCCTTGCAAGCTACAATATTAGGATGCTTACAAAGCTCCGCGTATGTTTCGGGCTTAATGTTACAGCCGGTACGAGAAGGTACATTATAAAGAATCATCGGGATATCAACAGAATCCGCTATAGTGTTAAAATGCTTTACAAGTCCGTTTTGAGAAGTTTTATTATAGTAAGGAGTTACGCTTAAAATCGCGTCAATACCCGACGCCTCAGCTTCTTTTGAAAGCTTAATAGCCGTGCTGGTATCGTTACTGCCTGTACCGCCGATAACTACTGTACGGCCGTTAACTTTTTTTGCGACAAACCTAAGCACTGCGCTGTGTTCTTCCTCGGAAAGGGTCGCCGCTTCACCGGTAGTGCCGCAGGCAATGATAGCGTCGGTACCGTTATTAATATGAAACTCCAAAAGTTCTTCCAAAGCGTCATAGTTAACGGTTAAATCATCGTTCATAGGCGTAATGAGAGCAACGCCGGAACCTGTGAAAATTGGCCTTTTCATATTTACCTCCAAATCAAATTTTTAATCTATATAACCTTCCGCACAGAGAAGCTCGGCTAAGAGCACTGCTCCTCCGGCCGCACCGCGAAGGGTGTTGTGCGACATACATACAAATTTCATATCATACTGAGTATCCGCTCTTAAACGGCCTACAGAAATAGCCATACCGCCCTCGAGAGTTCTGGACTCTTTGATTTGCGGATGGTCGGGTTCTGTGAAGTAATGCAAGAACTGCTTCGGAGCGCTGGGAAGCTCAAGCTCCTGAGCTCTGCCCTTATAACTCTCCCAGGTTTTGATTACTTCGTCAACGGAAGGAGCCTCACCGTCAAACGACATAAATACAGCTGCTGTATGGCCGTCGGAAACGGGAACTCTTAAGCACTGAGAAGTAATATTGATATCGTTGTTGTTTACGATTTCGCCGTTTTCAATTGAACCCCAAATCTTAAGCGGTTCTTTCTCGGATTTCTCTTCCTCACCGCCGATATAAGGGATAAGGTTATCAACCATCTCAGGCCATGTGTTAAAATTCTTACCGGCGCCTGAGATTGCCTGATATGTACATGCAAGAACCTTATTTACACCGAATTTCTTAAGCGGATGGATAGCCGGAACATAGCTCTGAAGAGAACAGTTTGACTTAACAGCGATAAATCCGCGCTTAGTGCCGAGACGTTTTCTCTGAGCCTCGATTATCTTAATATGATCCGCGTTAATCTCGGGGATGACCATAGGAACATCAGGAGTAAAGCGGTTAGCGGAGTTGTTGGATACGATAGGACACTCAGCCTTAGCGTAAGCCTCCTCAAGAGCCTTGATCTCATCTTTAGGCATATTTACTGCACAGAAGCAGAAATCAACTGTAGAAGCAACCTTCTCTACCTCAGCAGCATCCATAACAACCATATCCTTCACCTTCTCAGGCATAGGATCGTCTAAAAGCCAGCGGCCATCCATTAAGTCGCCGTATTTTTTGCCCGCGCTTCTTGAACTTGCTGCAAGAGTAGTTATATTGAACCACGGGTGATTATTAAGCAAGAGAAGAAACCTCTGGCCTACCATACCGGTAGCGCCGATAATACCAACATTATACTTTTTCATTTTGATCCTCCACAATATTACAATTTTTTAAAAATAGTTGTATCTTTACTTAAAATAGGCTATTATATACAGGTACCTATATTAATCTATACTATCCTATAATATACCATTTTAAAGGTTTAATGTCAATTAATATTTAAAAAAATTAGCATATAAGAAGGTAATTTATGAATACAAGTGATTTTTATTATGAACTTCCAAAGGAGCTTATAGCTCAAACTCCCGTTGAACCGAGGGATTCCTCGAGGCTTCTTGTATTAGGAAAAAACAGCGGAGCTATTGAACATAAGCATTTTTATGATATTATTGATTATCTTGAGGAAGGCGACTGTCTGATAGCTAACGACTCAAGAGTAATACCGGCGAGAATTTACGGCGTCAAGAAAGACACGGGAGCAAACGTAGAGTTTCTCCTGCTCAAACAGGTTGACGGTAATAAATGGGAAACGCTATGCAAGCCCGGTAAAAAGGCTAAGGTCGGGGTTGAGTTTTCTTTTGGAGACGGACTGATGAATTGTACCGTTGTTGAGGTTAAGGATGACGGAAACAGAATCGTTGAGTTTGACTGTCACGAAAACTTTTTTTCAACTCTTGATAAAATCGGACAGATGCCTCTCCCCCCTTATATCACCGAAAAGCTTGAAGACAAGGAAAGATATCAGACTGTTTACTCAAATGAGCTCGGTTCAGCTGCGGCTCCTACGGCAGGACTCCACTTTACTAAGGAGCTTATGGATAGGATAAAAGCCAAGGGAGTGAATATAGCTTATGTTACGCTACATGTAGGACTCGGAACCTTCAGACCGGTTAAGGTTGAGGATGTGACTAAACACAAAATGCACAGTGAGCATTATGAAATCCCTCGGGAAACGGCTGAGCTTATAAACAGAACAAAAGAAAACGGAAAGCGTGTTATAGCTGTAGGTACTACTTCATGCAGAACGCTTGAAAGCGTAGCTTCACAGTACGGTCAAATAAAGCCGTGTGAGGGTTGGACGGATATTTTTATATATCCGGGATATAAATTCAAGGTACTCGACGGCCTTATTACCAATTTTCATCTTCCCGAAAGCACGTTAATAATGCTTGTGTCTGCGTTTGCGGGGTATGATAATATAATGAACGCTTACAAAACAGCAGTTGATGAAAGATACAGATTCTTTTCATTCGGCGATGCAATGGCAATTTTACAGGAGTAATTATGTTTAAAGTAAGAAAAAAACAGAAACAAGCAAGACGCGGTGAAATCAACACCGTTCACGGTATAGTTCAGACGCCTGCATTTATGAATGTTGCGACATGCGGCGCGATAAAAGGCGCGCTTTCTGCGTTTGACCTTAAAAACGCTAAATGTCAAATTATGCTAAGCAATACATATCATCTGCATTTACGCCCGGGTGACGAAAATGTAAAAGAACTCGGAGGTCTTCATAAGTTTACAAGATGGGACGGACCTATTCTTACAGACAGCGGAGGGTTTCAGGTTTTTTCGCTTGCAAAGCTTAGGAATATAAGCGAGGACGGAGTTGTTTTCAACTCACATATCGACGGACATAAAATATTTATGACTCCCGAAAAGAGCATGCAGATCCAGTCAAACTTAGGTTCTACGATCGCTATGGCGTTTGACGAATGCGTTGAAAACCCTTCTCCTTATGATTACACGAAAAAATCGGCGCAATTAACTACACGCTGGCTAAAAAGATGTAAGGATGAAATGAACCGTTTGAATTCACTTGATGATACGATAAATAAAAAACAGCTTTTGTTCGGTATCAACCAAGGCGGCATTTATAAGGATTTACGAGTTGAACAGATGAAAGAAATCGCCGAACTCGATTTAGCAGGATACGCTATAGGCGGCTTAGCCGTAGGTGAAGAAACCGAGGTAATGTATGAAATTATCGAGGAGGTTATGCCCTATATGCCTTTTGATAAGCCAAGATATTTAATGGGTGTAGGAACTCCTGTTAATATATTGGAAGTTGTTTTTCGCGGTGTCGATATGTTCGACTGCGTCATGCCCAGCCGTAACGCAAGACACGGTCATCTATTCACATGGAACGGTATACGAAATATTATGAATTCAAAATACGAGCTTGACAGCAAGCCTGTTGATGAAATGTGCGATTGCCCGGTATGCCGTAATTTCAGCAGAGCGTACATACGTCACCTTATGAAAGCCGGAGAAATGCTCGGGATGAGGCTTTGCGTTATGCATAATCTTTATTTCTATAATACTCTTATGGAAAAGATTCGTGATGCGCTTGATAATGATAATTACGAAATCTTTTACAATAAATATAAAGAAATCTTAGGAAATAGAATTTAAGACTTGCAAGTTAAAAGAAAATCTGTTATAATGCCCTATGGTCTAAATAACACAAGAAAAGAAAGGAAAAATGTAATATGAACACACCAGTAATGGCAGCTCAGGCTGCAGGTCAGCCGGGCGGAAGCTCATTTATTTTGATGATCGTTATTTATGTAGCTATTTTTGCGGCTTTGTATTTCTTCTTAATCAGACCTAATTCAAAGAAAAAGAAAGAAGAAGCTCAGCTTAGAAATAACCTTGAGATCGGTGATGAAATCACGACAATCGGAGGTATTGTAGGCAGAGTTGTCGCTATTAAAGAGGATGACGACTCAATTGTTATCGAAACCGGTTCCGACAGAAATAAGATGAAAATGAAGAAATGGGCTATTTCTTCCATCAATACAGTTAAGGAAAATACTGCTCAGACTCAAGAGAAAAAAGGATTTTTCGCCAGATTTAAAAAATAATGAATAAATAATCATTCCCCTGAGTATAATCTTTTAGGATTATATTCGGGGGATTTTTTATGAAGGTAATCAATTCTAAATTCAATTCTATAAATAAAAAAGCAATAAAAGGGATATCGTTCGGAGCGTTGATCGGCATTTTGTTTACCATCATTCTGACTATGGCGGCTTCGCTTGTGATAACAATAACCGGAAGTCTGCCTGAAGGTGCTTTAGAATATATAGCACTCGCTCTGTTAGCCGCAGGCGGGGTTGCAGGAGGATATTTAGGCGGAAGGATATATAGGAAAAACGGGCTTTTTATAGGATTATCAATCGGAACGGTTGTTTTTATTATTGTTTTTCTCGCAGGAATCAATTCTATTTCCGGCGGATTCAGCGTTTTCACGCTGTTGAAACTCGCTGTGCTTCTTATATCATCATCAGCCGGAGCGGTGCTTGCAGTAAATAAAAAGGAAAAATTAAAATATAAATAAGAAACCGGACGCACTCTTGTGCGTTCGGTTTCTTCATCTATCGCTCGTGCGCACGCAGGGCGCAACTAAAAGGTCAAATTGTTTATATCATCAGGCAAATCGCTTTTTAACAGTATTCTTTCATTAGTAACCGGGTGAATGAAGCATACCTCTCCGCAATGAAGCGCCTGTCGTTTAATAAGCTCTAAAGAACCGCCGTACATATCGTCACCGGCAAGAGGATGACCCAGATACGAAAAATGAACTCTGATTTGGTGAGTGTGTCCTGTTTCAAGCTTGATTTTCAGGAGGGTAAGGTTGTTAAAGGATCTTAACGCCTCATAATTCGTTACAGATTTAAGTCCGTCGTCTGCACAGGTGCGCTGAATAGAATGACCGTCCTTTAGTCTTATCGGCATATCGATTTTGCCCGAACCTTTAATAATCCCTTCACAAACAGCGAAATAGGTTTTATCAATAGTATTAAAAAGATTATATGCGCAGTATTTATCCTTCGCAACAACAACTAAACCCGAAGTATCCTTGTCGAGCCTGTTGACAGCTCTGAACTTGTAGTTCTCTCCTCTTTCAGACTGACGGTAGGATAAAAAATTAGCTAATGTATCTTCCTGATGAACCTTAGTCGGATGAACAGGTGTGTTGCTCGGCTTATCTATAACAATTATATATTCATCCTCAAAAACTATATTCAAATCGCCTTTGACAGGTACGACAGTATTTTCTTCATCAGGCAAATTCAAAATTATCACATCGCCTTTATGAAGAACATCAATTGTTTTAAGATTTTTATTATCCCTTAAAATTCCGTTTTTTTCACGCTTTAAACGTGATATCATACGAGCGGAAACACCGCAGTTTCGTCTTAAAAAAGATTTAACCGATATAGTATCAAGGTTTTCGGGTACGGTAAATCTGATTTGTTTATCGGACAAAATAAATCACCGCCGCACAAATAATACACTGCAAAACAATTATTAATGGTATTCCGAGCATAAATTTCAGCTTTTTTGTTTTATGACGGATGAGCTGCATTGTAATGTACATGGCAAAACTTCCGCCTAAAAATGATACAGAAAGCAAAGTGAACTCCTTTACTCTCCATCCGTTACGGACTGCCTGATGTTTATCGTATACAGTAAGTATAATTGCGATAATATTAATTACCGCAAGATAAATATAAAATATAAAGAATAAATCCATCGGATCACCTAAAAGAAAGGATAAATATGAAAATAATTAAAAAACTACCGCTTTTAATCTGTATAGCTGCTTTAATAACGGTAGTAGCTTTTTCGAGTTTTAACAATAAAGAAAATAATAAACCGTTGAAGGATAGTATAAATGTAAATTCAGCTAAGATAGAACCGGAGTTACGGGGAATATGGATCACATATATGGATCTCGATATGAAAGGCACTGACAGAAGTTACGAGAGCTTTAAGAAAAGATTTAATACAATCGCCGATAAAGCTAAAGCAAAGAAGTTCAATACGCTGATTGTACAGGTAAGACCGTTCTCTGACGCCTTATATAATTCATCGTATTACCCTTATTCACATATTATATCGGGAATTCAGGGAAAAAGCCCCGGCTATGATCCGCTTAAATATATGTGCACTTATACTCATAAGCTCAATATGAAAATACACGCTTGGATAAACCCGTACAGAGTAAGAACATCTCCTTCGTTAAAGCTGGCATCAAACCATCCGTACCTGAACAACCGTTCGCTTGGAGTTAAAGTAGGTAAAGGTATTTATTATAATCCGGCGATACCTAATGTGCGCAGGTTGATTGAAAACGGAATAAAAGAGATTATCAGAAACTACGATGTAGACGGTGTTCAGTTTGACGATTATTTTTATCCTACTTCAGATGAGGGCTTTGACAGCGTTCAGTATAATAAATATTGTGAAAATGTCGGAATAGATATGGCGATACCGCTTAAAGAATGGCGTATGGCTAATGTTAATTTACTTGTAGCTGAGTGTTACGCGCTTATCCACAACGAAAATAAAAATATAGTGTTCGGAATATCACCGCAGGGTAATATAGAAAACGATTACGGTATGTATGCCGATGTAAAAAGCTGGTGTTCAAAATCAGGATATATAGATTATATTTGTCCTCAGCTTTACTACAGTCTTAAAAATCCGGCTCTTACGTTTGAAAAAGCGCTGAAAAACTGGACGTCTCTAGATTTCAGCAGTGATGTCAGCCTGTATATAGGAATCGCCGGCTACAAAACCGGTACAGATGCGGACAGCGGAACCTGGAGCTATTCGGACAGTATACTGCGTGATGAAATAAAGCTTGTGAGAAAGAAAGGTATACTGGGCTTTATGTTCTATTCGTACGCAAATCTGGAAAGTGAAAAATCAGCTAAAGAGGTAAGCAATCTAATTGAAATACTAAATTAGTCAACTTCCTCTCCGATACAATAATCATTCTCGCAGCCGGTGATTCTTACATTTATGATTTTTCCTGTTAATTCGTTTTCGGAATAAATGTGAACAGGCGTATAGTTTTTTGTATAACCCTCGTAATACTCATTATGTCTGAATCTTTCAACAAGCACATCCTCTACCCTGCCGACCTGTGTTTTTAAAAATTCCTGCCTGAGAGAGTCGGTAAGTTCAATCATAAGCTTGCTTCTTATTTCCTTAATATGCTTCGGAACCTGATTATCCATTTTATCAGCTTTTGTGCCGGCTCGCTGAGAATAAGGGAAAACATGAGTTTTTGAAAAACCTACGCTTTTAACAAAATTTAGACTTTCATTAAATTCTTCCTCGGTTTCACCGGCAAACCCAACCATAACATCGGTTGTAATTGATGAATTATCAAATTCAGAACGCAGGTCATTAACTATTTTTATATACTCGTCTGTATCGTATTGGCGTCTCATACGTTTCAACGTCTCATTACAGCCACTCTGTAAAGACAAATGAAACTGCGGACAAAACTTGCTTTGTTTTGAAAATCTTTCAATAAGCTCGCGGTACATCATTTCCGGTTCAAAAGAACCAAGCCTGACGCGCTTTATACCGTCGAACTCACAAACGATATCAACTGCGTCTGCAAGGTTGAAGCTTTCGCCCTGACCGTAGGCGGAGAGGTTGATGCCTACAAGCACGATTTCCTTATAACCGCTTTTTTCAAGCTCGGCAATTTCTTTTTTGAGGACCTCCGGGCTTTTACTGCGAACTCTTCCTCTTGAATACGGAATTATACAGTACGAACAAAAACGGTTGCAGCCGTCCTCGATTTTAACGAACGCTCTTGTGTGGCCGTCGAAATTATGAACACTCATATTCTCGTACTCGGCATTTTTATTATCGTGAGATTCGATATAAACAATCTTCTTTCTGTTAATGAGATATTCGTCGATATATTTAATTATATCCGCCCGTCTTTTGTTTCCGAGAACAATATCACAGTCCTCAAAATCCGAAACCCTGTCGGGAAAAGCCTGAGGCATACATCCGGTAAGAACAATAATACCGTCGGGATTACTTCTGCGTACCTTATGAAGTATTTTACGGTTTTTAGCGTCTGTTACGGCGGTTACCGTACAGGTGTTTATAATTGTAATATCGGCAATATCCTTGTTTTCAGATTGAGAAAAACCTTCTTTTTTAAGCAGCTCGCTCATAAGCTGAGACTCGTATTGATTGACCTTACAGCCTAATGTAATAATATTAAAGTTCATATTAATCGCCATAGCCTTTCCGCCCACAAACAGCCATTTGATTTTTATAAATTTGATAGTATGATTTTTCACACTATCATCCTAATTTAAAGCCCACTAATATAATTAGCGGGCCGATTTTGTTTTATATAACAAATTTAAGTGTTTTTATCTACCTCGTGGAAGGTTTTAAGGTTGCCGGTCTTTTCACTTCGCTTATCAAGCTCTGCTAATACGTCGTCAAGCTCAATCCCCTCTTCAACCATCATTACAGTAAGATGATAAATCAAGTCGGCTATTTCATAAACAGTTTCGCTGTTATCACCGTTTTTAGCAGCGATAATCGTTTCGCTGCACTCCTCGCCTACTTTTTTAAGGATTTTATCCAAGCCTTTTTCAAAAAGATAACAGGTGTATGAGCCTTCCTTTTTGTTTTCTCTTCTGTTGAGCACAGTATCATACAATGCTCTTAATACCTTATCGTCCATAAAATTACCTCTGAATTATTGTATTTTAGTGAAAAAACAGGAATGATTACCGGTGTGGCATGCAGCTCCGGTCTGTTCAACTACTACTAAAAGTGTATCATCGTCACAGTCGGTATACATTTCAATCACCTTTTGAACATGTCCGGAGGTTGCTCCCTTGTTCCAAAGCTCTTGTCTGCTTCTCGACCAAAACCAGGTATATCCTGTTTCAATAGTCTTTTTCAGTGATTCACGGTTCATATACGCAAGCATCAAAACTTCACCTGTAGACTTTTCCTGAACTACAGCGGGAATAAGCTCAGATTTTACGAAATATTTATCTAAATTCATACTTCTCCTACCTTGCCTGCTGCCTGAACAGCAAGCGCTAAATCAAGATTACCGCTGTATATAGCCTTACCTGTAATAGCTCCGTAAACATTAAGATCATGAAGGTTAATAATATCCTTCAGATTGGATACGCCGCCGCTTGCAATAATATCACAATCAACATTATGTACAAGATTGTCAAGCTGAACGAGGTTGGGACCGGAAAGGGTACCGTCCTGATTGATATCGGTGAATATGATAGTCTTAACACCGATATGTTCCATCTGTTTAGCCAAATCAATATAGTTGAGCTCAGATTTATCTGTCCAACCCTCAGCGCATACAACGCCGTTTTTTGCGTCAATACCGACTACGATTTTATCATCAAAGTTATTAATGGCGTCAATAACAAACTGCTGGTTCTTTACAGCAGCTGATCCGAGTATCACTCGATCGATACCGTTTTCAAGATAATACTCGATCGTATCCATATTTCTTATTCCGCCGCCGACTTCTACCTTCAGCTCAGTAGATTTAGCTACATCGATAATAAGCTCGGAATTTATAAGCCTGCCGGATTTTGCACCGTCCAGGTCTACCATATGCATCCATTTGGCACCGGCTTTAACGAAGCTCTCAGCGACGTCATACGGATCCTCGGCAACCTTAGAGGCGGTTGAATAATCTCCTTTAAATAATCTTACACATTGACCGTCTTTAATATCAATGGCAGGTAAAACAATCATAATTTTTGCCTTTCTACCCGCGTTATGTCAGAAATCTTACAGCGGGCTAATTTTTAAAATTATTATAATACTCCCTTTGTTGAAAGAGGTACGCCGGAGTCATTTTTCTTAACAGCGATTTTAAGCGCATGGGCTACAGCCTTGTAAATCGCTTCAACAATGTGGTGAGAATTATAACCGTAAAGAGATTTAACATGCAGAGTGATCTCAGAGTTATACGCAAACGCTCTCATAAACTCAACAGTAAGAGCGGCAGTATAATCCCCGCATTTTTCCTGAGGGAAATCAGCCTCAAACACCATAAAAGGACGTCCGCTTATATCAAGCGAAGCGAAAGCAAGCGCTTCGTCCATCGGTACATAAAAGCTTCCGAAGCGTTCGATCGAGCTCTTATCTCCGAGTGCTTTTGCAAAAGCTTTTCCGAGAACAATACCTGTATCCTCAACGGTATGATGGTCGTCGACATTCAAATCGCCTATAACCTTAACCTTAAGACCAAAACCGCCGTGAACGGCAAAGGAATTAAGCATATGGTCAAAAAAACCGATTCCGGTATCTACACTGATCTCTCCGCCGTCAAGGTTGAGCGAAAGAGTAATGTCCGTTTCTTTAGTTTTTCTGTTTAATTCTGCAACTCTCATCTTATCTCTCCGATAAAAAATCATTAATCGCTTTTATGGTTTTATTGATTTCCCCGTTTGAACCCGAGGTGATGCGGATATAATCTCCCATCCATCTTATCGCTATAGACTGAGTTTTTAAATACTCCCATAGCTCTTTTGAAAAAACCGTTTTTACAAAAACAAAATTTGTTTTTGTAGGATATACCCGAAAGTCATCAGCTTTGGTTTCAAGCTCTTTTAGTTCATTATACAGCGTTTTAGTGTTTTCAACAATAGTTTTTATACGATTATTTAATAATTCTTTATTTTTATAAAGCTGTGTGCCAATTGCCTGGGAAATACTGTTGACGTTATATGGGGATTTAACGGCAGAAACTGCCCTGCTTATCGTTTCGTTCGCAACAGCAAAGCCGAGGCGCAAAGCCGCGCTTCCGAGCGCCTTTGAGGCAGTTCTGAAAACAATAAGGTTATCGTAGTTATTTACATCCTTAATCAGTGACTCCCCGGGATCCCAGAAATCCATATACGCTTCGTCAAGAACAACGAGTGCGTTAACTGATCTAATAAGTTTTTCTGCTTCGGATTTTGTAATCCCCTGTCCGGTCGGGTTACAGGGATTTGAAAAAATAAGCGCTTTTATATTCTCGGCGTTAATTTTTTCAATAAGATTATCGACGTCAATGTTTAGGTTCTCGTTCTTATTGTACTTTAAACAAGGGTTTTCGGTAATGCTTCCGTAAAACTCATACATACTGAAATCGGGAGATACGGTTAGAAGCTTTTCCCCTTTTTTTAAAAACGCCGATTCAATTAAAAAAATCAGTTCATCTGAACCGTTGCCGACAGTAACGTTTTTATAGTCGATAGCGTAAAAATCAGCAAAAGATTTTCTGAGTTCAAGACATACGGGGTCGGGATAACGGTTGAAATCAACATTATGTACAGCAGTATCGACCATATCCATAAGCGTTTCATCGTAGCCGAAGGTACATTCATTAGCGTCAAGCCGAATTGAATAATCGCCTGCTATCGGCTCATACGGAACAAGATTTTTTATTTTATCATTTAATTCGTAGGACATTATTCTTCCTCAAATCTTACTTTAATGGAATTAGCGTGAGCAGTTAAGCCCTCAACCTCGGCAAATCTGACAATATCCTCGGCGTCGTTTTTCAGCGCGTCCTCCGTATAGTAGATAAAGCTTGACTTTTTAGTAAAGCTGTCTACAGACAAAGGACTGAAGAATCTTGCGGTCCCGCTTGTCGGTAAAACATGATTAGGACCTGCAAAATAATCTCCGAGAGGTTCAGGGCTGTAATTACCTAAGAATACGGAGCCTGCGTTATCAAGCTTTCCGATATATTCCATAGGATCAGCGCAGCAGACCTCAAGGTGTTCGGGGGCTAATTCATTAGCGAAATTAACAGCCTGAGACATATCGGAACAAACTATGATAGCTCCGTAATTTTTAAGAGATTCCTCGATAATATCACTGCGTTCAAGTAAGGCGCACTGGCGTTTAAGCTCATCTTTAACCTTTTCGGCGAGTTCTTCACAGTCAGTTAAAAGAATAGAACTTGCAAGCCTGTCGTGTTCAGCCTGACTCATTAAATCAGCAGCTAAGAATTTTGCGTCGGCAGTTTTATCAGCGATAATCAAAATCTCGCTTGGACCTGCGATCATATCAATATCAACAACTCCGTAAAGAAGCTTTTTAGCCGTTGCAACAAATATATTACCCGGACCTACTATCTTATCAACCTTAGGTACGAGCTCTGTACCGTAAGCGAGCGCGGCAACTGCCTGAGCGCCGCCCATTAAAAAGAAACGGTCTACTCCCGCGATTTTAGCCGCGGCTATTATATCCGGATTCGGCTTACCGTCTTTTGACGGCGGAGTAGTCATAATAATTTCCTTACAGCCGGCAAGCTTAGCAGGAACGGCGTTCATAAGAACAGAAGACGGATACGCAGCAGTACCGCCCGGAACATAAAGTCCTACACGCTCAAGTCCTCTTATGCGCTGTCCCATTATTACACCGTTATCTTTAGTAGTGAGCCAGGACTGCTGAATCTGGCGTTTATGAAAATCTTCAATGTTAGAAGCAGCTTTTTTCAGAGTATCTAAATATGATTTATCACAGCTTCTAATGATATTATCGATCTCATCGGTAGTGATCTCAATCTTTTCGGGAGCTTTTCTGTCGAATTTAACGGTATAGTCATATACGGCTTTATCGCCGTTTTCTTTTACATTTTTAAGAATATCGGATACAGCTGCGGAAACATCCTTTGCTCCGCTGCTCGAGCGTGCTTTAAGCGTTTCTATAAAGCAGAATTCATCCTTACCGTTCGCGATAACGGTTGTAATCATTTAACTTCAGCCTCCATTTTACCTACAAGCTCTTCAATCTCATTCTTTCTCAGCTTAAGACTCGCAGTGTTAGCGATTAACCTCGCCGAGATATCGGTAACATACTCGATTATCTCGAGATTGTTAGCCTTTAAGGTAGAGCCTGTTTCAACTATATCAACGATTCCGTCGGCAAGCCCGACTAAGGGCGCTAGCTCAACGGAACCTTCAATTTTTATAACACGAACATCCATATTTTTGCTTTCAAAAAAACCTCGGGTAACCTTCGGATATTTTGTCGCGATTGTCTTAGTGCCGTAACCGTGATAAAAATCATAACCTTTCTTGCAGGCAAGCGCAAATCTGCATTTACCGAAGCCTAAATCAAGAAGCTCGTAAAAGGAAGTTCCGTTTTCAAGGATGGTGTCCTTACCGACAACTCCCAAATCGCAAACACCGTGTTCGACATATGTGATAACGTCAGCAGCCTTAGCAAGAACTACCTCGAATTGACCGCCGCCTATCTGGAGAATAAGGCGGCGTCCTTTATTATGAACCTCATCACAATTATAACCGAGCTTTTCAAACAGCTCAATTGTTGATTTTTCAAGACGGCCCTTTGTAAGGGCTATTCTAATAGGATTCATTATTACTCACCTATAGTTTCAAATTTTTTTATACCGAGCTTTTCGGCGAATTCACGAGCCTCATCCTCATCGGATAAATCGGAGAACTGAGCTCTGACGCCGTTTTTTACGAGGTCAGCCGTATATGCGATCGCATCCATAATATCTTTATCGTTTTTAGCAAACACAAGAACCTCGGGAATGTTGCTTTTTGAGCGGTAACGCGCTTCCTCGGCAAGATGATTGATATTGATAGCGAATCCCGATGCACCCATAGAGCAGTTGAATTCGTCAAAAATTTTATCATATCGACCGCCTGAAAGGATAGCGTCTCCGTATCCGAGAACATAACCCGAAAATACTATTCCGCTGTAATAATCGTTATGCTGAACAAGTCCGAGGTCAACAATGATTTTATCACCCATATCGAGCTTGGAGAGCTGCTGATACAGGCTCTTTAAGTAAGAGAGCGCTTCCAGCGCTTTCGGATGCTTAATGATCCTTTCGGCTTTTTCGAATACTTCTACACCGCCGAACAGGGACGGAATAGTTTTAATAGCCTTTACGGTATCGTCCTGCTCAAGCTTATCAAGAGCGTCATTTAAGGCGGAATAGTTTTTATTTTCTATGAAGGTCTCAATTTGTTCCTTTAAATCATCATCGGCGTTTAACGCTTCGATCAAAGTGGAAAAGAGCATAGAATGACCGACTTCAATGCGGAAATCCTTTGAAACAGCTTTAAGGCTATGAATAGCGGTTGTGATAACCTCTAAATCAGCCCTCTTTCCCTTTGAACCAATGAGCTCAATACCCATTTGCATTATCTCGTTACTTCTGCCCGTATAGCTGGGGTTGTTTCTGTATACAGCCTGATTGTAATAAAGGCGTACCGGAAGAACCTCATTCTGCATACGGGTAGATACGAGCCTTGCAATCGGTAGAGTTGAATCGGGACGGACAACAACTATCCTTCCGTTATTATCGGTTGTTTTAAACATAGATTCAGCAGATATGCCGCTTGAATCGGTTAAGAATAAATCAAAAAACTCAAGCGCAGGGGTAATAACACGGTGGAACTGATGATTTTCAAAAACCTTTTGAATTTTTTTGCAAACATAGTCTACCGCGGTACATTCTTTAAATAGATAATCCTTAGTACCCTCGGGAGTTATTTTTAAATTTTTTCTCATACAGTCATTAGCCTTCCGCCCGCATATAATCAAAATATACCTTACCGCGGGCAAATAAGATACTTAATAATTCGCAAAACGCTTTAGCGTGCTAATATGTTAACACATTAAATTGTTTTTGTCAACTTTCCTTTTCCTCATCATTATCATTGTCGGCATTATTCTTATGAATAATGGGCTTTTTGAGAACTTTCGCTTTCATATTTGTAAGGCCAGAGGATTTAACAACATCCATTTCAAGAACCCTCTCGGCGTTTTCGCCCTTCATTTCAATACGGGATTTTGTTTTTCTTCCGATAAGCGTATAAATCGCGGCAAATATCGGAGTACCGAGAATCATTCCGGGTAAACCGAACAGTCCGCCGGCAACCATTACCGAGAATAATGACCAGAAGCCTACAAGTCCAACCTGAGAACCGACGATCTTAGGTCCGATGATATTGCCGTCAATCTGCTGAATAATGAAAATCATTATAATAAACTCTATACAATAAGCGGGATTTACGAGTAACAGCAGGAACGCGCTGGGTATTCCTCCGATAAACGGTCCGAAGAACGGCACCAAATTACATACGCCTACCACAAAGCTGATAAGCGGAGCATACGGGAGTCCTCTTATCGCGAAATAGATAAAAACCATTACGCCGATAATTGTAGAATCAAGTATCTTTCCTACTAAAAACTTACCGCATTTATCGTCAGAAACATTAATGATTTCATAGATAGTGGGAAGCCATTTTGTCGGCAAGAATGCGGCTCCGAGCCTCTTAAGCTGAGTGCAGAGGAAATCCTTAGACGCGAGCATATAAATCGAAAGGATAAACGCCATAACCCACTCATAAACAAAGCCGACGGTACTAAGCGCAGCGGAATAAACCTTTCCGATACTTGAAACATTCGCAAGTGATGAAATATTGTCCCTTATGAATTTATTAAAGCTGTCGATAAAGCTCAAATCAAGGTTGAATCTTTCGTTGAGCCAGGAGGTCAAGCCGTTGGTAATTTCCTTAAACGACTTTATATAAGACGGGATATTAGTCGCAAGCTTACTGATGTTTTCTGAAAGCTGAGGAATCAGTATTGCAAGGAAGAAGCCGAACAAGCCTAAAAACAGCACATAAGTCAAAATAAGCGATAAAGGCTTATTGAACTTTTGAAAGCGTTCGGATTTTACCCTTCCAAATAATTTATTCTGAAAAAACCTAAACGGGAAATTAAGGATATAAGCAATACCAAAGGCGTATACAAACGGAGTGAGTATCTCCGCAAAGGAGCAGATTCCGCTCCAAATAGCAGGTACGTTATCCTTAATAAACAGTAAAAATACCGCAAAGGCAATACAGATAAGTATTCCTGTAAGCTTATTGAATTTTTTCTTCATATTTAATCATCCTTTCGAATGTTTTCAGAAAAGTGACATTTGAGCGCTTTCAGGTAAGTCGCCCATAGCTCCGCATTCTTTAAGCGTTTCAATTACGGTTTTTGATACCTTGGATTTCATCTGAAGTTCCTCTATGGAAAGGAAGTCTTTTTTAGCGCAGCATTCTTCAAGTGAAATCGCAGCAGACTCTCCGACGCCTCCCAATGCGCAGAAGGGCATTCTGATTTTACCGTCTTCAACATAGAAAGTATTTGCTTTTGATCTATAAATATCAATCGGTAAAATCTCTACTCCCCGAGCCATCATTTCGTTAACGATCTGGAGCATACCGTACTCGGCATTATCCTTGGCGGTAGCTTCGTAACTCATCTGCTTTATATTCTTCATTTTTTCCAAAACAGCGTTTCTGCCTTTCATAACGGTAGCGCCGTCAAAATTATCATTACGAACGGTAAAATAAGCTGCATAATACTCAACAGGCTTATGCACCTTATACCAGCCCAGCCTTAATGCGGCAATCATATAAGCCGCGGCGTGAGCCTTCGGGAACATATATTTTATCTTTAAGCAGGATTCAACGTACCAGTCGGGGACGTTGTGCTCCTTAAAAGCATCATAATGCTCCTGATTAAAGAGTTTTTGTGCGTTACCTTTACGGGTTATTTCCATTATCTTAAACGCCATACTGGGCTCTAAACCCTTATGAAGCAGGTATGTCATAATAGAGTCACGGGTACCTATTACGTCGGAAATAGTACATATTCCCTGTTTTATAAGCTCCTGAGCGTTACCGAGCCAAACGTCAGTACCGTGCGAAAGTCCGGAAATCTGAAGCAAGTCGGAAAAAGTTTTAGGCTTAGCTTCCAAAAGCATACCCTTTACAAAATCCGTTCCGCACTCAGGAAGCGATAAGGTACCGGTTTCAAACGCGATGTCATCAGCAGTAACACCGAGAGCCTCTGGCGAAGTGAACAGCGACATAACGTCGGGATCGCTCATACTGACATCCATAACAGGTATTCCTGTGAATAATTCAAGATAATGATATATAGTAGGAACATCGTGTCCGAGCTCGTCAAGCTTGGTGATAGTATCATGAATCGAATGGAAATCAAAGTGAGTGGTTATATTATCACTCTTTACATCGTTTGCAGGATGCTGAACCGGACAGAAGTCATAGATATCATACCCTTTAGGTACAACGACCATTCCTCCGGGATGTTGGCCTGTAGTTCGTTTGATATCGGTACAGCCGATAGCCAAACGTTTTTCTTCAGCTTTATGAAAGCTTAAATTATTCTCTTCCTCATATTTTTTTACGAATCCGATGGCGGTTTTATCCGCTACGGTAGATATAGTACCCGCTTTAAATACATGGTCACGTCCGAAAAGTTCCTCCGTGTAGCGGTGAGCCTTAGACTGATATTCTCCGCTGAAGTTAAGGTCTATATCGGGAACTTTATCTCCCTTAAAGCCCAGGAAGGTTTCAAACGGAATTTCATGGCCGTCTCTGTCCATAGGAGTTCCGCACTCAGGGCAGTCCTTGGGAGGCATATCAAAGCCTGAGCCGTACTCGCCGTGTTCAAAGAACTCGCTGTGGCAGCATTTAGGGCATACATAATGAGGACAAAGCGGGTTAACCTCAGAAATACCCGACATAGTCGCAACAAAAGACGAGCCTACGCTTCCTCTTGAGCCGACAAGATAACCGTGAGCTTCGCTGTCTGCAACAAGCTTTTGAGCAGTCATATATAACACAGAAAAGCCATAGGTGTTAATAGCGTTGAGCTCCTTCTTCAAACGCGCCTCAACAATAGGAGGTAAAGGGTCACCGTATTTTTTCTTAGTTCTTTCCCATGTGATTTCATTAAGCTGTTCCTCCGCGCCTTCAATAAAAGGCGGGAAGTTTCCGTCAGGTATCGGCTTAATGCTTTCAATAGAGTCAGCTATTTTATTAGTATTCTCAACAACGATCTCGTAAGCCTTGTCCTTACCTAGATATGAGAACTCCTCGAGCATCTCAGCTGTTGTTCTGTAATAAAGCGGCGCCTGATTGGCAGCGTCGTCATATCCTTGTCCGGCCTGTAAGATCATACGGAAGTCAGCGTCGGTAGGTTCAAGAAAATGAACATCGCAGGTTGCGACAACAGGAATATTCAGCTCGTCACCAAGCTTAACTATCTTACGGTTCAAATCCTGTAATTCCTTTTCACTTTTAACCTGACCGCTTCTAAGCAGAAACTGATTATTACCTGTAGGCTGAACCTCGAGATAATCGTGAAACTTCGCTATTTTTTTAATCTCATCATAGGACTTACCGCTGATAATAGCTCTCATAAGCTGACCTGCTTCGCAAGCCGAGCCTATAATAAGACCTTCACGATGCTTTATTAGCTCGGATTTCGGGATCCTTGGCTTCTTATAGAAATAATCAAGGTGGCTTTTTGAAATAAGCTTATAAAGATTCTTTAAGCCGACCGAATTTTTAACGAGTATGATCTGATGATATGTAGGCAGTTTTTTGAAATCTCCGCCTGTGATTTTCGTGTTAATATCATATACTTCGTTTATATTATAATCATTCTTTAAACGCTTACAAAGCTCAATAAATATAGCCGAAAGCATCTGAGCGTCATCTGTTGCGCGGTGATGGTTGAAATCTCCGAGACGCAAGAACTTAGCAACCGTATCAAGCTTACAGTTTTTTATATCAGTTAAAATATTTCTGCATATTACAACTGTATCTATTGAAGTGCAGTTGTATTCAACACCCATATTTTCGCAGGCGACACGGATAAACGAGGTATCAAAAGGAGCGTTATGCGCTACGAGAATTGAACCGTCGGCAAATTCAAGAAATGCTTTTACAGCTTCGGACTGCGAGGGCGCATCCTTAACCATTGCGTCGTTAATACCGGTAAGCTCGGTTATTTTTGACGGAATAGGCATTTCGGGATTTACAAAAGTCGAAAATGTATCGGTTATCTGACCGTTTTTTATCTTTACGGCGCCTATTTCGGTAATTTTATCTCTGTTAGCGGAAAGACCGGTTGTTTCTATATCGAAGCAGATAAAAGTCCCGTCAAGACTCTCGTTTTGATCGCCGGAAACAGCTTCTACCAAATCATCAATAAAGTAGGACTCTGTACCGTAGATGATCTTTATCTTTTCGCCGTCCTTATTGATTTTGTTTGCAGTATTCATTGCCTCGGGGAACGCTTGAGCTACGCCGTGGTCGGTGATAGCAATTGCAGGATGTCCCCACTTAACGGCGCGGTTAATAAGCTCCTTGGCAGGAGTCATACCGTCCATCTGAGACATATTTGTATGAAGATGAAGCTCAACTCGCTTTTTCGGGGCATTATCAACAACCTTGACCTTATCGGCAGTAGAAATACTGCGGGCATTTATTACTATACCTCCCGCAAATTTATCAAATTCAACGTCGCCGCTGGCTACGATTGTATCTCCGGCTTTAATATCTTCAACGACTTTAGTTGCCTTTATAGGGCCGAAAACCTTAACGGTAATTGAACCGGAATAGTCGGTGATATCAATTGTTATAATATTTTTATCTCCCGAACGGGTGACTTTTTTTTCTACGGAAAATACATCTCCCCAAACGCTGACCTTACCCGAATCATATGCTACATCGGAAATAGGTATCACCTTTCCCCTGTCCATACGGCCATATAAAGGGCGTACAGATGTAGGAATAATCTGAGGAGTAAGAAACTTTCCTTTTCTTATTTCGATCTCGTGAGAGTTTTTTTCGCTGCGAGACTTTGCACTTTCCTTAGCGCTGTTTTCTTCGTTATCAAATATCTCGGCAACTTTTTCAAGCGATTCGCGTCTGAGTTTTCTTTCGGTATTTATCTGAGCCTCGATATAATCCTTATTCTCACCGTCAACCGAGGTGACGCCCGAGTACTCAACCTTAATCGAAAGCCCGAACTCCTCATACACGAGTCTTGAAAGCTCGGTGTCGAAGCTGATGCTGTCAAGCAGGGCTTTTCCGCCGTTAGCGAGAGAGATATTCAGCGTATCGCCGTTAAATGATACCTCGCTGTTCTTGAATGTACCGTTGATCCGAGGAATACTGTATTTGAGTTCATATACAAGCTCGTCAAAACATTCGGCACTGAAAAGCTCCTCGGGGAAGCGAGGTTTGATTATTACCTTGCTTAATGCTAACGGGGAATTCTTTATGATATTTTCCGCTCTGTGCAAATCATTTCTTTTAACTAATCTATCTAAGTAAGCTGTTATCTCTAAAGTTCTGAGCGAAGAATTAATAACTACATCTTCAACGACAGATTCTAGAATAACAGGAGATATTAAATTATCTTCAATAAAACTTCCAAATAATTCCCTAAATTCTTTCATAATACTTCCTTATTATTTAACTGTCTTTATTTATTTCATCAATTAAAGCGTCAACAAGCTTATCCTCACTGACCTTATACAAAATTTCTCCTTTTTTAAAAATCAATCCCATACCGTCACCGCCTGCAATTCCGTAATCGGCTTCTCTCGCTTCTCCCGGTCCGTTTACAACACAGCCCATTACTGCTACCTTAATATTCTTTTCACAGTCGCGAAGGCGCTCCTGCACCTCATTAGCAAGAGAAATAAGGTCAATTTTAGTTCTTCCGCAGGTGGGACAGGAAACGAACTGCACTCCGCCCTTTTCAATATCGAGAGATTTTAAAATATCCTTAGCGGCGTAAATCTCGCGTACCGGATCCGCAGTAAGCGAAACACGAATTGTATCGCCTATTCCGTGCAGTAAAAGAGAGCCTATGCCCGCAGCTGACTTTATTATACCGAGCCTTTCGGTGCCTGCTTCGGTAACTCCGAGATGTAACGGATAATCACATCGCTCGTTTGCAAGCTCATAAGCGTTTACCATAGTTTTTACGGTAGAGCTTTTCATTGAAAGAACGATGTCGTTAAAATCAAATTTTTCAAGCAATGAAGCATGGTAAAGCGCGCTGTCACAGAGCGCCTCGGCAGTCGGAGAGCCGTATTTCTTTAAAATCTCCTTTTCAAGCGAGCCGCTGTTAACGCCGATTCTTATCGGGATATTCTTATTTGCGCAGGCATTAGCGACAGCTTTAACCCTGTCGTCGGAGCCTATATTACCGGGATTGATACGAATTTTATCGATACCGGCTTCTACTGCCTCTAAGGCGAGCTTATAATCAAAGTGAATATCGGCAACTATAGGAACGCTTACCGCTTCTTTTAAAGCAGGAATAAGCTTAACTGCTTCCATATTCGGAATAGCGGCGCGGATTATTTCACAGCCTGCTTTTTCAAGAGCTACAGCCTGCTTTACGCTTCCTTCTATATTTTCGGCGGGAACATTAAGCATTGACTGAATACTTACTTTAGCTCCTCCTCCGATTTTTACATTACCAGCGGTAACCTGAATTTTACTTCCCATAATTTATCCTCCGTTAGCAAACGGCAATAACTGCCATATATCTTTTACGGTAATTACAGCCATAAACAACAGTAAAATACCTAAACCAACGCCGTTAATGATTTTTTCGACCTTACGCGGAATCGGCTTTTTAAATAAAAATTCAATAAGCAAGAACAGAAATCTTCCGCCGTCAAGAGCCGGGAACGGCAGCATATTAAAGATACCCAGGTTAACCGAAATCAGCATCATCATATATAAAATGTTGTTAAACGCTTCGAGGAAGCTGTTTTCGAGTCCCTTTGAAGCGACCTGAGTAATAGCTGACGCTGCTCCTACAGGGCCGGAAATATCCTTAAACGAGAACTGACCCGTTCCCAGTCCGATTAAAGAAGACCAAACCATTCGCGCAACGGAAACGGTCTGAATACCAGTCTGCTGCAAAACAGTGCCGAAATCCTTGTTAATAGGTTCTACATAGTAATCAACCGCGACTGAGGGTTCTTTTGCATCTTCCGACTGAAGATATGTGTAAAATTGAACATCCTTCAAAAATACATTTTTACCGCCGCGCTCAACCTCAATATCAGTTTGAAAACGCTGACGCGTTTTTTTCTCCACAATTTCGGGAACCTTATATTTTTTAACGCCGGCAGCCTTTTCGATTTTTTTATAATACTCTTCCATAACGGAATATGACAAGGTTTTTGAGTTAGACGAGTTAATTTCTGACGTACCTTCGGTAAGAATCTTTTCAAGCTCGGCAATTTGCTTTTTTGATTCTTTAACTTTACTTAGTTTCTTATAATGCTCGGCATAAAGACGACACAACTCAACGCAGCAATCTTCTTTATATACGCTGAGGGTAGTACCGTCAACTTCCGTGCATTTAAGAGTAGCGATAGCAAAACTCATATCCTGAGCGCACCATACGCTGTAGTCGTTGAGCTTTACTATTTTATCTCCGACTTTCAGTCCGCTGTTCGCGGTAAAGGAATTCTGAGAAAAGCCTGCAATCTGCGTTGAAGAGAATGTATCCGTCTGAACAACAATAAAGAACATCATAATAAGTCCGAGGACAATGTTCATAAACGCTCCGGCTACAATGATAATCATTCTTTTCCAGATTTTAGCGTTGGTGAAAGCGCGTGGGTTATCGCTTTCCTCATCCTCTCCTTCCATAGCGCAATAGCCGCCTATCGGAAGGAGCCTGAACGAATATTGGGTTTCACCTTTTTTGAATCCGAAAATCTTCGGGCCCATACCAAGCGCAAACTCATTTACCTTAACTCCGCTTTTTTTCGCGGCGATAAAATGACCGCCCTCATGGAAAAGAATTATCAACTCAAATAAAAGCACGCCTATTATAATCAAGGCAATTGCAGTCAAAATTCCCAAACTAAACTCAACTCCGTTAAATAATTACTGTTAATTCAATTAAATGTTTTTGAGCACATACTCTCTGGAAGCCTTATCGGCGTTTAAAACGTCTTCAACAGTTTTTGCTTCAATGTTATCCTGATTAAGCATAGCTTCCATAACTAAATCGCCTATATCAAGGAAAGAAATCTTTCGCTGTCTGAATAAGGAGTTGGCGATCTCATTTGCTCCGTTAGCTGCGGCAGCGCAGAGCCCTCCCCTGTTGATAGCCTGCTTGCACGCTCTTAAGCACTTAAAGGTATCATAATCAGGTTCGAAGAAAGTAAGCTTGCCGTAATCGGTTAAGCTAAGCTGTTTAACGGGAGAACTGTATCTATACGGATAAGTAATAGCATACTGAATAGGAATACGCATATCAGGTACTCCGAGCTGAGCGAGCACCGAATTATCCGCATACTCTATCATGGAATGTATAACGCTTTCGCGGTGAACTACGACATCGATTTTATCGGCGCTCATATCGAACAGCCACGAGGCTTCTATGATTTCAAGACCTTTGTTCATCATTGTAGCCGAATCGATGGTTATTTTTGCACCCATATCCCAGTTAGGATGATTAAGAGCCTGTTCAACAGTAACATTTTTTAATTCATCATATTTCTTACCGAAAAAAGGTCCGCCCGAGGCAGTTAAGATAAGCCTTTTTAGCGCCTTTTTTTCAGGACATCCCTGTAAGCACTGAAAAATCGCGCTGTGCTCGCTGTCTACAGGATAAAGCTTAACACCGTTATCCTTAACGGCCTTCATAACAAGACTGCCGCCTGCAACGAGAGTTTCTTTATTGGCAAGCGCGATATCCTTTTTAGCCTGAGCGGCAGAAATAGTGGGCCGGAGCCCTACCATACCTACAACAGAATTAAGCACTAAATCGGCGCTGTCGATGGAAGCAGCCTCGATCAGTCCTTCCATACCGCAGGACACCTTAGTATTAGTATCCGCAATATTTCCTTTAAATTCAGAAAATTTACTCTCGTCAAAAACGACCGCGAGGGCAGGCGAATATTTTCTTACCTGCTCCTCGAGAATTTTTATATTTGTATTCGCCGTTAATGCGGATACATTAAGATTCAAGTTGTCAACAACATCCAACGCCTGAGTTCCGATAGAGCCGGTTGAACCCAGTACGGAAATATTCTTTACCATATTACACCACAACTATACTATACTGTAAAAATAATAAAAGCTTTTCCTATAAAATACACCATAGGAGCCGCAAATATTACGCTGTCAAATCTGTCTAAAAAGCCTCCGTGACCTGGAAAAAATGAGCCATAGTCCTTAATATTGCAGGAGCGCTTTATAAGTGAGAAAGATAAATCTCCAAGAACGGATACAGCGCTTGCGGCTAAGCCTATAGATAAAACTATTATATAGTTAAATCTAGCGTTCGGGTAAAGGAATGAGTAAACCAAAGCAATAATAACAGCGCTTATAACGCCGGCTAAAAGCCCGCCGATAAAACCTTCTACGGTTTTATTGGGACTGATTTTCGGACAAAGCTTGTGTTTACCGAGAAAAACTCCGGAAAAATACGCGCCTGCGTCAGCACACCACGGTATACCGATACTGAGTACAAAAAATATTGTATAACAGTTATTATACCTTGAAGGCAAAAGCAGCATACTTGAAAGCCCAAGTACGATTATGATTTCTCCGATAAGAGTAAAACTCAAATCCTGATATGAAATACGACGGTTGTCAATAATCATAATCAAAAACATTGTGATTAAATATATAAACAATGTAAATAATCCAAGCTTAAGCGGAATTACAAGAGGCTGAATAATCGCATATACCAAGCACGGAATCAAAATCTTTAAATTGTTATGAAGCTTTCTTGCCGATAACAGCTCAAATACCATAATAAGAGATAAAACAGATACTATGATATACATAATGATGTTAAAGCGTTCTCCTAAAATCAAAAGAACCACAGCTAAAGGAATACCTATAGCCGCGGTCAATAACCGGGCTTTCATCGAGTCCATAATACACCTTTATACTCCGCCGAAACGACGGTTTCTGTTGTTAAAAATATCTATTGCTTCGTCTAAATCTTCCTTAGTAAAATCAGGCCAAAGCTTGTTCATAATCACAAATTCGGTATAAGCCGACTGCCAAAGCATAAAATTGGAGATACGGTACTCGCCCGACGGCCTTATGATCAAATCGGGATCAGGCTGTCCTGCTGTATAAAGATTATCGGAAATCAATTCCTCGTTAATAGAATTTATGTTGATATCTCCGCTTTTAACACCTATGGAAATATTCTTTACGGCGCGGACAATTTCGTCACGGCTTCCGTAATTCATTGCAATATTCAGCACCATACCGTCACGGTCTTTAGAGCCGTCCTCGGTTTCTTCCATAAGTGCTCTTATATCATCCGAAAAACCGGATTTATCACCGAGAAACTTAACGACAATACTGTCGTCCTGGAAATCTCGTAAAGCCTCGTTAAGATATTCTTTAAAGAGCTTCATAAGAGCATCGATTTCCTGCTGAGGACGTCTCCAGTTCTCGGTAGAAAAAGCGTAAACAGTCAGGTATTTTACACCGATATCACTGCAATAGCGGGCTATGGTACGAAAGACCTTGGCTCCGGCGCTGTGACCTGCCGAACGCGGTAGCATACGTTTTTTTGCCCAGCGTCCGTTACCGTCCATAATTATACCGATATGCTGCGGAAGGACTTTAGGTTCATCCGCAGCCTTTTTTTTCTTTTTTAAGAAAGCCATAATTAAAGCTCCATAATCTCTTTCTTTTTAGCTTCGCATACAGAATCGGTTTCCTTAATGAACTTATCGGTAATCTTCTGTATCTTCTTTTCGCCGTCCTTAAGGTCATCCTCGGTCAATTCGCCGGCTTTTTTAAGTTTCTTTAAATCATCCATAGCGTCACGTCTTACATTACGGATCTGAACCTTAGTACCCTCGGCAATCTTAGAAACGTCTTTAACGATTTCCTTACGTCTGTCTTCTGTGAGAGGCGGGAAATTAAGACGAATACATTTACCGTCGTTCTGAGGATTGATACCGATTTCGGATGTTTGGATAGCCTTATTGATCGCTCCGAGCATAGAACCGTCCCACGGCTGAATGATAATAGTACGCGCCTCGGGTACAGAAACATTAGCCACCTGATTAACAGGAGTAGGCGTTCCGTAATAATCAACCTTAACCCTGTCGAGGATAGATGGGTTAGCTCTGCCAGCGCGGATCGACTTATACTCGTCGTTAAGGTGATTGATCCTTCTCTGCATTCTTTCTTCCATACGATTTAATACGTTCTGCATAGTAGTCCTCCTAAATCATCAGTGTACGAGAGTTCCGATATTCTCGCCTGTAACTGCTTTATAAATATTATCGGGTTCATCAATACTGAACACCAAAATATCAATTCCGTTATCTCTGCAAAGCGAAGCGGCTGTGCTGTCCATTACCGCAAGCGACTTGTTAAGCACCTCGTGATGAGTAATCTCATCGTACTTAACAGCTTCAGGGTTGGTTTTCGGATCGCTGTCATAAACGCCGTCAACCATAGTTGCTTTCATAATAATCTCAGCCTCGATCTCAGCAGCTCTTAATGCCGCGGCTGTATCTGTGCTGAAGAAGGGATTACCGGTGCCGCAGCCAAATACTACAACTCTGCCTTTTTCAAGATGACGAATAGCTTTACCGCGGATATAAGGCTCCGCAACCTGTCGCATTGAAATTGCAGTCTGAACTCTAACGTCAACGCCTAACGCCTCAAGAGAATCGGCAACGCCTAAAGCATTTATAGCCGTAGCAAGCATTCCGATATGATCGGCTCTGGTTCTGTCCATAGAACCCGAGCTTCTTCCTCTCCAGAAGTTTCCTCCGCCTACAACGATAGCGATTTCTGCTCCTTCATCATTAAGCTTCTTAATAGGTTCGCAGATTTTAGTAACTGTCTCAAAATCAATACCCATTTTCTTATTGCCTGCGAGCGATTCGCCCGAAAGCTTCAAGAGAATTCTTTTGTATTTAAGTCCCATTTTAAAGCACCTTTGCCTTTCTGTCCGCAATTTTATAAACAATCCTTACCGCGGACGTATAAGGATGACGGAGTAATATATCGGTAACTGAGTATACTCCATACTTATACTTATAATCATATTAATTTTACTCTAACACAGCAATATTATAACGCTATAAAGGAATTAAAAGTTAGAATTTAGATACATTTTTGTAACAATCGTATAATAAGGAATTATACGTTCATTAATTATTATTATTTCCGATATAAACATAAGTTTTATATAAAACAAAAAACCGTCCATCAGGACGGTTTTGGTGGCTGAGGAATAGGGATTCGAACCCCAACAAACAGAGTCAGAGTCTGTCGTGC
>CAZERR010000006.1:0-33905 GCA_964514785.1 uncultured Ruminococcus sp. | reverse complement strand
GCCTCAGACATATCGAGGAGGAATTCCTTAGCGAAGGAACCGTCCTGGATATCCTTAAGAATCTTCTTCATAGCCTTCTTGGTATCTTCTGTGATAATCTTCGGACCTGTTACATAGTCGCCGTACTCAGCGGTGTTGGAGATAGAATATCTCATTCCCGCGAAGCCTGACTGATAAATAAGGTCAACGATTAACTTCATCTCGTGGATACACTCGAAGTAAGCGTTTCTCGGGTCGTAGCCAGCTTCAGTAAGAGTCTCAAAGCCTGCCTGCATTAATGCGCATACGCCGCCGCAAAGTACAGCCTGCTCGCCGAAGAGGTCAGTCTCTGTTTCCGTACGGAAGGTAGTCTCTAAGATACCTGCTCTTGCGCCGCCGATACCTGCGCCGTATGCGAGAGCCATATCTAAAGCCTTGCCTGTAGCGTCCTGATAAACTGCTACTAAGCAGGGAGTACCCTTACCTGCCTGATACTCGCTGCGTACTGTGTGACCGGGAGCCTTAGGCGCGATCATTGTAACGTCAACGTCTGCGGGAGGTACGATCTGACCGAAGTGAATGTTGAAGCCGTGAGCGAACATAAGCATATTGCCTGCCTCAAGGTTGGGAGCGATGTCGTTCTTATACATAGAAGCCTGCTTCTCATCGTTGATAAGAATCATAATGATGTCTGCCTTCTTGGCAGCCTCGGCTGTTGTGTAAACCTCAAAGCCCTGCTCCTCGGCTCTCTTCCAGGATTTTGAACCCTCGTAAAGACCGATAATAACGTTAGCGCCGCTTTCCTTAAGGTTAAGAGCGTGAGCGTGGCCCTGGCTGCCGTAACCTACGATAGCGATTGTCTTACCGTCTAAAAGCGAGAGATTACAATCTGACTGATAGAAAATTTTTGCGTTTGACATTTTTGATTTCCTCCTTGCCGCGAATGCGGTTTAAATAAATTAAAATAATAAACTTATATATGCAGCGTGAAAGTTTAAACCGAGCCCTTGCCCTTATCTATGGCGATAGTGCCGGTTCTTACTATTTCACGGATACCATACGGTTTTAAAAGGTCTATAAGCGTTGAGATTTTCTCGACTGTTTCGCAGAATTCGAGAGTAATCGTGCTTACTGCTACGTCTACGACCTTTGCGCTCATAAGCTCGGCTATTTTAATAACCTCAAAGCGCTTAGCCGCCGCGCAGTGAACCTTTATAAGACACAGCTCACGGCTTATAAACTCGCCGTCGATAAGCCTCTTTACCTTGATAACGGGTATAAGCTTATTGAGCTGTTTTTCAAGCTGTTCAACAACATATTCGTCGCCGTCAGCGACTATTGTAATTCTTGAAACCGTCGGGTCGGCGGTAACTCCTACCGCGAGCGAGTCGATGTTGAAGCCTCTGCGTGAGAAAAGCCCCGAAACCTTAGAGAGTACGCCCGCCTGGTTTTCTACTAATACGGATAAAGTATATTTCATAGCTTACCTCACAGTATCGACGGAGTGTCGGGATGAACCTGACATACGAGCACGAAGGGCTTTTCGCTCTCGACGATTTTTCCTATGTATTTTTCGGCATCCTCGTTCGAGCTTACCTCGGCGCTGTCGATTCCGTACGCCTTGGCGAGAGCTACGATATCGGGGGAGTCGTTGAGAACCGTCATAGAATGTCTGCCCTCGTAAAGGTTATCCTGAAGCTCTCTTACCATACCTAAGCGGTAGTTTCTCATAACGATGATTTTTATGTTGAGATTATTCTGAACGATAGTTGAAAGCTCGTTTAAGCTCATCTGGAAGCTGCCGTCGCCGCATACTACTACGACGTCGCGCTTTTTAAGCCCGAGCTTAGCGCCTATTGCGCAGGGGATAGAGTAGCCCATAGTTCCCATACCGCCGGTCGTAAAGAAACGTCCCTCGCGGATACGGAAGTTGTTTGCGCACCATATCTGGTTCTGGCCTACATCGGCGCAGAGAATCGCCTTGCTTTTAAGCATAGAGCTTAATTTTCCGATTAAGGTTCTCGGCTCAACGTAACCGTCGAAGGTCGAGATTTTGCTCTGATAATGAGCCTTTAAGTCCTTAACCTGAGCGTCCCACTCGTCGTCGATATGGTAGTCGCCGATATTCTCAATAAGATTTTTCATAACGTGGTTCATATCTCCGACTATCGGGATATCTACCTTTACGTTCTTGCCGATTTCGGCGGGGTCGATGTCGATATGAATAATCTTGGTTGTATTTTCGCTCATCTGGTCGGGAGCCGCTATAGCGCGGTCGCCGAGCCTTGCTCCGCATACAATCGCGAGGTCGGTTGTGTGGAGAGCCTTATTGGCGCACTGCCTGCCGTGAGTTCCGAGCATTCCGAGATACAGCGGATGGTCGCTCGGCATAACGCCTATACCCATCATAGTTGAGAGTACGGGAATCTGAGTCATCTCGGCGAATTTCTGTAATTTTAATTTAGCTCCCGAGCTAAGTACGCCGCCGCCTGATACGATTATCGGGCGCTTCGACTTTTTAATAAGCTCTATAGCTCTTTTAACCTGAATGATATGACCCTTTGTGTTGGGCTTATAGCTTTTTATTTCAACCGTTTCGGGATACTCGAAGCTTTCGATTGAGTTGAGCTGAATATCAATCGGAACGTCAATCAGCACAGGTCCCGGACGTCCGGTGGAGGCGATATGAAACGCTTCCTTAAAAATACGCGGTAAATCCGCGGTTTTCTTAACAAGATAGCTGTGCTTGGTAAAGGGTTCGCAGGCGCCGGTTATATCGGCTTCCTGGAAGCTGTCGCTGCCGAGTAAGTCCGAACGCACCTGACCGGTAATCGCTATCATCGGAATCGAATCCATATACGCCGTAGCTATACCCGTAATAAGGTTTGTGGCTCCCGGTCCCGAGGTTGCGACGCATACGCCGGGCTTCATTTTAGCGCGCGCGTAACCGCTTGCGGCGTGCGCGGCGTTCTGTTCCTGACGGACGAGTACGCTGTTTATATCGGAATCATATATTGAATCGTAAAACGGACATATGGTAGCGCCCGGATAGCCGAAGATAGTATCTACGCCCTCAGCCTGCAAGCATTTTACCATTATATCTGCTCCGGTTATCATAGATATTTCACCCTTTAATCATACTTTCGGATATTAATCCAACATTAAACTACATTATAATACAATTATGATGAAATGTAAAGTATTTTTATTTTCCACGTCAAGTTTGGACGTTCCTATCTTAAGTGTGATATCCCCCGTACTTTTAATGCACTATGAAGTTTTGGATGCTTGGGATACGTTCTGCTATAGACTCTCAGGCGTTGAAGCTCCTGTCATAAATTCATATCCCCCGTAAGTTTTGTGTCCTATGAAGTTTTGGATAGTTTTTCTGTCATTCCACCGCTCATAATGACAAGCATAAAGAAAAAGTCCTCTTAAGCAAGAGGGCGATTTTCACATATTTTTATGCTTACATAAACACAGTGCTTCTCATCAAAAACGTATACGGAGCCGTAAGTACCGCGAATGCGAGCGCGCTGAGTAATTTTTGTCTTAATGTCATTGTCTTACAGGGTAAAAAAGCACTTACAAAGTCAAGTGCGAATATACAGGCGGAGGATATTATTATTCCGATAATAATCATCCATATGTTATCATCAAAGAATCTATTTGCGTAAAGAATATAAAAACACCCGATAAAGTCAGCCCCGAAGCCGAGTCCCCAGAGTATGAATATTTTTCTTATATAAAACGAACGGTCAAATTTTTTAAACACAACCAGCATTATTACTGTAAGAACCGCCGAGTCGATAAGAAAATTACCAACGAGTGAAAAAACAAAAAACCAAGGAGTAAAAGTAATCAGTATAAACGGAGGGAAAATCATATTGTAAAGCTTAACATCTTTTTTCATATTAACCGAATATCCTTTCATGTTTTGAGCCGTCCTGAGTTACGCGATGAATTTCATTGTTTCGGGTTGTAAAAAAGAGCCGTTTTTCACCGAATACATAAATATCGTTTACGTCGCCGCTGTTCATTATCTGCTTTGTATTACCGCTTTTAAGATTTATATTGCGGATTCCTATTTCATCGCTCCCGATAAAAAGATTATCCTCATACCCGCAGTAGGACGTCGGAGCGTATCGAACATTATATTCGTGCAGTTTTTTATAATTATCGGATACGTTATAAATACTTGCCGTCGTGTAGCTTGAATCCATAAAGTCAGATTCCAGCTCATGATATATCTCATCGACCAACACAATGTTATCTCCGATTTTCAGTAATGTAAGCTCCGGGCTGTCCTTTTTTCGGATAAGTTTTTTCGGAATACTCTTTTCAAATACAAGCTTCTGCTCCTTTAAGCTGTACTCGCATATTTTATTTTCTTTGCTTATATACAGAACACATCCGTTATGTATTGTATAGTAATCTAAAACAGACGCATTGTAACTTAAATATGAAGGATAGAGCTTTTTATTGAATTTGTGTTTTTCAGCGTCAAAAACAAGCTTTGTATTTATACCGTCTTTTGATTCATATATCTTATATCCCGAAGAAAGATAGATTATATTATCCTCGACAAACCAGTCTCCGAATTTTATTTTGCTTTTTATTCGGGAGTATTTTTCTTCTGAGTGAGTATCAAAATTATAACGATAAATATTGTTATTATAACGATAAATATTGTTGTCGAAGTAATTCTTTATTTCTTCTTCATTACCTTTAATTATCGATACTTTTTTCATAAATACAAACTCATTGTTGAAAATGAAGTTATCTTGATTAATATTTACATCGTGAAGTTTGCTCCCTGATGAGTCGAGCTCATATAAACCTTCTTTATATATCGATTCATTATGAGGATAAAAACAATAGCAGAGCTTGTCGTTAAAAAGCCTTAAATCATCAGAGCTGTTATAACTTTTAACAGGCTTTTCGTCCGGAATATACTTACCGTGCGGTTTAAGACTTTCTTTAACTACACAAACAGAAGCGAAATAACATACCGCGGTAAAAACCAGAAGCAGAAGTATAGATATGATTTTTTTTCCTGTTTTCATAAGCTCGCCTCCGTATGAATAATAAACTTGTATTATATATCTTTCACGTTTTATATTCAAGTAAAAAACCTTTTACATTAAGGAAAAAAGATTTTACACAAAAGCCGGGCAGATGATGTTGATATAAAATCAACCTGTCTGCCCGACCGAAACTCTTCGCTCTTAACTCTTACCTCTTAACTTTTAATATCCTCGTTGCCCAGAGTACGCACAGCATACATACTCCCGTGTCGGCGAGTACACTCATCCAGATTGCCGCTAACCCGAAGAACGCGAGTATAATAACGAGCGCCTTTACAGTCAGCGCAAAAATGATGTTGGATTTTGCGGTGTTTACGGTTTTTTTGGCGAGCTTTACCGCGCGGGGGAGGGCTTTAAGATTTCCCGAGGTCAGCACCGCGTCAGCCGAGGCAATCGCCGCCTCGCTGCCGAGCCCCATCGCGAATCCGCAGTCCGCCGCTGTTATTACGGGAGCGTCGTTTATTCCGTCGCCTATAAAGCATACGCTCTTACTGCTCTTTTTAAGCTCGTTAACAGTATCGAGCTTATCCTCGGGTTTAAGCTGTGCCTTATAGGATGTAAGCTCTTTTATGTTTTTGCTTAAATTTTCGGCGTTTCGTTCGCTGTCGCCCGTGAGCATAATAAGCTTTTTGAAGCCGAGTGATTTCAGGTCGCTTAATGCGCCGCCTGCTTCGGCTCTTACCTTGTCTTTAAGTACGAACGCGCCGATTACTTCGCCGTCATATACGAGGTACGCGTCAGCCTTAACTTCGGGAGCGTTCTTTAACTCACGGATTCCGACGCAGCTTATCGGCTTTCCGTTGTATACGGCGTTTACTCCGCCGCCTGATTTCTCGCCGAAGCTGTCCATCTTAAGAAGCTCGCCCGTGTATGACGAGGATATTGCCCGGGCAATAGGGTGGGAGGAGTTTTTCTCTAAGCTCGCCGCCATTGCGAGTAATTCTACTTCACTATAATTCTTAAAAGGAATTATTTTCTCTATCGTAAGCTCGCCCTCGGTTAGCGTTCCTGTTTTATCGAATACCATTGTATCAGCTTTCGCGAGAGCCTCGAGGTATTTTCCGCCCTTAAAGAGCACCCCGAGCTTAGACGCCGCGCCGATTCCCGAGTAGTAGGAGAGAGGTATCGAAATAACGATGGCGCATGGGCAGGAGGCTACAAGACATACAAGCCCCCTGTAAATCCATTCACTCAAATTCCCGGCGAATATCGGCGGAATAAAGGCGATCGCGAGCGAGATAAGAATAACGGCGGGAGTATATACCGAAGCAAATTTCGTTATTAGCTTTTCGTTTTTGCTCTTGGTGACCGAGGCTTCCTCTACGAGCTTTATTATCCTGCTCGCCGTGCTGTCGGTGTGGAGCTTAGTCGTTTTTGCTTTAATGAGGTTTTCACCGTTGACCATACCGCTTAAAAGCTCGCTGCCCTTTTCTGCGTAAAGCGGCATACTCTCGCCGGTGATCGCCGAGGTATCTATATTGCTTTTGCCCTCGGTTATAACGCAGTCGAGCGGTATTCTCGAAAACGGCTTAATTATTATTTCCGTGCCGATTTGTACGCTTTCGGCAGATACGGTCTTTTCCGTATCGTTCTCTATGATCACCGCTTCGTCAGCCTGAATGTTCGCGAGCTTTTCAATGCTTCTGCGCGAGCTCTCGACCGCTTTATCCTCGAGCAGCTCTCCGATACCGAAAAGTATCGTTACCATAGCGCCCTCAACGAACTGACCGAGAGCGAACGCCGCGATAACCGCTACCGTCATAAGCGTGGTTTCGTCGATCCTCAGCTTCAGCACCGACTTTACCCCGGAAATAAATACCTTATAACCGGACATAATTATAGCCGCCGCTCCGAGTA
This sequence comes from uncultured Ruminococcus sp., assembly GCA_964514785.1. Classification (GTDB taxonomy): domain Bacteria; phylum Bacillota; class Clostridia; order Oscillospirales; family Acutalibacteraceae; genus Ruminococcoides. Next base: position 26,982 of record CAZERR010000006.1, on the reverse strand, counting down.
TCGCTACGGCGATTTCGCTTACCTTAAAAATATCGAGCGCAAGCGCAGCCACAGCCAATACGATCGCCGCAAATAAAAGAACGGTTTCGGTTTTTATTTTTTTCTTTTTTTCGTGATGATGACAGTCGCCGCCGTGACAGTGATGGTGCGAGTGCGCGGATTTCTTTTCCTCAAAGCTCACCTCAACGCCGTCCTCAACGCTGTCGGTGATTTCCTGAACCGTTTTAAGAATGTTTTCATCCTCATAATGATTGAAGTACAGCGATTTTGTAGCGAAAACGAGGCTGACTTCCTCGAAACCCTCGGTATTCGCGATCGCCTTTTCAACCTTTGCCGCGCAGCCTGCGCAGTCAAGTCCGTTCATTATAAGTTTATATTTCATAATTAACCTCATTTTTTAAGTAGAAAGGGGGAAGTGGGAAGCGGTAAGTTCGCGGTTCGCAATAATTACCGCTCAGCTTAACTCATTCCAAAACGTGGTCAAGTCCCATTTCAATGATCTTCTTGACGTGATCGTCGTCAAGGCTGTAGTAGATTTGTTTTCCCTCGCGGCGGACCTTAACGAGCTTGTTTGTGCGCAGTACTCTAAGCTGGTGGGAGATAGTGCTCTGCTCCATATTAAGCGACTCCGCGATATCGCCTACGGAATGTTCATCCTCAAAAAGCGTGTACATTATCCTCAGTCTCGTTGAATCGCCGAAAACCTTAAATAAATCGGCAAGCTCAAAAAGTATCTCCTGTTCGGGGATTTTATCAATCATAGCCTAACGCTCCTTTGAAATAGAATTTATAGTTGAACATATGAATAATCGTTCATATGTTAATTAGATTATATCACGGCGTTTTATTTATGTCAATAAAAAAATCAAAAAATTTAATTTAGTGAGAATAAACGAGATTTAGCGAGTATAGGGAAGGATAGACCTATGAAAACGCAATAATTTGACTTTTACTGACTTTGACTTTCCCTGACTTTCGTTCTATAATCAAATCATCAAAGGTCAAGGAAAGTCAAAAACACATTCCTGCCGATAGGAGATGATTAAAAAATGCGTATGAGTGATTTAGTGGCGCAGCATATTCTCGCTATGCTCGATGAACAAAACGGAAACGCCGAGATAAGGAGAAACGAGCTTGCTAACGACTTAGGCTGTGTGCCGAGCCAGATAAACTATGTAATAACCTCGCGCTTCACGCCCGAGCAGGGTTATATAGTAGAAAGCAGGCGCGGCGGCGGCGGATATATCCGGATCACGAGAGTGAATATGGATAAAAGCTCCGCTGTTATGCATATAGTTAATTCAATAGGCGATACGCTCGATAAAGCGACCGCAGAGATCATGATTAAGAATATGTACAGCCAGTCAATAATAGATTTACCGACCGCAAGACTTCTCGCTTCGGCGCTTTCGGAGAGGGTGTTCAAGGAGATCCCTCAGAATATTAAGGATATATTAAGAGCGAGACTTTTTAAGAATATGCTTTTAAGCATAATTCAGAATTAACATTTAAAATTAGGTTTGGGAGTTGATATTATGAAATGTCAGAAATGTAATAAAAACGAAGCCAATACTCACGTTAAGCGCGTGATAAACGGAGAATTTGAGGAATATCATCTTTGCTCCGAATGTGCCGAAAAGATGGGCTACTCAAACGCTTTTTCGTCCTTCGGCTCAAGCTTTGCGGACAGCTTTAACTCACTTTTCGGAAGCTTCTTCGAGAACGCTCTGCCCGCAAGAACTCAGGCTACGCGCTGCGAGACCTGCGGTACCTCGTATAACGATATCGCCTCAAGCGGTATGGTAGGCTGCGCCGACTGCTACGAGGTGTTCGCCGACCGGCTCCTTCCGACTATCCGCCGTGTACACGGCAACACGACCCACTGCGGTAAAAACAGCCCCGCTTTCAGAAAAAACAGACTCGAAAAGACGGAGAATACCGAAGTGAAAGAAGAAGTAAACGAGCTCGATAAGCTTAAAGCTCAGCTTGATGAAGCTATAAAGAATCAGGAATTTGAAAAAGCCGCTTTGCTTCGCGATGAGATCAAGGAAAAGGAGAACAACAATGAGTAAGGTAGTAATGCAGACGAGAATAAGACTCGCGAGAAACTTAAAAAAATATCCTTTTCCCTGCAGGCTTAATACTGCGGGAAAAAATGAAGTCGCCGAGGCAATAATCGACGCGGTTAAAAATTCAAATTCACCGCTAAGCAGGGAGCTTGACGTTCTTTATGTAAAGGACTTGACCGAGGCTCAGAGGATATCGCTCGTGGAACAGCACCTCGCAAGCCCCGAGTTTATGAGCGACTCCGCCGGACGCGCGCTGATTCTCTCTAAAGACAGGACTATGAGCATTATGCTCAACGAGGAGGATCATATCCGCCTTCAGGTTTTAAGAAAGGATTTTGACCTTAAAGAGGCGTATGATACCGCCGATAAGCTCGATACACTGCTTGACGAAAACTTAGAGTTTGCCTTTGATGAAAAGCTCGGCTACCTCACCCAGTGCCCGACTAACCTCGGCACGGGTATGAGAGCGTCGGTTATGCTTCATCTTCCGGCGTTAAAGAGCAGTAAGGCTATAAGCCGTATCGCCGGAAATCTCTCAAAGCTGGGACTTACGATCCGCGGAGCTTACGGCGAGGGCACCGAACCCGAGGGCGCGATGTATCAGCTCTCAAATCAGGTCACTCTCGGTATCTCCGAACAGGCGGCGGTCGAGAACCTTAAAAATATCGCCGAGCAGCTCGTCAGTCAGGAGCTTCAGGCTCAGAAGCGTATGAGCGAGAGCCTCGATACTCAGGATAAGCTCTGGCGCAGTCTCGGAATACTGAAAACCGCTAAGCTTATTAGCTGTAAGGAAGCGCTCGAGCTTCTCTCTAACGTCCGCTTCGGTATCAACAGCGGCGTGATAGACGGTGTAGAGCTCGAAACCGTAGATAAGCTGATAGAGGATATTCAGCCCGCGACAATGATGGTCAAAAAGAACGAGCAGATTTCCCCGCGTGACCGCGATATATTAAGAGCGGAAATTTTAAACGAAGCGCTTAAATAATTCGCAATTCGATATTTGCACTTCCCGCTTCCGACTTAATAAGTCGAACGCAGAACCTATATGTACTATCCAAAACTTCAAAAAGATACAAAGGTACGGGGGATATGGAATTAAAATAGGAACGTCCACGTTTGACGTGGAAAATTAAAAAAGGAGGAAAATACTATGTATGAGTTCAGAAACTTTACTCAAAAAGCAAATAAAGCCTTAAACCTCGCTATTGATTCGGCGGGGAAGATGGGACACAGCTACATCGGGACCGAGCATCTCCTTCTCGGTCTTATCAAGGAAGGCAGCGGCGTCGCCGCGACCACTTTGACCGAGGCGGGACTCGACGCCGCTTCGCTCGAAGCAAGAATAAAAGAAACAACAGGCGTTGCATATCCGATCAAGCTTACTCCGGACGATTTGACCCCGAGAAGCAAGAGGGTTATGCAGAACGCAATAATTATAGCCTCAAAGCTTAACAGCAAGTACGTCGGCACCGAGCACCTGCTTTTCAGCATTATGCAGGAAACAGACAGCTACGCTTATAATTACTTAAACGAGCTCGGCGTAAACCTCAACACGGTTATGAATACCGCCGAGGATCATATCGGCGGCGAGGGACAGAACGCCCCGGCTTCAAATTCGGATACAAAGGGGCTCGATAAATTCGGACGCGACCTGACCGCGGCGGCTAAAAACGGCGAGATCGATCCCGTTATCGGAAGGACCGAGGAAATCGAAAGAGTTATCCAGATCCTTTCGCGCCGTACAAAAAACAACCCCGTTTTGATCGGCGAGCCCGGAGTAGGTAAAACGGCAGTTGCCGAGGGACTTGCGCTTAAAATCGTTGAGGGAAAGGTTCCCGAGATACTGCGCGATAAGAGAATAGTAAGCCTCGACTTGACCGGTATGGTCGCCGGCGCAAAATACCGCGGCGACTTTGAGGAGAGGATCAAGGAGGCTATCGACGAGGTCAAGAAGTCGAAGAATGTTATCCTCTTTATCGACGAGCTCCATACTATCGTAGGCGCAGGCTCCGCCGAGGGCAGCACCGACGCGGCTAATATCTTAAAGCCGTCGCTCGCGAGAGGCGATTTCCAGGTTATCGGCGCGACAACGATTTCCGAGTACAGAAAGTATATCGAAAAGGACGCCGCTTTGGAAAGACGCTTCCAGCCCGTTAACGTAGGCGAGCCGACCGAGGATGAAACCGTTCAGATCCTTAAGGGACTGCGCGACCGCTACGAGGCTCATCATAAGGTGAAGATCTCCGATGAGGCTATCAAGGCGGCAGTCGAGTTGTCCTCGAGATATATCGCGGACCGCTTCCTGCCGGATAAGGCGATCGACCTTATCGACGAGAGCGCCTCGAGAGTAAGACTTGAAAGCCTTACGACTCCGGAGTCGATAAAGGAATTAGAGCAGAAGGTCAACGACCTTGAGGCGGAAAAATCAAGCGCAGTCAACGAGCAGGATTTTGAGCGCGCGGCTAAGCTCCGTGACGAGCAGAAGGAGGTTCAGACTCAGCTTGAGGATGAAAAGCAGAAGTGGCAGGAAAACCGCAGCTCTGAGTCGGGCGAGGTAACAGCCGAGAATATCGCCGAGATCGTATCTCAGTGGACGGGAATCCCCGTAGTACAGCTTACCGAGGAGGAGAGCGAAAGACTGCTTAAAATGGAGGATGTGCTCCACGCGAGAGTTGTCGGTCAGGACGAAGCCGTTAAGGCTGTCGCAAAGGCTATCCGCCGCGGCAGAGTCGGACTAAAGGATCCGAAACGTCCGATAGGCTCTTTCATCTTCTTAGGGCCTACGGGTGTAGGTAAAACCGAGCTCTGTAAGGCGCTCGCTCAGGCGATGTTCGGCGACGAAAACGCTATGATAAGACTCGATATGTCCGAGTTTATGGAGAAGCATACCGTATCTAAGCTTATCGGTTCGCCTCCCGGATATGTCGGCTTTGACGAGGGCAGCCACTTTACCGAGCAGGTAAGGAGAAAGCCGTATTCGGTAATCCTTTTTGATGAGATAGAGAAGGCTCACCCCGACGTATTCAATGCGCTTCTTCAGATCCTCGACGACGGACGTCTTACCGATTCTCAGGGAAGAACCGTAGATTTTAAGAATACCGTTATCATAATGACGAGTAACGTCGGCGCAAGGCTGATTACGGATAAACAGGCAAGCCTCGGCTTTACCGATAATAAGGAAGCCGAAAACGACAACATCAAGGATATCGTTATGGGCGAGCTTAAAAACACCTTCCGCCCCGAGTTCTTAAACCGTATTGACGATATCATCGTGTTCAATAAGCTTACTCAGGACGAGATTAAAGAAATTGCCGCTAAGATGCTCGATAACCTTAAGGAGCGCTTAAAGGCTCTTGAGATAGAGGTTGAATTCACCGACGAGGCGGTTGCTGAGATCGCTAACGCCGGCTACGATGAGAACTACGGCGCAAGACCGCTGAGAAGAGCTATAACGAGTAAGATCGAGGATGAGCTCTCCGAGAGGATCCTCGACGGCACCATTACCAAGGATAAAAAGGTCACCTGTGACTTTAAGGACGGAAAATTTATATTTGAATAAAGAGTAAAAGGGGCAGACTCAAGTCTTTTGAGTCTGCCTCTAAGCTTTCGGTTTAATAATTTCACAGCTTGCCATAAAAAGAAAAGTATGTTAAAATCATTTCGTTGTGAAATGAGGAAATGATATGCTTAAAAATATGAAAGGAAATTTAATACTCCTTTTGACCGCGATGATATGGGGCACCGCGTTTGTTTTCCAGAGCGAGGGTATGAACCACGTCGGTCCCTTTACCTTTAACGCGAGCCGCACGCTTCTCGCGGCGGTCGTGCTGATACCCGTAGCCGCGGGCTTTAAATTCTTTGAAAAACGCTCCGGAAATAAAAAACCGGTCGATATAAAAAACACTCTGATCGGCGGAGTTTTATGCGGACTTGTGCTTGGAGTCGCGAGCAGTCTCCAGCAGATCGGTATTGTCTCGACTACTGCCGGCAAGGCAGGCTTTATAACCGCGCTGTACGTTATTATCGTGCCGCTTATCGGGCTTATACTCGGAACTAAACAGCCGAAAAAAATCTGGCTTTGCGTACTGCTCGCGATCACGGGCTTTTATCTTCTCTGTATAAAGGATGATTTCAGCCTTTCCGCAGGAGACGCGTTTGTGCTCGCCTGCGCGGTTTGCTTTGCGCTTCATATTACGGTTATCGACCGATTCCTTTCAAAAGGCGCCGACGCGCTGTTGATGGCGTGCGTTCAGTTCTGGGCTGCCGGGCTTATGATGATTATTCCGATGTTTGTTTTTGAAACGCCGACTTTAGAGGGAGTTTATAACGCGAGATTATCGATCCTTTTCACGGGTATTATGTCGAGCGCGATTGCCTACACGCTTCAGATCATCGGTCAGCGCTATACCACTCCGACGCTCGCTACGCTGATTATGAGCCTCGAGTCGGTATTTGCCGCGCTTGCGGGATTTTTAATACTCGGCGAAAATCTTTCTTTAAAAGAATTATCCGGCTGCGCGCTCGTGTTTGTCGCGGTTATATTGGCGCAGGTGGATTTTAAGAGAATAAAAAGTAAGAGTTAAGGAAAAAGTAAAAGCTGTTGCGTTTTTGCAACAGCTTTTTTCTTTATAAGAAATATTAGTTTCTTAAATTTTATGAGCCAGCGCTCTGGAGAGCCACGCGTCGCCTACGTCCATAGCTACGAACAAGCCCTGCTTTTCGCTGGATTTTACGAGCTGACGTCTCGGGGAAAGTCCGGGGTCGGTCGCCATAAGCTGTACGGCGACCTTATCGGCTATTTCGATACCGTTGACCTCGCGCTTGCTTTTGATTACGAGGTGGATAACGTACTCGTCGTCCATATTGCCGTAATATAGTTCATCTCCGCAGCGAACGAGCGGCTTCCCCTTATAGGTAGGGAACTGCGCTTTATCTGCCACAAAGCATCACACCTTTCGTTATGTTAAATTTAGGTAAGATTTCACCAGTGCTTCCAACAGGTCGTCTCTGTCAATTCGGCTGATAAGATTTCTCGCATTGTTATAGGTCGTGATATAAGTCGGATCCTCGGAAAGAATATAACCTACCAGCTGGTTGATGGGATTATAGCCCTTTTCCTCTAATGCTCTGTAAACTGTATTGAGAGTAAGCTTAATCTGGTCGTCCTTATTATCGTCAAGCGAGAAAACCATCGTCTTATCAATCATGGAAACACCTCCGTTTCAAAATTCTAATTCATAATTATTCTAACACAATACTTTTACTTAGTCAAGAACTTTTATATTTAGAAATCGGCGAAAATGAAAGCCGCCGAAAATGCGGCGGCAGTTTTAAGCTTTATAGGAAATTGCTCTGTAACGCTGCATTATTTAATATGTTTTTAGCAGTTTTACTGATAATTGCAATAACATAAGCTCCTATAAAGCAAAAAATGATTTGTATTACCCGCTCAGCTTTCTGCTGCACAGAAACGAGCGATGGCTATACGAAAGCGCGCCGCAGCGCGCTTTCTTGCTTTACACTATCTTAACCTTAACGGTTGTTGTGAGTACGGTTGACTTATAGCCTAAGGTTGCGGGGATTTTGAACTTAAGCTTAAGCTTGTATGTGCCCTTTTTATAGGAGCCCTTCTTTAAGGTGATTGTGTCTTTGGAAAAGCTTATTGACTTTACCTTATTTCTGATAGCCTTGCTTGTACCGCTCTTTACAACGCTTACCTTGACATCCTTTACTTCGGCATAGCATTTTGAAACGCTGAAAGCTTTTGCGCTGCGGTATTTGGATTTGAGCGAATTAGCCTTGAATTTTGCGGTTTTTGCTTTAATCTTAGCAGGGTTTTTCTTAGCGTAGTCAACGGTTTCTCCTGTTTCAAGGTCGGTAAAGCGTAAGCCGTCATCCTGAGCGTACTCGTAGGCGGCTGTGTTCTTATAGCCCTTTACGGTAAAACTCTTGCCGCCTGTGTAGAAAGCTTCCTTTCCGATCCTCTCAACATTCTCGGGAACTGTAGCGCTTTCAAGCTTTTCACATCCCCAGAATGCGCCCCAGCCGATAGTTTTAAGGTTTGTTCCGAAGGTGACCTTTGTAAGGCTTGTGCAGTTATGGAACGCGCCCCATCTTATTGTCTTGAGACTGTCGGGAAGTATAGCTTCCTTAAGGCTCTTACAGTTTTCAAACGCAGCGTCCCAGATTTCTTCAATGCCCTCTCCGAAAGTTACTTTTTCAAGGTTTTTGCAATTCTTAAAAGCTTCGTTAACGATTGTTTTTACGCCGTCTTCGATTGTAACTGACTTGAGAGCGGAACACTTCGAGAAAGCTCTTTCGTCAATCTCATCAACGCTTCCGGGTATAACAATATTCTTAATCTCGCTGTTTTCCGAAAAAGCATAGGGAGCGATAGACTTTGTACCTTCCTTAATCTTATAATCCGCGGGAGTATTCTGGCCGGATTTATAAAGGGCTTTACCGATATAGATAACTCCGTCTTCCCAGTTGCTGTAGTTGTTGACTAAAGCTGTATTATCAAAAGAGTTTTCGCGTACAGATTCAATATTCTCGATGTTCTTGATCTCGCTTAAGCTTGTGCAGCTATGGAAAGTGTAATAATCAATATCATTTATTTTTTCGGGAATGTTGATGCTCTTAAGACAGGTGCAGCCGTTAAAGCAGACGCCTTCGAGTTTCTCTAAGCTTTCGGGAAGCGTAATGCTTTCGAGACTTGCGCAGTGAGCAAAAGCTTCATCGCCGAGTTCCTTAAGGTTTGAAGGCAGCTGAATGCTTCTGAGTCTGCTGCAGCCCTTGAAAACTCTCTCTTTAATGCTCTCAATGCTGTCGGGAAGCTCTATGTATGTCAGATTTGAACAGTTATAAAAGAGGAAAGCGGGGAGTTCCTTAATCTCTGCGTGAAGTCTTACGCTTTTAAGACCTGTGCAGTCGGCGAAAACGCCGCCTTCTAAATTCTTAACGTTTTCGGGAATTACGATTTTTTCGAGCGAAGTGCAGGTGTCAAAAGCATTGTCTTCGATTCTGGTAACGCTCTCGGGAATTGTAATACTCTCGAGACTTTTGCACCCGGAAAAAGCCAGGTATTCAATATACTCAAGATTATCCGGAAGGTTTACCTTTGTAAGGTTTTCGCAGTTAACAAAACAGCCCTGCTCTATGCCCTTTACATCATTACTTACGGTTGCGGTTTTAATATCTTTAACGTACTTTCTCCACGGAACGTATTCGCCGGGAACATCGTCCTCGGAATCATAGTTAAACACGCTTAAATCGCCGAGCTTGTCAATCTTTAACTCGCCGGTATTTTTATTGAAGCTCCATACGTTATCGCCGGTTTCCTTAACTATGCCGTCGTTTTCCGATACCTTTGACGCGGAAGTCTCAGCGGCGCTTACGGCTACCGCGCCCGTGCTCGCGAGCATAACGGCGGATAATATAATTCCTAAAGTTCTCTTAAAAAGATTCATTTTGATTATCTCCTTCACAAATAGTTTTTTACCTTTCGCTTATGTAGTGTCAAAAAGTCAGAAAAAAGTTTCAATTTTCACAAAAATTTTTTTAAAAATATTTTCAAGTGAGATTTTACCACAATTTAATATGTTTGTAAATATAAATCAGGGCAGTTCATTAACGAACTGCCCCTTAAAATTATCCTCTTAAATTAACTCCGATATTGTTAAGGTTTTCGATCACCTTATCCATAATGCTCTGGACCTCGCCGGAGGAGAGGGTTCTTTCGTTTGAGGAGAACTCAAAGCGGATAGTGATACTGTGGATAGTTTCCGTATCATAAGTATCAACAATCTTAACGCCCTTCATAATATCCTCGCCGAGTCCCTTCCAGCACTCCCTGAGATTTGAGAAGAATGTTCCGCTGTTGAGCTCTACGCTTAAATCGTAGGTCATAGGCGGGAACTTTGAGGGCTCGCTGTAGACGATACCCGCGTTTTGGATCGCGGCGAACTTTTCAACATCGAGCTCGGCGTAAACAACGCTGCCCTTTTTATCAATCTTCTTAGCGACTGTCGGGTGGACTATGCCGATTTTACCGATAACCTCGCCGTCGAGGATGATCTCGTTGAGGTTAACGGGGTGCTCAAAGCTGTGAGAAGGCTCAGCCTTTTTAAAGGTGAGCTCCTTATGCTTGATATCGTCTGTGATCGTAGCTAAAATGTCCCTTAGCTTGAAGTAGAGAGTCTTTATATCGTCAACCTTGCTGTAAAGCGTCACGGCGAGCTTCTTTTTCTCTACGCAGAGGTTGTTCTCGTCAACGCCCTCAACAACTCTGCCGATTTCAAAAATACCGAACTCGGGAGCGTAGCCTATGTTGCTCTTAACCTGACACAGCTGAGTAGGGATAATCGAGCGTCTGATCGTTTCGATGTTGGGGTTTGTGGCGTTAGCGAGCTTTATGTTTTCCTCAACGGGGATACCGAGCGCCTTCTGCTCGTCGTTATATGCCCATACATAAGAATGAAGCTCGTGGAGGTTATATCTCTTAACGAGGATATCCTTGATTTTTTCCTCGTCGCACTTGACCTCGTCCATTCTTACGGGATACAGGGGAGAGCGTGTGGTGTTTACGTCAAAGTTATCGTAGCCGTAGATTCTCGTAATTTCCTCGATGATGTCGGCTTTTATAGTAACATCCTTTGTAGCTCTCCACGAGGGAACGTCTACGGTGAATACATCCTTATCCTGTGAAGCCTTAAAGCCTAAGGAGGTAAGAGTTTTTAAAATCTGCTCGTCGGAGATTTCGATTCCGGTGTATTTATCAACAAACGCCTTGTCGAAGGTGAGGGTGACGTCGTCGTACTTGTAAACGTATTCGTCGGTAAGCGAGCTTACTACCTTAACGTCCTTATCGTAATCGGTCAAAAGCTTTAAGAATCTCGCGATTGCAACATCGGTCATCTCGGGATCGAGAGATTTCTCATAACGCATAGACGCGTCGGTGCGGTGCGCGAGCCTTACGGTGGATTTACGGATCGAAGCCGCGTCAAAGGTAGCCGATTCGAGCGTAAGGGTGGTTGTGTCCTCAACGATCTCGGAGTCGAGTCCGCCCATAATACCGGCGATGGCAACGGGCGTATCGCCGTTACAGATCATAAGAGTATTTTCGTCGATATTTCTTTCGACCTCGTCGAGAGTCTTGAAGGTAAAGGGCTTGTCGAAGCGCTTTATCCTGATTTTACCGACCTTGCGCGAATCGAAAGCGTGCATCGGCTGTCCCATTTCGAGCATAAGGAAGTTGGTTAAGTCGGCGAGGAAGTTGATCGCTCTCATACCGCAGTAGTAGAGCCTTATCCTCATATTCACGGGGCTTATGCTTCGCGTAATATTCTCAACCTGCATACAGGAATAACGGTAGCACAGCGGATCCTCGATTTTCATATCGATTTTTTTAAGACCGTCGTACTGCTTTAAGTCAACAACATCGAGCGGCTTGAGCGGTCTGCCGGAGAGCGCCGCGAACTCGCGCGCGATACCGTAATGTCCCCAAAGGTCGGGGCGGTTGGTGAGGGATTTGTTATCCACCTCAAAAACGATATCGTCGATCTCGTAAATATCCTTGAGCTCTGTGCCGTTTTTAACGTCGTCGGTTATTTCCATAATGCCCGAGTTGTCGTCGCTTATACCGATTTCAGCCTCGGAGCAGCACATTCCGTTTGAGTTATATCCTGCGAGCTTTCTCGGAGCTATAGTGATCTCGCCGATTTTTGCGCCTAATTTAGCGAAAGCGGTTTTCATTCCCAATCTTACGTTAGGAGCGCCGCATACTACGTCAACAAGCTCGTCTTCGCCGATATCGACCTTTAAGAGGTGGAGCTTCTTGCTTTCGGGATGGTCTTCTATAGACTTGATCTCGGCAACTACGATACCGCTTAGATCCGAACCCTTAAAGAATATTTCGTTTTCGACCTCGGCTGTTGATAAGGAGAATTTATTAATAAGCTCAACCTTATCGAGCCCGCTTAAATCAACAAAATCCGATATCCAGTTCATAGATAAAAACATAATTTATTCTCCTCCTTATTCGTCGTCGTCGGTAAACTGCGAGAGAGCCTTTAAGCTTCCGCTGTTTAAGTCGCGTATATCCTTAACGCCGTATTTCATCATTACGAGTCGTGTAAGTCCGAGTCCGAACGCGAAGCCCGTGTATTTTTCGGGGTCAACTCCGCCTTCCTTAAGCACCTCGGGGTGGATCATACCGCAGGGGCATAATTCAAGCCAGCCCGATCTGTTGCAGCTCGGACATCCCTCGCCGCCGCAGATAAGGCAGTTGATATCAAGCTCAAAGCCGGGTTCTACGAAGGGGAAGAAGCCGGGACGCAGGCGTACCTTGATGTCCTTTTTAAATACCTCGGAGAGCATTGTTTTCATAAAGTAAATAAGGTTTGAGATACTTATATCCTTATCCACCATTACGCCCTCCATCTGGAAGAAGGTGTTTTCGTGAGTAGCGTCGGTAGCCTCGTTTCTGAAGCAGCGGCCGGGGAAGATAGCCTTTATCGGGGTTCCTTTTTCAACGAGCCTTTTACCGTACTTTTTAATAATAGCGTTCTGAGCCGCAGAGGTCTGGGATTTTAAGAGCTGGCCGTTTTCGAGATAGTAGGTGTCCTGCATATCTCTCGCAGGATGATGCTTCGGGATATTAAGCGACTCAAAGCACTCGTAGTCGGTTACGACCTCGGAGTAATCCTCAACGGTAAAGCCCATCGACTTAAAGATAGTTTCGCACTGCCTCTGAACGAGGGTGATCGGATGATAAGAGCCGCGCTCCAAATCGGCAGGAGTCGTGATGTCAAACTCAGGCATAGCGTTTATTTCCGCATGGATTTCCTTCTCCTTAAGCTCCTTAACCTTATTATCGATAGCGTCTGCCGCCGAGTTTTTAAGCTCGTTTACCTTTTTTCCGAATTCTTTTCTTTCCTCGTTGGAAAGATCCTTCATACCCTTTAAAAGACCTGTAACGCTGCCTTTCTTTCCGAGATAGGCTACTCTTATTTTGTCAAGGTCAATCAGGTTGAGAGTATTTGAAAGCTCTTTTTCAAGATTTTCTTTCATACTTCTGATTTTTTCGTCCATAATAACCTCCATGTTAATATAAGTGATAAGCGGTAGGCGGTAAGAAATAAAAAAGCCCCTTCGATTTAAAATCAAAGGGACGAATAAAATCCGCGGTACCACCCAGTTTTTTGCGCAATAAAGAGCAAACACTCTGTTGACTTTTAACGGAGTCAGCCGTTGAAGCCTACTGATAGCTGTTCAGCCTCACCACTCAAAAGGGAACTTCATTTTTTCGCTAAGGTATGCGCTCTCAGCCGCGGCGCACGCTCTCTTTACGAAGCTTATAAAAAACTACTTCCTTCGTCATCGTGTTATCTTAGAGCATTTTACCATTTAAGATTAAAATATGCAAGTGTTTATTGAAAAAAATTTCGTACTATGATACAATATCACTTAGTATTGGAGGAAAGGGACAATGAACGACATTTTTATTGAACAGCTTGTCGCTAAAAAACGGTCATTAAAGGACAGGATCGTTTTTATCGCGGTTATACTATTGGAGATAATTATTCCGACTACGATCGTTTTGCTTACCTTGCGCGGATTTATTACTCCTTACTTTATTTATATTTCGTTTTTTATTTTTATTTTCGGAATATGGTTTATCTGGTTCGTGCGTTCTCATCAGAACGTTGAATTTGAGTACCAGGTAGTCCAGGATATAGTGGTGGTAAGTAAGATCATCGCTAAGCGTAAGCGAAAGGAGATCATGAAGCTCGACGTCCGTACCGTTGATAAGCTCGGTAAGGGCAGCAATCCCGAGATCCGGAAGATGAATTTCGTAAGACTTTATGACGCCGCCGAGAAAAGCTCCGACGACGAAAATACGACCTACGCGGTATTCCAGCACGCGGCTTTAGGCAGGTGCGCTCTTATGTTTAATCCTAACGAGAGAGTTTTAAACGCGATGAAGCCGTATCTTAAAAAGGATATAGTTCTTAAGGTGTTTTATAACAGAGGCTGATATATGTACCCGATCGATAAAAACCTTGTAAAAGCGACAATAAAAAAGCGTCCCGAAAACGCCGATAAAACTACCGTCGGCAGTCTGTTGTCGGTCTGCGGAAGCTACGGAATGGCGGGAGCCGCGATAATGTCGTCTAGGGCGGCGCTGAGAAGCGGTATAGGGCTTTTGAAGCTTGCGACGTCTAAATCCGTCTACCCGATAATAGCCGGGGCGGTACCCGAGGCGGTGTTCTGTCCGATAGACGATAATTATCTTTCCGACTTTGATTTTATCGAAAAATCACGCTACTGCGGCGCGATACTTGCGGGCTGCGGACTTTCCGTCAATAACGCCGTAAGAGAGCTCGTTAACGATATTGTCTTAAGAAGCGAGATACCCGTTGTGCTTGACGCGGACGCGCTTAATATAGTCAGCGAAAATCCCGATATCCTTAATGAAGCTAGGGCTGAAATAGTAATAACTCCTCACGACAGGGAGTTTGCGCGGCTTTTAGGCTGTTATCCCGATATGCTTGAGGGCAGGAGAGAGGAGCTCGCCGTTAAATTCGCGAGGCGCTATGAAGTGACCGTAGTGCTTAAAGGTCATAAAACAATAGTCGCCGATAAAACCGGAACGGTTTATTATAACGAAGGTACCGGCAATCCGGGAATGGCGTGCGGAGGAAGCGGAGACGTCCTCGCCGGAATAACCGCGTCGCTTATCGCTCAGGGCTTTGACGTCGTTAAGTCGGCGGCGAGCGCCGTATATATCCATGCGCTTTCGGGAGATATCGCGAAAGAAAAGTACGGCGAGATATCGATGCTTCCGACGGATATGATCGAGTGTCTCCCCGAGGTGTTTAAAGCTTTAGGGTATTAATATCCTATTAAATTTAATCATATAATTCAGCAGAGGTGATTTGATGAAAAAACTGCCCCTGCTGTTTTTTTGCGTTATTTTTATTTTAAGCGGATGCGAGATCGCGCCTAAGCCGCCGTGCGATAAGTTTTCCTCAAAATTTACCGCGAAGTATAACGGCGAAAGGCTCAGCGGTGAAATATGCTCCTCCTCAAACAGCACGCTTACTCTTTCGTTAATCTCGCCCGAGGCGTTAAAGGGCTGTACATATTTCTATAAGGGCGATAAGCTGCGCCTTACATATAAGAATTTTAAGCTTAAAGCCGAGCCCGGGTATTTCGGGGAAAAGGATTTTTCCTTAATTGTTTTTAACGTGATAAAAAGTTTGAAGAACGAGGAGAATTATACGCTCGAGGGCGTTTATAATTCTAATTCGGAATATAAAGGCTCGTGCGGCAGCGGTAAATACCGTATAACCTGCGATAAAGCTACAGGCTTGATCAAGCAAATTTCCTTAAAAGAAAATAAATGCATTATAAAGCTTAAATGAGTAACAATGTCCGCGTAAAAAAATAAAATATAGTACAAGTATAATTTTTATACAAGTATAAATTTTCCCGAAAAGGCAAAAATACTTACAGAAAAACTAACCGGAGGGAAAAAGCGTGAGTATTAAACGCGGAGATATTTATTACGCTGATTTATCGCCCGTAGTGGGCTCGGAACAGGGCGGAATACGTCCCGTACTTATAGTTCAGAATAATGTAGGCAACCGTTACAGCCCTACCGTTATTGCCGCGGCGATCACAAGCCGTCAGGAAAAGGCGAAGCTGCCGACGCATATCCCGATCGTTGCGGATAACTGCGGACTTTCGAAGGACAGCGTGGTTCTTCTCGAACAGATAAGAACGATCGATAAACAGAGGCTTAAGGAAAAAATGGGCACTGTTGACGAGGGCTCGATGAACCGTGTCAACAATGCGATTTCGATTTCATTCGGCTTGCAGTAGTAAGAAAGCGCGTATCTGAGCAGGAAGAAAAATAACCACCCGTTTATTTAAACAGGTGGTTATACTTTTATACTTTCAATTGTTAACCGTTTAAAATTTCAAGGAGAGCCTGAGTTTTGTCGGTTTTCTCCCAGTTTACTCCCAAATCCTCGCGTCCCATATGACCGTAGGCGGCTACGGGAAGGTATGAGGTGTTGGTTAAGTCGAGCTGCTTGATAATTGACTGCGGACGGCAGTCAAATACCTTTTTGACCGCCTCGGAAAGCTTCTCGTCGCTGTATTTACCCGTACCGAAGGTGTCTACCATAATAGAAACGGGCTTCGCTACTCCGATAGCGTACGCGAGCTGAACCTCGCATTTATCGGCGAGACCCGCCGCGACGATATTTTTGGCGATATAGCGCGCGTAGTAAGCGCCGCTTCTATCGACCTTTGTGGGATCCTTGCCGCTGAAGGCTCCGCCGCCGTGGCGCGAAAATCCGCCGTATGTATCTACAATGATCTTTCGTCCGGTAAGTCCCGAATCTCCTACGGGGCCGCCGATCACAAAACGTCCCGTCGGGTTGACGAAAATCTTTGTGTCAACAAAAAGATTTTCGGGAATAACGGGCTTTATTACATATTCCTCGATATCGGCGCGGATTTTTTCGAGCGTGATATCGGCGTCGTGCTGGGTGGAAACAACTACCGTGTCAACCCTTATTGCTTTATCGTTCTCGTATTCTACCGTTACCTGAGTTTTGCCGTCGGGACGGAGATAGGGGAGGGTGCCGTCTTTTCTTACCTTAGCGAGCTGCTTTGAAAGCTTATGAGCGAGTGAGATCGGAAGCGGCATAAGCTCCTCGGTTTCGTTGCACGCGTAACCGAACATCATACCCTGGTCGCCTGCGCCTATCTGATTGTCGTTTTCTGTTTCGCCGTGCTTATGCTCGAAGCTCTCGTTTACGCCCATCGCGATATCCGCGCTCTGGGAGTCGATACAGGTAAGAATTGAGCAGGTGTTTCCGTTAAAGCCGCATTCGGGGTTATCGTAGCCTATATCGTTAATAACCTTTCTTGCGATTGCGGGGATATCGACATAACACTCAGTCGAGATCTCGCCCATAACGAGTACCATACCCGTGGTTGTGGTTGTCTCACAAGCAACGTGAGCGTTTTTATCCAGCTTTAATATTTCGTCGAGTACGGCGTCGGAAATCTGGTCGCAAAGCTTATCGGGATGACCTTCCGTGACCGACTCGGATGTGAACAAGTATTTCGACATTTTTTCCTCCGTAAATTCTTTATTATTCTTTATAATAGCATAGCTTTTTTGCCGTAAAATGTCAAGCGAACTGCCGATATTAAAAATCATATATATTTTTACATATTTTAGCAGTGGTATTTTGAAAATACTTTGTGTAATTATCCAATTGAATAATACGGGCAGTAATGTTATTATCTAACTGTCCGAACAGTAATCTTTTTATTAAAGAAAGAAGGATAACAACAATGAAAAAAGTATTAGCATTAATTATCACACTGACAATCATTTTGTCAATCGCAATTCCCGTTTCGGCTTCGGCTGCAGGCAGAGTCACGGGCTTAAAGCAGATTGGCTCTACGGATTATTCGTTTTCGTTCAGCTGGGACGAGTACAGAGACGCTAACGTAAAGGGCTATAAGGCTGAGTGGTCTTATTCTCCCAACGGAAGCTATACGGAGATTACCTCGAACACATCGAGAACCTTCTTCGACGCTTCTTACACCAACGCCCACGCAGGCTCCTCTTATTATGTAAGAGTTACCCCGTACGTTAACGGAAGCTGGCTTACAAGCGCAGCGTCTGAACCCTTGCAGGTAGTTACCGCTCCCGATAAGGTAGGCGACATCAAGCAGGGCAAGCCCAGCGAGAAGTCTCTTAAAATCAGCTGGCAAAAGAGCGAGGGCGCTGACTGCTACGATGTATACAAGTATTATTCATACCAGAATATGAAGAAAGTCGGTACTGCAAAAGGCACAAGCTTCACAATCAAGGGACTCTCAAACAAGAAGAACTTTGATTTCAGCTATATCTATGTATACCCCGTAAAGAAAAGTGCGTCCGGCTACGAGGCTCAGGGCTATGCCAACTATATCTTTTCTTCAAACCTCAAGATGCTTCCGAAAAAGGTCAGCAAGCCT
Source organism: uncultured Ruminococcus sp. (assembly GCA_964514785.1). Lineage (GTDB taxonomy): Bacteria > Bacillota > Clostridia > Oscillospirales > Acutalibacteraceae > Ruminococcoides. The sequence continues at coordinate 8,863 of CAZERR010000006.1, read as the reverse complement.
AAGCTTTCCTACTATTCTCAGTATTCAAAGGAAGCAGACTTCGGTTACGAGGACATCAAGTTCAGCAGCGGATATCAGTACAAGGTATTTAAGGCAAATTCCAAAAAGGCAGTTAAAACCATCACCGATACAAGGTACTGCAAAAACCTTAAGAACAACACGGCTTATAAGGCTCAGGTTCGTTACTATACTATTGTAAACGGTACAAAGTACTACGGAAAGTGGTCCGGCTTTAAATACTTCGTAACCGGCGTTAAGAATATGAGAATCACGGGAAGAACCAGCGGCTCTCTTACCGCAAGGTGGGGTAAGCCCAACGGCGGAAAGTTCAAGTACGATGTTTATGTTGCCGCTTCGGGTAACACAAATCCCAAGCTCTTCAAGAAGAATGTATCAAAAACCTCAATCACGGTTAATAAGTACGGTAAGTCCCGTTTAAAGAGCTCTACCTACTACTATGTAAGAGTTTTTGCCAAGGTTAAGGCGGGTAAGAAATACGTTAAGTCCGAGATTTATTCGTACGCAGGCACTATTACAAAATATTGATATTATTATACGGGCGGCTTTCTGAGCCGCCCGTATTCAGTTTAGGATTTATTTTCGGTTTAGTAATAAAAAGGGACCGGTTCATCACTGAACCGGTCTTAAACTATTGGTTAATGTAGTAAAAAGAAGATGACTGTAATCCAAGCTGATACATAGCTAAATCTGCCTTATCAGCGGTTGCGGTTTCACCGTGATTGTAACCTAAAAGCTGTAAAACGCCGTACGCTGTAACTAGAGCAAGATGGTGCTTTAAAGGATTGTTCTGCTTTTCGGCAGTTTCAATAGCTTTTTCAAATGAGATGAATACATTACCCAGATGAGGCATATCGCTTGCGGACTCGTTCTCGTTCGGAATAACAAGCAGCTCATGCTTAACGGGAGGGGTTTGAACCTCGTTACTTCTCTCGTCGAGCCTTTCATTATCGGTAAAGGTAATACCGATTTTCGCGGAGCCCTTATACGATTCGTTCGCGAGTACTGCATGACAGCACCGCCTTAAGAGCATACGAACTCCTGTCTCAATTTTGATATCCTTCTGTTCGTCTGTAATAACAACTTTCAACTTATCTGCCATAACCGTCACATCCCTCGGTATAAGATAAATTTCTCAGGTATTATTAATTTTTTCCAACAGATTAAGTAAGGTGATTCTCTCAATATCGTCCAGATACGAAAACATTTCCACGCGGCGTTCGCTTCGAAACTCAGAAGCTTCGTCCGCGGCCTGTATACCTTTTTCGGTAAGGGAAATAATCGAGGTCCTTCTGTCGTCCGCACTTTGAGTACGTTCTATTAATCCTTTGTTGGCGAGCTTGGTAAGAATTTCGCTCATTGAGCCGGGCTTGATATTAAGCAGCTCGGTTAATTTGCGTTGAGACACGCTGCCCGTCTTTCTTAAAATTATCAACGCTCTGCGCTGACTGTTTTTTCCTTCATAAAGAAAAGGAATCTTCTGACCTAAATCCCTAAGGTTCAAAAGGATCTTATCATCCACATCCTTTTGATAGTAATCGTTGCTGTTGATATTGCCAATGGCATTATTCGACATTCTAATCTCCACTCAATTCCGTTAGGTACCTTGAGTTCCAATATCATTATAATATATCGGAAAGAACTTGTCAAGGTACCTAACTAATTTTTTTAAAAAAAATTATAAATATTTTTTAATATTTAATTAGGTTATTTTTAATTAGGTAATATGATTTATTTATAACCAATGCTGACTAATCGCGGATTGACCGGAAACAGTGATTGTTAATTTTTTACCAACTATAAAAATTATATTTAAAAGCAATATTCTTGTCAATATTTTTTAGGAAAATCAGAGTTAGAAAAAAACCGAAAAAATTTGTATAAATCTCATAGTTTTTTTGTATAAATATACATTTCGCAATTTATAAAAATTAATTCTCAAATTGTGTCGGAAAGTATAAAAGCGCCTGTCTTGACGTTAGTTTTATTCACTATTGACAAAAATTATATTTTTCTTGTTAAAATCTGCATTTAAATATTATTTTTTTACAAAAACCTATAGAAAAATGTGTATAATATGATATAATTTTTTTTAGTATAATTAATATACATTCAAACTTATAAATATTCATCACCTAAGGATCAATAACGGCGGCGGAGCAGGTCGTAAAGGCTTTTTAGAGGGGTGTTTTCTTGATTTGTGCTGCTTGCTTAGTTGCGCGCAATTTCTTGTGTTTTATTTCCTTTACTAACTGCTCCGCTCCGCTATCCTTATAACGGGAGAGGAGAAACAGTGTGAAAGCTCACACTATTCTTATTGCTTTTGTTACCTTAGATGAAAGATGATTTCTGTTCACGCCTTATCCGCCCACGGTAAGGCAGTAAATAACTTTAATATCTGTGGGCAGAAAGGCTATGACGATTTATGAAAAAAACAGTTTTTAAATCAAGCAGAATAATAAGCGCTGTTTTATCATTAATGCTTATTCTATCCGCTTTTATTCCCGAGGCTTCTGCTTTTGAGCCGAAAACCTCTAAAACAGGCGATAAGACCGGAAAAATCGGCTCCTGCGATTATACCTTTAATGAAGCTCAGGGGATCCTCACGGTTTCCGGTACCGGCGCGACTCCCGATATAAACGGCGAAAATCCGTGGCAGGGGTTGGAGGTAAAAAGCGTTGTTGTTGAAAACGGTATCACTTCGATCGGCGACAGGCTTTTCTCAAGCCTTTACTCGCTCAAAGACGTTACAATTGCAGACAGCGTAACAGAAATCAAAAGCTGTTCGTTTGGATATAACGGCGGGCTTGAAAGCGTTAAGCTGCCTGCTTCTCTTAAAACGATAGGAGAGGACTGCTTTTCCTTCTGCGGAAGTCTTGATAATGTTGTTATTCCCGACGGCTGCGAGTATATTCTTTATGCCGCTTTCTACGGCGACACAGCTCTAAAGAGTGTTACTATTCCGGCTTCGGTTAAGAAAATACATTCCTCAGCCTTTATAAACACCGGGCTTATGAGCGTTACTATCCCGGGCAAGACCACCGAGCTTGAGGATAACAGTATCGGCTATACCTACAGCGATCAGGTTTTCAAGGGAGTAAAGGGCTTTGTTATCAACTGCGACGCGGATTCGCTTGCGAAGTCTTATTACGATAAGCTTGTCGGGAGTATTCCGCCCGACACCGATACTACCTGGACGTTCGATAAATATACGGGTACGCTTACCTTATCGGGTACAGGAGAGACCCCGCGCATAAACTATCTTTATCCCGCGCCGTGGGCTGAGCATTACGAGGATATCAACTTCCTTATCGTCAACAACGGCATTAAGGTTTTAAACGGTATCGGAGAATGTCCGAACCTGAGAAGCGTTACACTTTCCGACTCGGTAGAGAAGATAGGGGAGAAAGCTTTTTATGCCGACAAAGAAGAGAACTCACTTAGTTCCGTTCAGTTTGGAAAGGGCTTAAAGGAGATAGGCGGCTACGCGTTTAACGGTACCAATATTAAATCGCTTACGATTCCCGAGAGTGTTGAAACAATAGGAGAATACGCTTTCGCCAATTCGAGCTTATCGAAGCTTGAAATCGGCTCCGGCGTCAAAAAAATCGGAGCAGGCGCTTTTTATGATACAAGCCTCATAAGCGTTCAGATTCCCGACAATGTTACCGAAATCGGCAAAAAGGCGTTTGGCTACTATTACGACGAGAGAGTCAACTCCGAGACAGGCAACGATGTTTCGGGCGACTATCTAAAAAGAGGCTTTGAGATATTCGCAGGCGCAGGCTCCGCGGGCGAAAAATACGCTGTTGATAACGGTATCGTGCTCGTAAGAGGCGCCGCGTCAATCAATAAGACGAACGCGAGCATTAAGGCAGGAAAGAAGGTCAAGCTCAGCCTTGAAAACTGCGGAGTTCAGTACTGGACAAGTACCAACGATAAGGTTGTTTATGTTGATAATGAAGGCAACGTTTACGGACTTAAAAAGGGTGTTGCGTATGTGAGCCCCGAAACTCCGCGCGGCTTGAAATTCAAGTGCAAGGTTACCGTAACCTCTAACCCGAGCATAAAGATCAACGGAAAAGCCTTTAATAAAAAGAAGCTCTATTACATCAAAAAAGGCGGCAAGCTTTCCGTTAAAATCTCGGGCAGGGCAGCCCCCGAGTATAATTCATATTCCTCAACAAAGAAGAAAGTCGCGAGAGTGCCCGGCAGTACGGAGCGCAACGCTAAAAAAATAAGTATAAAGGGCTATAAGAAGGGCAAAGCGACCGTAACGTTGAAAATCAACGGCGTGAAATTTAAGGTTAAGGTAAAGGTTTACTAAAGAGAGAAGCCGTCGCATCAAGCGACGGCTTCAATTATTTTTAAGTAATTAGTTCTATCGTAAAAATCCGTTTATGATCTGCTCCTCGGCTTCACTTTCGGTAAGCCCGAGCGTCATAAGCTTTATAAGCTGTTCGCCCGCGATTTTACCGATAGCCGCCTCGTGAACGAGCGACGCGTCAACGTTATTCGCTTCAAGTCCGGGAACCGCGAGGATCTTACCGTTGTCCATAATGATTGAGTCACATTCGGTGTGTCCCTTGCAGGCGGCGTTTCCGATTATTTTAGCGTCAAATTTTTGGTAGGAATTATCCCTCGCTACCGCTCTCGAAACAACGTCCGCGGTAGAGCCGTCGCCGTTTAAGTTAACGGTGTATATGCTTACGGCGTTCTGATTTTCGTGAGTCATAAGGCGCTCTCTTACGATAAGGCTCGCGCCGGCTTTAAGGTCGGCGATGGTTGTTCTTGTGGTATCGTCAACGCCCTTTATCTGAACCATTTCCATCTCGCAGGAGCTGTTTTCTTCCATATAAACCTCGGTTACGGGGTTAAGGATACGCTTTCCGCTTCCGTCGCCCGAGCCGAAATGCTTTTCGACATACTTAATGTGAGCGTTTTTGCCGATGTAAAACCTGTGAATACCGTCGTGCTGAGAGTCGTGCGCGCCGCAGTTATCGATTCCGCAGCCTGCGACGATTTCAACGTCGGCGTTTTCTCCGATAAAGAAGTCGTTATATACCTTTTCCTTAATACCGCTTTTCGTAACGACAACGGGGATGTGAACGCTCTCGCCCTTGGTGCCTTCCTTGATATAGATGTCGATACCGCTTATTTCCTTTTTCGGCACGATTTCTATATTTTCGGTGGATTTTCTGCCGACCGCCTCGCTGTCGGAGCGGATATTATACGCGCCTGCCGGGGTATCGGTGAGGTCGGCGATTTCCTTAAGTAAAAACTTCTGAATATTATTTAAGTCCATAGTCGTCCTCCTTATCAAAATTTGCCCTGACAGTCGGGTACCGCAGAGGATGTGCCGATGAGGGAGGGCAGGATCTCGTCTTTTTCGCCCTCAGCGTCAACATAGCCGTCCTTGATAACGATAATTCTGTCCGCGATGTTTAAAATCCTCTCCTGGTGAGAGATAATGAGGATTGACCTGTCTTTTATTTCGGCTCTCTGCTTTTGGAATACCTCGATAAGGTTGTTAAAGCTCCACAGGTCGATACCTGCTTCCGGCTCGTCAAATAAGGTGAGCAGGGTTTTTCTCGCGAGAACCGTAGCGATTTCGATTCGCTTGAGCTCTCCGCCGGAAAGGCTGGAGTTTATCTCGCGCTCGACATACTCGCGCGCGCATAGACCGACCAGTGAAAGGTACTTGCAAACGTCCGCAACGGAAAGCTCCTTGCCCGCGGCAAGCCTTATAATGTCGAGAACTCTGAGTCCCTTGAACTTAACCGGCTGCTGAAACGCGAAGCCGATTCCGAGCTTAGCTCTTTCCGTTATATTTTTTTCGGTGATATCCTCGCCGTTAAAATATATTTTTCCGCCCGAGGGCTTCTCGATTCCGGCAATCAAACGCGCGAGGGTCGATTTACCTCCGCCGTTCGGACCGGTTATAACATAAAGCTTGCCTTTAGGAATATCGAGGCTGATGTCTTTGATTATCTCCTTTTCGCCGCCGTCTGAGTTTACGTTAAAAGATAAATTTTCTATTTTAAGCATTTTCTTCATCCTTTAAATATTTAACATTGTACCTCACATAATACAATATTTCGACGTTTATGGCAAGAATTGAGTGTGAGATTTTTTAAAAAACTTGTTTCTTTTCGGGTGATTGCTGTTTCCGTCTGAATATTATACAAAAACTTTATATTTTTTCACCTGAAATATAGTGACATTTCCTGCCGGGTCAGCTGCGCGCTTTCTTGTGTTAAAAAAAATATTTTTCTATTGACATTAATAATTCAGTGTGATAATATTAATACATAGTAAATCTATGTATATAGAAAATCTAGGCTGGGAGTGCTGATTATGAAACTAAGTAAGGAGCTCGTTAAGGGCAGTACCTCAATGCTTGTTTTAAGCGTATTAAAGGGAAAGGACTTGTATGGCTACAGAATTATAAAGGAGCTTGAGCTAAGGAGCGAAAGCGTTTTTGAGCTAAAGGAGGGTACGCTTTACCCGATCCTCCACGCGCTTGAAAAGGAAAACTTCCTCGAAAGCTACTGGGATGAGGTCGATAACCGAAAGAGAAAATACTATCACCTGACCCGAAAAGGCTTAAAACAGCTGGCTGAGAAGGAAGAGGAGTGGAAGGTTTATTCCAAGTCTGTTGAAAAAGTCCTCGGATTTTCTTATTAAGGTGTCTGTAATGAATACATATCTTGAAGAAATCTCAAAGTCCATAAAAAATAAAACCGCAAAAAAGGCGGTTTTGGCGGAGCTTGAGAGTCATATTGAAGAAAAAAAGAATTATTATATTGAAATCGGATATTCCGAAGCCGAGGCGGAGGCCAAGGCGGTTGAGGAAATGGGCGAGGCTGAGGAGGTCGCCGCTTCGATGAATACTCTTCACAGCGAGAAGTGGTATAAGAATATATTTAATGTAATTTCAATTATAATACTGTTGCTCTGTTTTATTATGTCGTACATAATTTCAGATAATTGTTATTATCTTGAGTCAACCGTTGAAATACATCATTTATGGGTCGATTTGCTGTCTTTAGCTGTTTTTACTGCTTTGGTTGTAATTTTCGCGTTGTCTATGAGATATGATAATAAAGTCGTTCCTGCTGTATACCTTGCAACCGTGGCGCTTCTGCTACTTATTATTTCGATTGCGCCGAGTTTTCTGCCTGTCAATATCGAAGAGAAATGGTACGACGGTTTCAGACCGCTGACAGGCTTGCTTACAAATTATTTAAAGCCGTTAGTGTATTCCTGCGTCGTTATATTTACTAAGGGATATTCCGAATATACGGAGACGCTTCACGGCTACGATTACGCCGATGTATTTGAGAACGGAGAATATGATTGGCTTGTGCTTGTTGTTTGGATAATTCTCGTTTTATGGGCTGTTTTTATTATACTTAAAGTATTATGCAAGGAGCGTATGTATTACGTCGGTATTTTCAAGTTTATATTAAGTGTAATCAAGAATACTGTTACTGCGTTTTGCGGGTTCCTCATTATTGCGGCAATAGTTGCTTGCTCATATACCTATATAATGAAAAACAGCATAATTGAGGGAACTGAAAATTATCGCAGGGAAATTATAGAGTTTATTGTTAACGCCGATACAAAAAAGGACTGCAAGGAATTGGCGGATGATTTCTCTAAACGGTTTCCTGAGGTCAAGCATAAATTTATTAAACCTGATTTTGGTGCTGATACTTATTTTTTCCAAAAGTATAATAATCAGCTAAAAATCAATATTAGCAGTAGTGTAGCGGTAAGCTCTTATCCTTCAGAATATTATTCTGATTTAAGTTATTCATATTTTCCGTATACCGAGTATTATAAAATAGATACGGTTACGGATAAAACGCGATTAAAGGCGTTAAAATACGGTATGAGTATACATAAGTTTATGAACTCCGGTTTATGTTCTGATGTTTTATTGGCTGAAAAATACGGCGTTATAAAAACCGGAGAGTCGGAGCATTTAGGGATTGCTTTTTATTTTGACACGGATAAAGAATTAACAAAAATATCCTTCCTCGACGGAAAACTCAGTTATAATGAAGCAGTTCGCAAGGATGATTATTTTGGTTTTGAAGAGAATAACGGAGATTTGAATATTGATTATTCACAGTCTTTAAAGTATTGAAAAAATACCCCTTTGCAACAGCTGCTTTCTGTTGCAAAGGGGTTAAATGAATATTATTTCTTTTTAAAGTAGTTTTTAGCGCCAAATGCCTTGAACGCAATCTTCTTATAGTTTTTAGCGATTTTAACAGTGTAGTTCTTTGATTTTTTATATGCTCCTTTACCGTCCCATTCTTTAGTAGCTTTAAGTGTGATTTTACCGTTTTTCGCTACAGTGAACTTACCCGAAAAGCCCTTAATACCTAAGTTACAACTGAATTTATTATTTTTAAATTTTATATATGCGCCTGTCTGACGGACTACCGAACCGTAATAATCGGCAGGAGCAAATTTTTCGCCGCCGGATACACATTGATAACAAGTCCATTTTCCGATAAGCTTTTCCTTAACGGTGCTTCCTTCTGAGGCTTGAACCGCCGCAAACGAGCCTGCGATAAGAGTGAAAATAATCGCTGCGCTTAAAAAGATTGATGTTAGTTTTTTCATAATAATCGCCATAGCCTTTCTGCCCGCAAATAGTTATTAAAGTGATTTACAACCTTACCGTGGGCAAATAAGGCGTAAACCGGGGATTTAGTCATCGCCCCTTGTTCAATAGGGAAAAACTGAGAGGACAACATAAATCCTGACCGGTGTGAACTTTTACTCCGATCTCCTTTCTATAATGTATATTTATTGTTTCATACCTATA
>CAZERR010000005.1:0-37768 GCA_964514785.1 uncultured Ruminococcus sp. | reverse complement strand
GCACCTGCGGCGGCGGGGACTATACTTGATTTTTTCGCTGATACAGGAAACTCTCCTTCGGATTTCGACCTGATATTGACCGGTGATTTGGGCGAGGTCGGTTCTGAATGTCTGTACGATATTTTGGGTACTGAAAATATTGATATTAGACAGCGCCATAACGACTGCGGACTGATGATATATGACCGAAAAACTCAGGACGTTCATTCGGGCGGTTCGGGTTGCGGCTGCTGCGCCTCGGTGTTGTGCTCATTGGTGCTTCCAAAACTGGAGCAGAGAGAGTATAAAAACATCCTTTTTATCGCTACCGGAGCGCTTATGAGCCCTGTATCGTCCCAACAGGGTGAATCGATCCCCGCAATCGCTCATTTGGTAAACATTAAGTCGGAGTAATAATCACAGCAGGTTTGTCTGCTGCACCGAATGTTGAGTAAAATGGCAAGTTTCTTTCCTTCGCCATTCGGATGAGCTTGATCAAATTACCGTATCATTAGCTGCTGCCGTTTAATAAGAGAATTTTATAAAGAACAACAGACTCGATATCGGCATAGGTTCTCGAATCCGACTCGCACATCTGATTGTAGTACTTGTAAAAGGAAAGCGCTCCGTCAGATGTTTTATAATCCCTATAGTTTTCAAATTCGGATTTGTATTTGGATATTTTATATTGCACGGTTTTTTCAATATCAGTGTTTCCGTTATAGATATCTCCGCTTTGAATAAGAGAGTATTCTAGCGCGTGGTAGGATTCATGGCATATTGCGTTCAACACTTCGAGAACGCTGCCTTTATAAAGGCGATTTTTGCTGAGAGCAATTATTCTATTGCTGTTTATATAATAGCCGTATTGATGGTTCTGCATTTTAGGATCAACATATAATTTCAGCGGCTTTATGTAAAGTTTTCCGCATTCGTAATCTATAAGTCTTTGAGCGTATTCCTTTTTCTTGTCTTTAGATGCCTTTTCCCAGTCAGAGAGAGAAAATTCAATCGACGAAGCATCGGCATTTCTGACAACGTTTTTGATTGAAGTTGTATTTTGAATGGTTCCTGTCATTGTACAATAAAAAGTAACAAAAAATATGTATGCGGCTAACACACCCGTTACCATAAAGCTTTTTCTTAGCAATGTTTTGGTTCTGCCTACCAAAACTACGGAACGCTCTTTGTGAGAAGGGATATTCCTGAAGAATATTCTTGCAAAGTAATACAGTATGACTACAGCGAATATTATCAATAAATAAATCCCGCAGAACACGATAGTTTCATCATAATAGGCAATAAAACAGTAAGCGCCATACGGAAGTGCCGCCAGAGTTGCCGCTGAGCTCATATTCCTATGATTTTTGCAAGTTAGAGTCAGTCCGGCTAAGATAATAACAGCGTACCATATGAGAAATACGCTGAAGAAATTCAGCCTTTTTTCGTCATAAACGCGAAGTGCAAAAAGGATACCGAGCACAGTACAAAAGAACATCAACACCGTAGCGTATGCAAAAAGCGACATTTTGTTTTTGGTTTTCATTTGAGTCATCCTCCTGAAAGAAAAAACTAAATTACATCGGTACTCATATATATAGAAAATAATTGTTTAATTTTTTTCGTATATTTACGAATAATTTATCGAATAAAGGGTTCCGAATATACAAGTGTTGTTTTCATGATTGTCAAAACTTGAATTTTATTGTAAAAATGCACTAAAATTATAAAAAATCACAGTATTTGTTGTTGAAAAAACAAGAAAAATATGGTACAATGACAAATATGGTATCAGTTTCAGCAAGAAGGGATAAAAATGAAACGCTTTTTTTCTATTTTAATTTCATTTATTGTTGTTGGTGTTACATTAACTGCATGTTTTATTACGTCGGCTTCAGCAACGCCGAATAAACCAAAAAAGATTGTTTCGGTTGTTTATGATGATTCAGGCAGTATGCGTAACAAATCAAATACTTGGGAGTATGCTTCTTACGGAATACAGACTCTCGCCGGGCTGTTGGATAAGGACGACGTTCTGTATGTTACATATATGTCAAACAAGACTGAGTATAAAGCTTATAACTTAAAAGATAAGCAGGATGCAATTGATTCAATACGAAGTCATAAAATATTCAGCAAAACTCCTTATAAGGCAATTGAAACGGCTAATAAGGCTTTAGTTGATTATTATGTAAAGCATAGTTCGGATAAATCAGATTATTGGCTTATTACTTTTACAGACGGCTCTCTTAACGATGCCGACAGCGTCGAGAGCGTTGTTGCGGATGCGTACGAATTAGATAAAAAAGAGGGTTTTCAGCTCAATAATATCTATTTCCCTCTTGGTAAAAAAGCCATGATTAGAAATGAGCAGATAAACGGTGTTAGGGTATATGATGGGAATTCGGACGGAACGCCCGATAAAATCAAAACGGGTGACGAGTTCATTGAGGCCTTGGGAAAGGAGGCCGACCAAATATCCGGAAGAATACGCATAAATAAGGACGATATTAAACTGGAGGGAAGCAATACCCTTAAGTTTAAATCCGCTCTGCCTCTATATAAAATCGTAATTCTATCGCAAAAATCCGACGCAATTGTGAAAGCGGCAAAATGTCCTGAATGCGATCTCAGTATTTCATCTCCGGTATCACTCAGGGCTCCTGAAAAACTTACAAGTGCTCTTAAGGGTACAGCTACTGAAATAAATCGCGGAGATAAAAACACGCCTGCGTCAACCTATACTATCACTTTTAAGGATAAAGTTGATTTAAACTCAATTGTTGTAATGACGGAACCGGCTATCGAAATAAAGCTGACTGTTCTTAAAGGGAAAAAACCCGTAAGGAATATAAAGGATCTTACGGAAGGCGATCTTGTAGATATTAAGGGCAAAATCGTAGAAGCGGGAACGGATAAAACTATTGACGAATCGCTGCTTCCTGACGGCAGTAGTTTTAAAACGGGATATAAGATTGGCGGAGGAAAGGATTCATCTTCATCCTTGTTCTATAAGAATATAAGGCTGAAGCTAGATGATACTGAGCTGTACACTTCGATAACGCTTCCCGGTTTTTTACCTATTAAGGATACTACCGGAAGCTTTAAACCTAATAAGATGCCGCAGTATAAGATTATTTGCGAGTCGGATAAATACGATATTACTCAAAGCAACTTATATAATCGCGATGCAAAGCCTCTATTGTTTACTGTTTATCGTGACGGAAAGCTTGTAACCTATGAAGAAGCAAAAAATCTTGACTTCAAGATTAAACCAAGCTATGGCTTTTTGGGCTCACAGTTGCTTGATGGTAAGGTAAAACTCCGAAAAGACGGTAAATTTGCTTATTGCATGAGATACGGAGGAACAAAACGCAGATGGATGTTTTCATTTATTACACCTTTTTTTAACAGCGTTAAGGCCAGAATAGGTGCGAGTGAAAGCGAAAGCGTTCCTGTAAATATATGGTGGGCGTTTCCTTTTGATTGGCTCATAAATATTCTACAGATTCTTTTATACGCATGGATAATAAATATCATAGTTAAACCTAAGTTCCCGTTTTTTGGAAAATTATGCTGTGCAACTATTACCTATACATATAGAAATGAAAATAGCGGAGTAATAACGAGAAAAAACATCTCCCTAACTAATTTGAGAACTGTTCTCAAGCCTTCCTTAAGGGCTAAGAAAAAAGTCAGCAATGATATATATTTTGTAGCGCAGGGCTTTAGAAACAGTTATGTAAATGCGAAATATAAACAGAAGGACGGAATTATTTATAAAGAAGGAAAAACCACAAATGCAGAAACTGAGTTACGAGCAATAATACGATCTTCTACTGCACTTGATTTTAGTGCTGGAAAAAGAAAACGCTCCAAACTGGAAAAAACAATACGTCCTAAAAGGGCTTTAATGCGTATTAATAAGGCGAAGAAAGGGCTTATCGAATGCGCGTTGATTAACAAGAAGGAAAAAAGGGGAACTAACACTACCCTCAAATCAAAAAATGTAAATTCAAGAATACAAACTAAAAAGAGAAAGAGGTAAAATATGGCTTTCAAAGGAATGGTGCCTACACTGCTTATCGGTGCCGGCGGAATCGGTGGAAAAATTGTTTCGAGTATAAATAACTCGTTAACCAAGGAGCAAAAGGAATTGGTTTGCCCCGTGTGCATTGATACCAATCAGTTTGATTTAAGTGTTCTTGCGGATGAGGGGATAAAAACAGTTGTTACAAGTACAGATAAAACCGTCCAGGAATATCTTAACGCAAACAAAGAGATGCTCTCATGGTTCCCAGAGAGTCCTCTTATTGCCAGAAAGAAGATGGTGGAAGGTGCCGGTCAGATTAGATCAGTATCTCGCCTTGCGGCTGAGGCGGCAATTAAAGAGGGAGCTCTCATCCCTCTTGACGAGGCAATTGACCAGGTAAAACAAATGACCGGTGATCCTCATTTGCCGGACCTTAAGGTTATTATAGTATGCTCAATATGCGGAGGAACCGGCGCAGGTATTGTGGTACAGCTTCCTTACTATATAAAAGCCAGACTTGATTATGTTGCGGGTGCAAAAAGCATTGCTTTCAGGGGTTACTTTGTCGGACCTTCGATCACTGAAGAAAAAAATACCGCTCGTCAAAAAGCTGCTAATTTTACAAATGCCTACTCGTGTTTGAAAGAGTTGAACGCTATTTATAAAATGCAGACTGATAACTCTAAAGCTTCTTTGCTTAATATTCCGTATTACGATAAAGTAAATAAAGGGAAAAAACCCGGTGACGCTATTGAGGTACCGTACGATTTTATCTTCATGTTTGAAAAATATAATTCTGACGGACTGTCTTCAGGCGGATTTAAAAAGCAACTTGAGAATATAAAACGTACTATTATCGCTCAGTGCTTCTCAGTGTCAACAAATGATATCTACGGAAGCGAGGATAACTATATTATTCCGCGTGTTGAAAGCAACGGAATGAATCGTTACGGCGGTATCGCTCTTTCAAAGGCGATTTATCCATATGACGGTATTCTGGATTACATTACCAATAAGTGGATTGCCGATACTATCGTGAAGGATTGGCGCGCTATTGACGATGATTATATAAGAGAACTGAGAGTAGCAAATGTCGAAACACACGGAAAAGGCGTTGAAGAAATAGGCACCTTAGGGGATTACTATATAGAGCAGGTTGAAAGCGATGATATAGATTCACCGTATGATGAATATTATCGTCAGAGTATAGTTAAAACTCAGGAGACTGTTGATGATGGCGGAATGGAATCCACTATCGAAAGCGAAATGTCAATCAGTGAGAAGCTTTGTACCGGAATTGAAACGGCTATTAGTCTCGTTATAGAAGATGATATCTTCAGGAATAACGAGCCGAAGGTTGATAAGGATCTGGATGTTGTCGAGAATTACTCGGATATAAGCGCTAAACTGCACAACATAAAAAAAGAAATGAAAGGCATAATTGCAAGAAGTTCCCGCAGGATTGTTGAAAGCGTGATACCTCTCGCATACGATAATACGGTAATCAAAAAAGAGAAGACATCCCTGCCTGATTATCTGTTTAATATGCATCCCATAGCTGCCAGATATTTGCTTTATAAATTCAAAAAAGAAATCGATTTGCGTTATGATGAAGCAGAGAAGTCGGTCGGAAATCCGAAGAATTTTTCCTATGAGCTCAGAAACGCTGTTGATACAACAGACTATTACAGAAAAACGGAAATGAGAGAAGATCCGGTCAAGGCTCTTGAAGAAATTGAAGATAAGCTTCCCGACTTCCTTGTTAAGTATTCAAGAGATTATAAGTATATATATAATGAGCTTATTACTGCTGCAGAAACGGAGTATACTACTAATATTTTATACACGATTGAGCTAATCAAGAAGAGTGTTTATTTAACTCTTTCTACCCGCCTCGGTATGCTTATTGAGAATTACGAGGCTTTGTTCAAGTGTATAAAGAAAATTGCTTCCGAGGCTGCTGACGAAGCTCAGGAATTTCTTGTAATGCATAATGCAAATAAGGGCGCAGAGCATTATATTTGTGCATCGGCAGATAATAAGACCGCGTTATACAACGAAGTAACAAGTAATACGGAAGTTAATCTATCAAAAATACCACTTGAGGCTGTTTTGTCTCTTACGCAGGGTCTTTATGATCTGATGATTACGCGAGCTAATGAGGGCAATAAAAAGCTTGTTTATGATAATATCAGTGAGGATATGACAGTATTGTTCAACGACACAGTAATTTATTCGTTGACAGAACTGATAAAAAAAGATGCGTATCCCATCCTTGATATGAATATAATTCAGGCGATAAAAAAGCAATATTGGCTCTCGCTTCCTAAACACGAAAGACCTGATATGTATGAAAAAGTACAATATAAAGATGCTAAGATGACATTTAAGAGAATTGAAACCAAGGCAGCGCCCTACTTAAAGTACACATCGGATGAAGCGCCTGAAGAAAAGGTGTGCTGGATAATGAATCCGTCTTGCTTTACAAAAGCTGAGCGTGTAGAGATTATTGATGACGATGGTAATGCGCACAAAAGGAAGATATACTCCTTTGATGACGAATTAGCGGACGAAGTATTAAAATGTGACGATGTAGGAAGCACAGAAGTATTTGAAGACGAAAGAGTAGATAAGTATACTTTATCCTGTCTGCGTTCCGTATACTGTCTCGAAGCGACCCAGCTTAACCTATACAAAAAGGGAGGCCGCGCTTATGAGTGTTATGCTGAACGTATCAACAAAATGCTCGGCATAGGAAGCAAACAGTTGAGTTCTCAATCCGATGAAGGCGGAATCTCCTTTGTGCATCCTCATATTGATAAAAAATGGCACATTCCTTCAATGCTTCCGGCTCTTGATCCTCACGAGGAGGAAGAACGTCAAACAGAAATTGTGCGTGCTTTCATTTTATCTTTAGCTCTTCGTTTCTGTCGTATTACGATGGATTATTCCGGCGGCGGTGCAAGCGTAAATCGCTGGATGTTCTTTAACAAGACATTTGATGATAAGGCATTTGAAACAATACTTATCAATAAACAGCCTATTGGAACTGAATATAAGGATTTACTTGAGGCTTTCTCGTACAACAGCGCCATGGTTTATAATGTATTAAACTATGCCGGAGAGGTTACGCGGAGAGATGTTGCTAGATGCGATAAAAAGGAATACAGTAATCTTGAGCAGCATCAGATATTGTTTAATCTGGCTAATACAAATATAGGTACCGGTGATAATGATACTGAGAATATACTTATTTCTATCTTTAAGCTGTATGCGGAAAACGGAGATGACACAAAACTCAAGATTGTTCTCAAGTCTTTAAAGAAGATAGTCTTCGATTATTCTTTAGAGGTAACCGGAAATAATAAATCTGAAGCTAATATTTTCTATGAGTCCGTTATAAATGCTTGTATTAGTTCGTTTAATAAGACTTACAAAGAAATGAAGGACAAAAAATCAAAGGGTAAGTTAAAAAATACCCCTTATGATGATAAAGCGTTTATGGAAAAGGCTGAAAAGAGAAAAGAAGCTTTCCAGCAGGCCTATAAGACGTGGTTGTAGGATATATTAAAAATCATAGGACAATGGGGCTTTATGCCCTATTGTCTGTTGCTTTTAGAGGTGACAGTTAACAATGATCACATATTTGGTTAATGTTAAGAACTGCATAAGTTTGAATTATTATGATTTTTTCTTTTTCGAGGCGGAGGCTGAGAATAAGGTTGTAATAATAAATATTGACGATTTGGAGAACGCAGATAAGCAGATGGACGAGCTCGTTCTCGATTTAAGCGAGCGTTACTTCGAGAAGGATGATAATTATGAAATAATTTTTTGCGTTCCGCGGTATATAGATTCTGCCAATGACTATACCGAAAATTGCGATTTTGTTATGTCCTACCGAATCAGAAAATGTCTTGGATCCCGTATCAAAGATTATAGCCGAGTTTTTTTGTTTTCCATTATTTACGGATCATCGGATCGCTGTGTTGGTTTTGAATCATATACAAATACAATCAGCGATAATTTTTTCTCCGATACATGTAGAGGAGATTTTCCGGATTTTTCAAAAGACAGAGAGATTATTACTCCCGAGAAATCAGCGGCTTTTATTGACGGCATTAAAGAGAGAATACAGCATTCTTCCAACCCATGGGTGCGCGTGATTTTTTCGGAATTATGGGGAAAATACGGAATATCCAAAATCGCTAACGAAACACCACTCAGCGAATGGGAAGTATTTAATGCGCTTCATGATAAGTTTGCGGAGGTTTCTTTTAATAAGGAACAAGTAATAAGAACATATATAAAAACGGATAATATTGTCGGACGAAAAAAAGAGGAAATATCCGAAACTTTGAAGTTTATTAAGTATGTAGTAGATTTAGAAACAACGTTTAGCAAATCGGATTATTTAAATTCATCTGTTAGTTTACCTTTCTACTCTGCAGTGTTAGCTGAGTACAGCGTGCGCCTGAAAAGTTTTTATCTGGTAAATAGAAATTCGAGGGATTTTGTTTTTGAATACAGGGATCCTGAGGTGGAGATTGATAGATGCGAGAATCAGTATAAGGAATATAACTATTCCGTATATAGCGCAATAAGAAACAATGATACCGGTGTTTTTGTAGAAACAATACAGAATTTGAAAAGCGGTATAGATAAAGATGAGGATAACTGGAAGAATACATATAAAGAAATATGTAAGCACATTGATTATGCCGACGGAGTTTTAGAAGATTATATCGAAAGGGTATCTGTCGCTTACTCAAAATGCGAAAAAATGACCGACACAATAGAGGTTGATACGGAAGATATTTCTTCTAAACTCAACGAGATGGAGGTTGATTATAAAAAATCAAATCAAGAGTTTCTCGATATTTGTGAAGAATCAAATGTTAACTATAAATCAACAATTGATGCGAAAAATAAGCTTTCAAGATTAAACCGAAAAATCCGAGCAATTTTCAGATGCCTGAGATACAGCAGGATTTTTGCGTTTGTCCTCACTGCATTGACTGCAGTGCTATCCTATATTATTCCTTATACGATAGGAGAGCCTCATGTTTTTGAAAATGTCGACGGATTAAACATATGGCTCTTTTCAAATATTTGCTTCGCATTGCTGGTTCTTCTTGGAGCAGTAATTGTGCATATCTTTTTTTCAAGAAAGAAAAAGGCTCTTTATAAAGAGGTTATAAGAACTTGTGATGATTTTCTTGAGGCATACCTTAAGATAGCTAATATGTATTCGAGAAAGCTTAAGACTATTGCAAAAATCGAGAAGTTGAGTATTGCAATGGATTTTCTTAAGGAATCGAAAAAAGAGTTTAAGTTGTATGAGGAAAAGCTCAGTTACCATAAAAATTGTATTGCACGGATTAAGAACAGTTTAAATTATTTTCATTCATTAATTGACAGTGCGGACGGCAAGATAAAAATATCTCCGGGTGAAGCGGAAATAGATCTTGAAAAGGACGAAAAAAGGAATCCTTTCTATTACCCGAATACAAATACTCCCGCCTAATAAGAGGTTACTAAATGCTAAAGTTTTATGTTTTAACTCTGCTGGTGTTTTCAGCAGTATTCGGACTTCTGGTCTTTTTAAATAATAGATATAACTATAAAAAAAGCAAGCGACCGATGCAATTGTTTAGCACTGTTGTTATTATTTTAGTCGTGTTTTTTATTTCGCTTTTCCTGTCTGACATTATAAACGGTATAAATGCGATTCTTTCTATTGAAATCGTCAGCAATATCGTGAGTTTTGTGTTTGGATCCGTTCCGGCGATAACATTATCCGGAATGGTTTTGGCTATTCTTCTGCTTAATCTCTTTGTTCTTATAGGCGGGTTGATTATTAAAAAGCTTTGTTATTTTGTATTAAGCTTTTTCCGTATCCCGCGCGGAAAGTACAATCCGTTCGCAATAATAATCAGAACATTTTATAATACGGAAATTGGTTATATCACAAAGCCGAACGCAATGCTTTACCGAAAATGGTTGTGTTGGGCTAAGTATTGTGTGCTCGGACTTTTCTCAATTATGAGCATAGCTTTGCTGACACTGGTATTTTTTTATCCGGACTGGATGATGAAAGAGAGTGATTTTACAGCAAAGGTTGTTTTATATCTGTACTGGTTTTCAATGGCGACCTATCTCATCATTAACGAGATGTACTATTTCCTTAAGGGATTTGATGAGGACGAGGCCAGTCATGAATATGATACAGAGGATATTCCGGGAATTATTGTTGGCGATTATGTAAAATTGTTTGATGTTTATCAGAATATGGCAAAAGACGCTAATCTGATAAGAGCTTATAAATTCGAAGATTTTGCATCCCGACGTCTTTTTAACGGAGGAAGCTCTGCTAATTCCGATATGTGCGCGCCTGAACTGCGCCCTGTATATGAAATGATTGAAAATAAAATCCGCTGTACGGGCGTAGATATTTGTGACGAATATGCCAATGCTCTTGCTAATATGATAAACGGAAAAGACGTTTTTGTTGCGGATAGTATTATCGGAGAAATATCTCAGTATTTATTTAATTATCTTAACTATCGTTTATGTTGCGGAAATAAAGTGATAATATTCTGCAGTATGGATATTTATGAGGATAAAAATAAATGCAGATCGTTTATGGAAATGATAAAAAAAGTATTTGCAAAAGCAAACGGCTACGGAGCGATTTGGCAGATAGGAACATATAGCGATATTTTAAATAATGAACCCGTTGACGTTTTGGTATCATCGTATAACAGCTTTATTAATGATTATTCCAATCGTGCCGAAACCGGTTTTTTCGATAATGTAAAGATTTGCGTCTGTTCAGACAGCCTAGAGTTATTTAGCGAAGAACAATTTTATAAGAAAGCATTGTTTTCTCATTTTGACAATACAGGTACTGATATTCAGTATATTTTCCTTTCGGAAAACAATTCTGTTATGCTTAAGAACGCTGTTGAGGATATGCTGGGAGAAAAACACCCTGTTTCTTTCTTTAAAAATTCAAACCAGATCAACGATTCCTTTATATTCCTTTGGAGAGGAGAAAGTTATTATAAACCGCAAATTGTGTTTGATACAGATTCGAAGTATTATTACGGCAACGCACTTCCTCTTGGTATAATTGCGGCAAAGTATGGAGTTGAAAAAGTAAATATTATAGATTGTGAAAACACTCCGTTTCGAACTTATCATAGAATGATGAAAGATCGTGCAGCAGAGATTGAAAAGGGAATTAAACGTAATGTTAATTTTGATTCGGTTTTCTCCTATGAGTTTGTGAATTATTATGTCGGGGATGACTTGATTTTCCTTATTGTTCACGATAAGTATAATAATGCTGCTATTTGTATGGATGTGTGGGGAAAAATTGCTGATAACAAAATCAAGATCCTGCATATAGTTTCTGAACCTTATATGCTTAGGGAGTTTTTGTGCGAAAACATTACCGATACTCAGTTTGCCGAGGCAGTTGTACCTTTTAACAGCAAATTGTTTATAAAAAGCGAAGCAGAAACAATGATAATCAATATGTATGAGTTTGGTGTAAAGGCTTCGGAAATACTGTCGGTAAGAAGACATTTGGAATTCGATTCCGAGACTGTTTCTATCTCGGAGATTCTGAAAAAGCTATTTATGATTGTTTTTCCGAATGAATACGCAGGTGACTACATAAAATCGTTTTCTTTTGAAAATGATATGAGATATTCTGCTGCGAGACGTTGTTACGATAATGAAAATCTTGTTAGGTTTATAAATAAAACTCTTTATAAAAAACTATTATCAAAAGATGATTACGCAAAAATAATTATTAATAATAAGGATGAATTTAAATATCTTCCTATTCTTAAGGAAGATATACATAACTACTGTCTTGAAGACCAGTTTATTTCTCTTGATGGCGAATCCGTTCTTATCAGTTCGATGGAAAACGGATTAATAACGGGCAAAATTCAGAATGAAACAAATCATTATGAATATGTACCCGTATGTTCTTTCAGCAGTAAGAATTTCAAACTAATAAATGATGATAATTCGCTTGAGGCACCGTACTTTGTTGAGTATGGTGTGGCCGATGTTCGAAGAGAGATAAAAGACTACTATTCACTTATCAGAGGAAGAGACCTTACGGTCAGTACAAATTGTATTAAGCATAGTATGAACCGCAACCTCTTAGTTGTTGATGAGATAAAGAATGCTCAAATGCTGATCGTACATTTTAATTATGGCTTTTCTGATAATGCTAAAGCAGCGCTGCTTATTGCCGAATTATTAAACGGGTTGTTTAAAACAATATTTCCCACCTTATATAAGAACATTTTTGCTTGTGCCAATACCGAATCTATCTCAATTAATGGAGATACCGAGATTAAGAAAGACGATACGATTGAAGAGATTCCCGATAAGCCCGATGCTGCGGTTGAGTCAAAAATACTGGAAATGGTTCCATGTGAGACTTCAATTAAAGGCAGCGAATGTATAGTAACAATTTACGAGTTTTGTCATAAGGAGCTTGGAATGGTACAGGAACTCAAAACTCGTTTTGATGAAATAATACTTCCTATACAGCGTTATATTGACTGGGAGTTATCTAAAAAGGAGAATACAGCGCTTTACTTCAAATACGGCTTTAAGGAGTATTCTGAACTGTTACCGATCGAGGAGGTTAAAAACTTTTTTGATAGTATTGTTCCTAAGAATATTGCAGTATCGGGATATCATGATAATTTAAATCCTAAAGAGTGGACTCATTGCGACTATTGCTTTAGACCAATTATTCTTTCTGCTCATAGACTCAAGGATAACAGGCTGATGTGTAATGACTGTTTCTGCCAGAAAAAGAAAACAAAGCAGGAAATCGAGGATCTTTTCCACGAAGTAATTGTGAAAATGAACCGCAATTATGCTATGGAAATTGTAAAGAGGAATTCCGAGGACGAGGTTACTATTTCTGTTAAGTTCAAAAGCAGATATACTATTAATAAGAAAATTAATAATCCTTCACCCTATGCGGTTGTTCTGGGATTTTATTCTTCCGGAGACAGGGAACTGTGGGTTGAGCGCGGCGGTCCCGCGCCTGCGGTGTTCGCTGTTTTAGCGCATGAACTCACACACGCGTGGCAGCATGACGAGCTTGATTTTAAGCCACCAAGGTCACTTGTGGATAAAAAGGTTAGAATAGAAGGGATTAAGGATCCGGTTCATATTAGAGATATCCATATTTGGGAAGGACAAGCATCTTATGTTGAAATTGAGATGATGAGGGTAGTAAATCAGCATGATTATGCCGATCATATTGAAAGAGAGATTTTAAGCAGATCCGATGACGACATTTATAAAATCGGCTATTTGTATTTTGTTCAGCTTATGAAAAACTGCAATACAAACAACGTTTTCGAGTTTTTAATCAGTGAAAGCAGAGGATTGTTATGAAAAGGATTATCGCTGTTTTAGCAGCTTTTTTGGCGTTGCTCGTTTTCACGGGCTGCGGCAATAAAAGTGCGGATTCAATTTCGGGATTGATTTCGAACTATAGTAATAATTTTGAGTCTTCTCCGGTTCCGCAGTCTGTAGTTGAAGCTATGGCGGATCTGATTGAAAATTATTCCGGCGGAGTTAAGATACCTGTTAACAGGATCAAAAGAAAAAAAGATCTTCCGCCGAATACCAATCCAACTGTTCCGCCGGAGTCGGAAACGCCCGCAACTCAGCCTGCAACCCCTCAGGTTACAACTAAGCAGCCTGAAACTACCGCTCCGGTTACCGAATCAAAGAAAAAGCCCGGAAAAACTCCATCAAGAAATAAATCGATTCCGCATGATATTTGCAGTAATCTAAAGCAGGCAAAGGAAAACGAGCTGTATTATTTAAAAAAGGTTACGCCACGTTTTTCCATTACAATTAACAGCAAGAAAAACTATTCCAAGGAACTTGGGAAGTATATTTTTCCGTATTTTAATGACAATTACGTTGTTGACTGTATGTATTTGATGAGAAATACCATGTATTATTCGTTAGGCTACTCGCAAGTAAAATATGATTTTAAAATAGATTACGGTATATCTCCGGATAAGGTCCGCGCCAACAAGAAGAAAACATACGCCGAATTAAAAAAGGCAAATAAGAAGCTGAATCTTGGTGGATTGAGTGACTATAAAAAAGTAAAAAGAATAAATGACTATTTATGTGATACGATAGAGTATTCAAAAAGCACCCCATTTACTTATGATGACTATACTGTTTACGGAGCAATATGTAAAGGAGTATGCGTATGTGAGGGTTATGCTAAGGCGGCAAAATATCTTCTTGATAAAAACGGAGTAGAATCCTATTATGTCGTCGGAGATACGTCAGGCGGTCCTCATGCTTGGAATTTAGTAAAAGTTGACGGAAAGTGGTATCATCTTGACACCACATGGAATGATACAGGTAATGATCGAAACGAGTTTTTCCTTGTTACGGATTCTTTTATGTCAATTTCACGCACATGGGATATTTCAAAATACCCCGCTTCCGCAAAAAAA
Source organism: uncultured Ruminococcus sp. (assembly GCA_964514785.1). Taxonomy (GTDB): domain Bacteria; phylum Bacillota; class Clostridia; order Oscillospirales; family Acutalibacteraceae; genus Ruminococcoides. The sequence goes on along the minus strand of CAZERR010000005.1, from coordinate 23,221 downwards.
GCTTACGGAAAATAGGTTTAGCTTATTATAAAAATATTTTTACGGAGATAGGAAAATGAATGAAATAAAGTATGACAAAACGCTGGAAAACTTGATGATGAATATTTTTTTTACATCACCTAAAAGACCGACGATTGTTACACCGGAGCTTTTTCTTAAAACTGTAATCGATGCGTTTTACGGCGAAATAATAATTACCCTCGACAGTAATAATAAGTCGGCGGTGAAAAAAATATTGAATGAATATTTCCCTGAATGTCAAGGTGATTATAAAACGCTGAAAACAGATATTGAGGATTATCTGGCAAACGGGCAGTCAAAAGAAAACGAGATCGCCTGCGGATTTATTATGAGTCAGATTGAAAGGCGTGCGAAACGTAGGGCAAGTATATTAGGGCTTGATGTTTTAACTGTAGAGATGATTCTTAAGAGCATACTTCTTGAACCGACAAGATTTTTAGCAACTACTATTTTGAAATATAAGGGATTATCAAAGGATGTTCCTATGCAACAAAGCGCCCACGACAGTTTCGCAGACAAGAAGGATATTAATGAGATTTTTGAGAAAAAAGATGGTTTGAGCGTTTCCGGAAATGTCGCCAGATCTGCTATTACCGAACTGACGGAAAAAACTAAGAAACTAAGGGATTATTTATTGAATACGGTTTTCGGTCAGAATAATGCCGTTAATGTTTTTGTAACAGGGTATTTCCAATCCGAGCTTATGGCAATGACAGAGGAGGATAGAAGCCGTCCAAAGGCTATGTTCCTGTTTGCGGGTCCTCCGGGAGTAGGAAAAACTTTTCTCGCCGAAACCGCGGCCAAATACCTCAAAATCCCGTCTAAGAGATTTGATATGAGCGAATACTGCAATAAAGAATCGTCTTTAGAGTTTATTGGAAGTGATGCCGTTTATAAAGATTCAAAAAAAGGTAACTTTACGCAGTATGTTGAGGAAAATCCTAAAAGCATTATAATACTCGATGAAATTGAAAAAGCGCATATAAGTATTATTCATTTGTTTTTACAGATTATGGATGCCGGAGAAATCCGCGACTCCAAAAGCGATAAGCCGATTTCGCTTAAGGACGTTATACTTATTTTTACGACAAACGCAGGTAAAAGTCTCTATGAAGAAACAGATCGTGCCGATTTGTCGTCACTTTCACGAAAGGTTGTTATAAATGCGCTGAAAACAGATACAGACTTTGAGGGGGCCCCTTTATTCCCGCCTGCAATTTGTTCGAGATTCGCGTCCGGAAATATTGTTATGTTCAATCATCTTGATGCATACAACCTTCTCAAAATCGAGAGAGAAAGAATCAGTAAACTGACGGAGGAATTCGATAAAAAGTTTAATATCAGAATAGAATTCGGAGAGCCTGTATATACTGCGCTTTTATACTCAGCCGGCGGTAATGTCGACGGCAGAATGGTTAATAACCGAACCGATGCGTTTTTCAATGACGAGTTGTTTGAGCTTTTCCGGCTTGTTGTATCCGAAAAGGAAAACGACAGCATAGAACGTATTGAAAACGTTAAGATAGACGTTGAATTACCGACAGATAACGAGGAGATTCTCTCATATTTCGTTTCGGGAGCTCCCTGTGAGGTGCTTTTGTATTCCTCTGAGGAAACATTTAAGTATTGCATCCAAAGTGTTCCTGAGATATCGTTCCTGAATGCCGGACGGATTCCCGACGCGAGGAATTTACTTAAGAAGCATGACGTTTCATATATTCTGGTAGATATGGAATACGGATTAAGTGACAAAAGAGAATTTTTGAACTTCGAGGACGTTAAGTCAAAAGCAAGAGATTTTTTACAGGTTGCTAAGGACGAGTTCGGAGAAATACCGATTTACCTTTTCAGAAGTTCAGAAATTAACCTCTCCGATGAAGAGAGCTTCTCATTTTATCGTGAGGGTATCCGCGGAATTTTTATTAAAGGATCGGAGAATTTCCGTGACTTGGCTAAATCTGCAGCCGACCAGATCTACAGTCAGAATAAGCTTGTTGAGCTGGCAAAGGTGAATAAGCTTATCGATTTTGAGACTGCTCAAATTCTTAACCGTGACCGTAAGAGCGTTTTTGTTAAGCTGTTTGACTTTAAGCTTTCAGTCGCTGTAGATGCGGAGGATTCAAAAAACATTCTCAGTAATGTTTCTAAACCTGATGTATCCTTTAAGGATATTATCGGCGCTAAGGACGCGAAAAACGAGTTGGAATTCTTTAAAAAATATCTCATGGATCCTAATAGATACTTAAGTGCGGGACTGGAGGCCCCGAAAGGGATTATCTTCTACGGTCCTCCCGGAACAGGTAAGACTATGCTCGCTAAGGCTATGGCAGCAGAGTGCGGTGCTACCTTTATAACTGCTACGGGCAGCACTTTTATTAAAAAGTATGTAGGAGAAGGCTCTGATAAAATACGCGAAATGTTCAGGACTGCGCGCAAATACGCTCCGTCTGTGATTTTTATTGATGAAATTGACGCACTCGGAAAACAGCGAACCGGAGAGGATACGACCGGACGGGAAGGCACTATGACTACACTGCTCGCCGAAATGGACGGCTTCAAGAATAATCCGGACAAGCCTGTTCTCGTAATGGCGGCAACTAATTTCGACGTTAAACCGGGTAGTGCAAAAAGCCTTGATGAAGCGCTAGTTAGGCGCTTTGACAGGCATATCTTCGTTGATCTTCCCGATCGAAGCGAACGTATAGAGTTTATGGAGAAGCGTTTCGAGAATAATAAGGCGTTCGCGTTAACGAAAAAAGAAATAGAGAATATTGCAATGCGATCAACGGGAATGAGTCTTTCTAATTTATCCTCGGTAATTGACCTTGCGCTCAGGACGGCGATTATGTCCTCTAAGCTGAAAGTTACATACGATATATTGGAAACTGCTTTTGAAATTTTCAGCTTTGGAGAGTCACGCGCTCAAACTGAGGAACAGCTCTTAAGAACGGCGAGACACGAATCGGGACATGCGCTCCTTTGCTGGTTAAGCGGAGAAACTCCATCATACGTCACGGTCGTTTCACGCGGAAATCACGGCGGTTATATGATGCACGCCGATAACGAGGAGAAAACCTTCTATACCAAAGCGGAGCTAAAAGCAAAAATTCGAACTGCGCTGGGTGGACGTGCAGCGGAGTTGGTTTACTATGGGGACGATGAAGGAATAACTACTACTATTTCCGCCGACCTGAGATCTGCTAACCAAATAGCAAGAGAAATAGTTTGCAATTTTGGTATGAGCGAAAAAGTTGGATTACTAGTGTTTGACAATGCTGGCGAAAATGAAGTTGCTTCATTAATTAACAGCGAAATGAGAAGTATACTTTCGGAGCAGATGGAAAAAGCGATTGAGCTTGTAAAAGCGAACAGAGAAGCGATTGATGCACTTGTAGATGAATTACTACTTAAAGAGCATATTGTCTACGAAAGAATAGATGAGATTTTAGGAAAATATTGCAAAAGATAAGATAAAACGAAAAATTATCTATAATTGGGTTTATGACAGTGAAAGACCTTTAAATGAATTTAGAAGAATACGCTCGTAGTAAAGAATCTGATACTGTCAAAACCGAATTTCGAAATCTAACTAATTGGCAGGTGTTTATAATGAATTTGGATTTTACCATTGAAGAATTTGATCAATTGATTTCAGAAATGGAAAACAGCGAAAAAGCAGATCGGACGCTGTTTGTTATTGCCGAAAAAATCGTTAAGAAACGACTTCGCGGGCTATGTTACAAAACCAGGTTTTTAAACGAATTTGATGAGGAAGATATTTATCTTAGTATATTGGTTCGCTTGTGGAAGAGCTATGTAACTCATTTTTTCCGCAACAGTAGGGTTCCTGCCGGGGAGATTAATAATGATCCCGAAGGTTTTCAGGCGTGGATTATAAAGATAACCAGAAATGAGTATTGTCGTTTTCTCTCAAATCGTATGAAACAGCTTGAACAGGAAATACCTTTACTTTCGGAAAGGAGAAGTAAATATGATGATAAAAAAAATGGAAGGGAAAACAAAGATGTCGAAAGAGTAGAGATTGATAACTATGAACTGGAAGAAGAAAACATCAATACGGCAATTGCTCTGCGACCGATGATAATGATGCTTTTTGAGGTTGTTATTGACAGCAAAAAAAGAATATATATGATTCTCTCATGGCTTTCTGTACATGTTCATATTCTGGATATGCATATGGATAGAATTAATGCGACAAATCAAACAGTTTTGCGATACTCGGACAAAAATCTGACCGATATATGGAAAGAACTCTATAGTGTATTAAGGGCTTATGATTGGATCAATATTTCTCCGGAGCGTATTAATAAAATCAACACGGCATTGAAACGTACCTTGAGTTCTGGCGAGCTTTACGGGAACTGTACGCTAGGTGGTTTTTTCGGAAAAAAAGACGGAAGCGCCGTTATCAGCGACTGGGTTTACAGAATAAATAATTATATAAAGGATAGGATAAATGATGAAACATTTGACGACTGATGAAATAAAAGCTTTTTTAGCAATTGCCAAATTGGATGAAGAAAGTTTAAGACTGGCTTCGCGAGTAAATGCTCATATATTGAAATGTGACGAATGTATGAATAAAGTTAAAGCGCTTCAACCACAAGAATGGGAGGAGTATACCCCGGAGATGAAAGAACGGGAAAAAGAAAAACAATCTCAAGATTTCTTGAAATTATAATTGTGTATGTTATTTGTAAGGGTTAAAGGTGAAATAATTGCAGAAAAAAAACTTATAAAAATAATCGGCTTATTTCTTGTATCATTTTTACTGATTACGCTTATTTGGTACATTGTAGAAAGAAGTTTCGCAAATAATACATCGGGATCGTTTTTTGATTTCCTTTTATATCTTCTTGGTTACGGAGATGTAAAAAGCACCTTTGAGCTTTCGAAGGTTTTCTTTACGATATTTGGGTTGTTAGCGGTTACGCTTCTTTCATCTGTATTTACGGTAAATCTTTTTGAGCTTCGCAATAAGCTGAATATAAATCCGAAGCTTTTAGTGTTTAAAAAGGACGCCGAGTCATTTGATTCTGCTGTTTTGCTTCATGCAAATCGCAAGGACATATGTGATGTAAAAATGAATCTTATCGCGGGAATAGGGAATGAGGTTGTTTCAAAGGAATATTACGTCCCGTTTATTCCTAAATCCGCTTCGAGACTTATGAGATTTGAAATAGAGCCCGGTACTCCTGTTTATAAGTTTTTGCGTTCTTCCTTTACAGAGGAAGGCAAACTGATAGTTCTTATGTTGACTGCTTCTTATACAGATATCGATACAGGACAGCAGTATATGATTTGCCGTCGGTTTTTCCGTAATTCAAAAAAGGCAATGACGTTTCTTTTGCGGATGCGCCGATATTAGGCAAGTGCAATCCTGAGCTTTCCGAAAAGGATTATAAAACAATTGCATGGGATAATAATGAGAAAATAAAGAATGAATTTGAGAGCTTTATTACAAATGATTCTTTCTCAATTGATTTATCAGGCGCTTTATCGATAAACGCTATGGATATCGATGTTAAGGCGGAAAAATCGCAGCTCTCTGCTTATGTACATATGGACAGAAGAGAAACGTACGACAACGAAGTGTTTACAATGGCTTGCGTTAAACGACCGCTCGGCGGAAAATGGAGAGAGTATCTGGAATTGGGTTGCGGTTTGAAATTTGATTATCAGGTAACCGGAAACATTAAGGTTAAGGTTGAGGTTAAATCAGGGAATGAAAACATTCCAGATGGTAAACGTTTTCTTAGCGGAAGTCGCTTCGTTCTTAAGCCGCATAACGAGATCCGAAAGTTTTTCTATGAGTTTAATGAAAAAGATGCGGAGCATCTGGCGGATATTAATGAAATATGCTTTACTGTTTTTTATGAGGATGTTAATCCCGAGGATCCGACCGGTGAGTTCTATATTTCAAATTGTGCCATAGACAGAAAAGAGAATTAATAAGATTTTTTAATATTCAAAGCAAAGAGGAAACAGCGTGAATTACTATACTGTTTCCGGTTGCTTCTATATACCCTTTATGCCTTGTTTGCCCACGGCAAGGCCTTTTAAGCAGATTTCTGTTAAAAACTGTGGGCTGAAAGGCTACTGCGTTTTATGAAAGAAAATATTAAAAATGTAATCCGAGAAATAATGATTAAGCAGGGGCTTCCCGTCTCGGAAAACAGTAAAGATGACAGTTTGTACGCCGTGTCTGACGATGAATTTATAAAAAAACTTAAGGTAGAATTTTTTGAAGATAAAGATCTGGTTCTTTTTACCGCAGAAACTGATTTTAAAATTAGTCAAAAAAAGAAAAATGATTTTGCTGTTTTAACAAGCTTTGTTAACAACTTTTTGATAGAAGGTAGTTATGATTTTGATTACAGCAGCGGTGAAGTAAGTTATAGATTTTGTTGCAGCGAAAAAATCGATAAAGCCATTATTGACGAAAAGCTAAAGACTATTGAAAAACTCTGCGATAAAGGGTTCAAGGTGTTCGATAATTTTTTATCAACCGGGGATTTTTATGCTGCTGTTTCCGATGTTGAGACAATAAAAAGTAGTATCGGAAGCTATTCTCTGCGCGAGAGTGACAAGGCGGCGTATAATAAGCTGAAAAGGATCGTGGGTGAAGCGGGATTTCGCAATAAAGCTGACGACGATAAGATGACAGTCAGCTTTGATTTGCTAGGGAAAGACCTGCCTATGAGTTACGATATCTCCGTAATACCGGAGAGGAGCGTTTTTGTTCTGCGTTCGGTTCAACCCTTTATCGTTCGCCGTGACAAGAAAAATGATTTAGCTGTAGCATCTTGTATTGCAAGTAATCTTCTCGTTGACGGTAGCTTTGGCTATAATTGTGACAATGATACGATCGCGTATAAGATGTCTACTCCGTTTCTTTCCGATATAATCAATGAAAGAACTCTGGATTATTTAATCTCATGTTCACTTAGTACCGTTGAAAAATTCAACGACAAATTTCTTGAATTAAACAAAGGCAGGATTAATATTAATAAATTTATCGACTTTGCTTACGGGGAGTAATTGAAACACTGTTTTGAGGAAAGCGGAGGATAATATGAATACGGTTTTTCTGATGATTTGTTTAGCAGTTTCCGTTACGGTTTTTATTGCGGCTGTTGTGGTAGCTGTTAACGCATATGTGCATCGCGGAAAGGGGAAAAGTCTTTTTTCGGGACTTAATTACCTGACTTTCGGGGTGTACATTTCCTGTGCCGTAATATATTTGCCTATGTATTATAAGAGCGGTTTTTTTAAAGATCCGCTATCATATGTAAGGCCAATATTACTTTCGCTGTTCAGTTCCTTTCAGGTGTTTTTCCTCGGAGCTGATTACGACGATATAATCAGAGAATCCGCCGGCCTCGGCGATGCTTATCATATGGCGTTTGGATTTTGCGTAGCAGTGCTGTTTGTGATTGCTCCAATATTGACCTTAGGAAATATTCTTTCTTTGTTCAAAAACCTTAAAAATGAAATCCGACTTAAGCTTGCTAAAAAGAAAACGCTCTACGTTTTTTCCGAATTAAATGAGCGCTCTATCGCCACGGCAAGAAGTATCGTTGAAGGATATGATGAGATAAAGAAGGTAAATGGTAAAAACTCAAAACCTCTTATTGTATTTACGGATGTTTTTACAAAAAGCGAAGAAGATGATTACGAACTAATCCAGCAGTCGCTCGAAATAAAGGCAATTTGCCTGAAAAAAGATATCACAAGGCTGAATTTTAAGAATAAAAAAAATCGTATTGAATACTTTTTAATAGGTGATAACGAATCCGAAAATATCGATCAGGTAATCAAGCTTAACGATGAAAACAAGGATATAAACAACCGTGCGGTTTTTCTCTATTCCTCAAGACCGGGAGCGGGATATGTTATAGACTCCATAGATAAAGGAGAGCGAAATCTCAGCAAAAATACAAAAAATGAAATAGCGAAATATACAAAGGAGTTTCTCGAAGGGGAAAAGCAAACATATGATACATATGATATAAATTCCTCTTATCTTATCAGGAGAATTGACTGTGTTCATAATATGACGGTTAATTTCCTGAGAAAAAAAGAAGTTCTTAAGCTATTATTTGAGAACAGAACTCCTGAATCCGATATTTCGATACTGATAGTTGGCTTAGGCTCATACGGCTTTTCGTTTTTAAAGAATATTTTATGGATGTATCAGTTTTCCGGAATAAAGCTTACGATAAATATTATCGAAGCTATCGATGCGACAACTATAAAAAAGCGCATTAAATCCGAGCTTCCTGATATTGCCGATCGCCTTGACAGCCATGAAACTGAGTATATTAAATATTTTTGTGAAGAAGACGGTTTTGTTAATTTTGATATCAGAATTTACTCCTCGGTTGATTGTTGCTCCGCCGATATTAATGAACTATTCGATAAGGAAACGGTTTATACTTCATTCGAGAAGATATGCTTCTCGCTTGTCACCTTAGGCGATGATGAAAAGAATATTGAGGCTGCGGTTGCGTTGCGCAGAATGTTCGACAGATTTTTTATGCGAAAAGGATCTGAGAAAAGCCCAATGGCTGAACCCGTTATTTATTCAGTTGTTTATGATGATAAAAAGGCGAACAGCTTAAATCTCGGAAAAGAGGGTATGGGAATTATTAACCATAAGAAACAACCATATAATATTCGGTTTATCGGAAATATGAGCGAGCAGTTTTCCTATAGAACAATACTTGACCTTAAGACTGATGAAACCGAGGCGATCACCTATCACTTTGACTGGGTAAAGAACGCATATTGTCTGCGTAAGCATTATAACCGCGCGAAGAAAACAGCTGAAGATAATGAGGATATAAAACTTCTGAATAAAGAAATAGATATATACTTAGATCAACTGAAAAAATCCGGAAAAAAAGAGGAGATTTATTGGGGAGATGAATCGTACTATTCGACACTTGAGGAATTTATAGATAATACGAAAGAAAAACCGAAGACTGAGAATGTTTTGTATTTTGACAGTGAGAATAAAGAAAGATTGCTTGATACTTCAAAGGTGTTGAACGAAATTGAAAAATATGCCGATTTCGAATACTTCCGAAATTCTTCTGTCGCGAAGTCGATCCAAAAAAAGATAATCAAGGAGAATCTTTCAGAATATTTCGAGGCTTTTAATACTGAAAATAAAAAAGAGCATAGCGAGATATGCTCCTGTGGTAAGTGTATAGCATTAAGGAAAACGGAGCATATGCGTTGGGATGCTTATATGATGAGCAATGGCTATATTTACGGAGAAAAACGTTTCGACAGAGCTCTTTATCATAACAGTATGACGAATTGGCATGACCTTCCTTTCCAGGATAAGTATAAGGACTAATACTTCCGCTTTATTACGCCCGCAAGAAATAAAGAGCAGATAGAGTTTTTTGCGGGAAGAAAGACTATGGTGAGATAAATGTATAAACCCAATCCAATTGATACAAGCGACGTGAAATTATCAGACGAGCTGTTAGTTTTAACTGAGAAGCTCGCAGAGAACACCCATGAGGTATGGGCTCTTCAGAGAGTTCAGCAGGGATGGAAATACGGCGCTCAAAGGGACGACAAAAAATTAGAAACACCCTGCCTTTTACCTTACTCGGAATTACCTGAGGAAGAAAAAGACTATGATAGAAGTACAGCACTTGAAACACTTCGGCTTATTGTAAAGCTTGGATATAAAATCACTAAAGAATAATCCTAATGAAACTGCTCCGGCGAAAATGTTTTGCCGGAGCAGTTTTTCTTATAACATAAAAATGATTTGTATTACGCGATTTGTTGCGCCTTGCGTGCGCACTAGCGATGGCTAAAGAAAACGTATATTAAAGCGTGCAAGCTTTCTTGTTAAAAGCTGTTTGCTATCGGTAAAGAAAAAGCATTATTGCCGGCTGTATTTTGGCTTATTAGCATTTATGCTGTTAAATATAAAGAATGAACGGGATAATACGAAAAAAACAGTCCGGAATAGGTTGTTTCATTTGAGGGCATAATCCTCGGATTATTATAAAGATGTTAAAAAGGAGAAAAGAAAATGAAAAAATTAATTTCTGTATTGATTTCAGTTTTAATCGTAGCCGGTATGGTCACTGTAATGCCGATCACATCCTTTGCTGCAACAGACAAAACTCAGGCCGAGGCTGTTGAATGGGCAAAGTCTCAAATTGGAAAGGGCCTTGATTATGACGGTTATTACGGAGTGCAGTGCGTTGATTTTATCGCGTATTACTACAAAGCGCTCGGCACAACAACTCCGGGCGGAAACGGATGTGATTATGCGTATAACAGGCTACCGGCAGGCTGGCAGAGAATCACATATTACAACGGATTTACAGCTCAGCCCGGCGATATCGCGGTATGGACATATACTGTGGGAAGAGATGCAAAGTACGGGCATGTCGGAGTAGTGACCTCGGCGAATACCATGAATCTCACGGTCATCGATCAGAGAGGGTCAGGTCACACTAACGCAGGTTATTCAACCTATTCTTATTCATCAATGAAGTTTTATGGGGTTATCCGCCCTGATTTTAAACAGAATCTTAACGGTACTAAAACAGTAAGCGACGGTGATTACCATATCGTTTCAGCGCTTAATACTTCATACGGACTGAATGTCGCGTATAACTCGAAGGATAACGGAAAGAACGTTCAGCTGTGGAACAGTATGGGCGAAGCGGAGACAGCGTCACTTATTTCCGCAAGATGCCTTGCGAATGGTAATTATACCTTATCCTTTAAGAACAGCGGAAAGGTTCTCGATGTTCAAGGCGGAAATACCAAGAGCGGAACAAACGTTTGGCAGTATGTATCAAACAACACTTATGCTCAGCAGTGGATTATCAAGCCGACTTCCGACGGTTATTTTAACATTATCTCTGCGCTCAGCGGTAAGTATCTCGATGTAAGCGGAGCTTCCGTTAAGCAGGGTACCAATATTCAGGTGTATGACGGTAACGGAACTCTCGCTCAGAAATGGCGATTTATTGCGAGCGGAGCGCCGGTAGGAAAAACCGTATCCGACGGCGAGTACCATATCTCGACTGCGGTAAATACAGCCTTTGGCCTTAATATTTATGCGGCTAAAACCACATCAGGGACTAATATTCATATTTGGGATAATATGACAGAGACGAATACAAACGCTGTAGTAGTTGTAAAATATCTCAATAATGGTTTATATTCACTTAAGTTCAAGCACAGCCAAAAGATGCTGGATGTAAGCGGAGGTGGGTGTACGAGCGGTACAAACGTACAGCAATATAATTCCAATAATACCGACGCTCAAAAGTGGATTATTAAGCCTGCGTCGGACGGTTACTTCTATATTATCTCAAAGGGAAGCGGCTTATATCTTGATGTCAGCGGTGGAATAGCGAAGCGAAATAATAATGTACAGGTTTTCCTCGGAAACGGTACTAATGCTCAGAAATGGAGATTTACCGCTAGCGGACTTTCAGTCGGAAAGACAGTCTCTAATAAGAACTATCATATCAGAACCTCGTTAGGCGCTTCTTATGGAGTGAGTGCTGCCTCTAATTCAAAGAGTACCAAAGCAAATATTCAGCTCAGCAATAAGATGACTTCCGCTAAGACTCTTATTACTGTAAAGTATGTGGGTAACGGCTTTTATACCTTAAAGGTAAAGAACAGCGGATTATTCCTCGATGTTGTCGGAGGTGGAGCTTACAGCGGCACCAACGTATGGCAATACAGCTCAAACGGTACCGACGCTCAAAAATGGATAATCAAGCCTGCCGGAAATGGCTATTATAATATTATTTCTAAGGTTAACGGTATGTACCTTGATGTAAAAGGTGCCGTAAGGTCTAACGGTACCAATATCTGGACATACACTAACAACGGAACTAAGGCGCAGCGGTGGAAGTTCTCATAATTCAAAAAGCAGACCGGCTCTTTATGAGCCGGTTTAGCGTATAATATGCGATCGTTCCTTATAAAATAAAAATCAATTGTATCGCCTGATAAGTTGCGTCCAGGGCAGTCCCTTTTACACTAATGATACCTGAAGAAAACGCATGCCTAAAGTGTGTATGTTTTCTTGTGAAGTTAAAAAAGTTTTGCCTATAAAAAATATTTTTATATGGATAATAAATTTTTTCTACAAATAATAAACAAATTTTTTAAAATACACGCGTAAATCGTTGACTTATTATACAAATTATAATAAAATATACTTAGCTGTTATTTTCACGAAAAGGAGCCCCAAGCTATAAGATTATCGTATTGTAAAAGCGAGATAGGCGAGGGGTTATTTAGTTTTCGGATAGAGCGATTGCTTTGATTAATGACAGATTACTCTCTTTAAGTAAGGAGCATATTACTGCGGACGATTTATCGCGATGTGTGACAACGATTAAGTTATTACTTAATTATGTATTTAAGGAGGTTATTGTATCTTGAAATATAAAAAAATATCGGTTTTTATCTCATCAAACTACGACAGCCTTAAAAAGGAGCGTACTGAGTTTATTAACTGTCTGCTTAACGCTCAGATGATTCCAATCTGTATGGAGCATTTTACTACTGCATCGAGCCAAAAATTTGAGGAAATAAAGCGACTTATCGACCAGTCGGACGTATTGGTTATGCTTTTAGGCGAGGTATATGGGTCCTGCGATGATAACGGTATAAGCTGGACGGAAAATGAATACAGGTACGCGATGTCTATCAATAAAACCTGCTATGTTGTTAAGACCGAAGCTTATATGACGCTTTTAAACCGTCTCCGTTCCGGAGGGGAGTTGAGCAGCGATCAGATGAAGCAAATTAAATTCGGTGAGGGAATAGGCTATGCCCAGTCTGTTAGTTCTGAAAAATCAATCAACGTGATCTTTCAACAGATTATTTCCGGTATAGATACTGAGCATTGTATTGGATGGGTTCGTAATTGCCAAGCCGATGATAATCTGTGGCAGCAGAAGAACCGTTATCTTGACTTAAGTGGGAAGTGGTATCACCTTCATCTTAAAGAGGATGATATAAGCTATATGCGGGCAGGAAATGTGACTATTGAACAGAATTTTTCGCCTGAAAAGTATACTAATCTCCATTTTAAGGCGGTGAACTATAATGTCGAGGGAATTAATCCCGAAAGCAAAACTATTATTCTTAATAAATTAAAAAGAACCGTTTGGTCGGGCGATTATTATCTTAAGGATGATGAGCGTGTTATTGGAGTATATGATGCCGAAAGGTTTTTTAAGGGTGAATACGGCGAGTGGGTTGCTGAACGAGGTCTGTACCGTGGAGTCCATGCTCTGAATATTGTCGATGAAGACGGCGATCAGGATACAACGGATGAAACGATTATGCTCTCAGGTTCATTCCATGATGTTTTCCCTTCTCACAAGACGGGTCTTTTATATCTGTTTAGAAAAAAAGAATTACGGTATCAGTTTTTGTACGATAATTTCCATGAAACATTAGTTAGAAACATTAAGGAGTAAGTTATGGCGATTGGCAATATTGATTTTGAAAAGATTATTGAGGTTGTAAAGAGCACAAAAAGTATTGTTCTCGACAACGAGCTGAGAAAGCATATTGCAATGAAGGGAGATGCAGATTTCGTTACCGAGGTTGATTTGCGAATCAGCAGTTACCTCGAGGAAAAGCTTGCGGTTTTAACCCCTGAAATCGGTTTTATGAGCGAGGAGGAGGAAAGCGAGATTGTACCCACAAGGTGGATTCTTGATCCGATTGACGGAACTACAAATCTTGTGTACGGTTATAATATGTGTTCTGTTTCACTTGCTCTGTGCGTGGATGAGGTTATACAGTTCGGGGTAGTATACAACCCGTTTAACGATGATGTTTTTACGGGCTACCGCGGAAAAGGAGCTTTCTTTAATGGCGAAAAAATGCCTCCGGTACCCGATAGAGATCTGGGGGACTGCCTTATTGAATTCGGGGCTGGTTCTACGAGAAAGCAGTATGCGGATATTTCCTTCGCTGTCGGTAAACAGATTTTTAAGAATTGTCTTGATTTAAGAAGGATCTGCTCGTCGGCGCTGTCGATTTGTTTCTGTGCGGCAGGACGTATCAACGGATATTTTGAAAAGGAGATTAAGCCGTGGGATTATGCGGCGGCGGGACTTATCCTCGAGGAATGCGGAGGAGTTGCGGCGGATTGGAACGGAAATGAAATAAGATACACCGGTCCGTCAAGTTATGTGTGCGGAAGTAAAAAAGCATTTGACTTTTTACTTGATACAATCCGAAAATCAGGACTTTAAAGTGCTTTGATCTATAAAAAAGAAAGGAAATAGGTTATGGTTGCTTTTATAGTTTTAAAAATATTGAATATAATAAGTCTGAGCTGGTGGTGGATCTTAGCAACACCGTTCGTAAGTTTGTTACCGCTGGGTAATACGATTGTTTTCATTCTGTTAAAAGTATTCGGCGGATTTTCCGGTGATATTTCATGGTGGTGGATACTTGTAGCAATAGCGCTTGATTTTATTGACAGCGGAATAGAGTATGGCGTTTCAAACAGAGATAACAGCAGCTCAAGTGGTTATTAATAACACAGCCGTCGCATTTTGCGGCGGCTTTGATATTCAGTATTAACCCGTATGCGTCGAGTTGAAAAAATTACAATTAAATACGGCGGCGCTAACGGTTTACAAAGCGGGATATTTGATGTATTATTTTATTAAGAGGAACGGAATGAAGGGAGTGTCCTTGGATATGAATAAAAGAATACTAGCTGCACTGATAATGAATATTATCGTGGTAATAGCTACATCGGCTGTGGCTGTTTCCTATTATTTTTACAGCGAAAATCCCCTCGTCGAAACGGGGCTCGACTCGTACAAGTTTTTCACTACCGACTCAAATATTCTGGCGGCGTTGTCCTCGCTGGTGATGATTCCCTTTGAAATTCAGATCCTGCGCGGGAAAAGAGTGCGCCTGCCTCATGCGGCGATAGTTTTCAAGTATATTGGAATGATATCGGTAATGCTGACGTTTATCACCGTTTTGGTAGTTTTGCTGCCGGTTTACGATGCTAGTTTTCTTTTGCTCGGAACGGCGTTTCATATGCATCTTTCGGGACCGCTAATGGCGCTCGTTACTGTTCTGTTCCTTGAAACCGACTCAAAAATCAAGTTGCCCGAGACCTTGCTTGCGCTTGTGCCTGTAATAGTATACGGTGCGGTTTACCTTACCGAGACTGTAATCATAGGCGAAAAGAACGGCGGATGGATGGATTTTTATACCTTTAACCGCGGTGGACTCTGGTATATAATAATGCCCGTCATATTTGTGATGACGTATCTTTTAGCTGTTGTGACAAGGCTTGTTCATAATAGATTTGTAAAAAACGGTGATAAAAATGAAAAAGCGTAAATTATCCGGTCTAAAAAAATCTCCGCGCCGCGGCGGAATGTTTGACGTTCCGGCTTTTGAGCCCGAAACTCAGTATGCCGTTATCCGCAGTTCGATCTGTACAGGTGAGAAGGTTGCGGGCTTTAAGGATAAAAAGGACGGTCATTTTACCGAGGTTATGTTAATCAGTACGCCCGAGGATAAGCGTGAGTTTATGGAAACCTATGGTATAGAGTCTTTAAAAACAGAATATTAAAACTAAGCCAAGCGCTCTTCCGAAAGGGAGGGCGTTTTTTGCGTTACCTGCTCAGTTGATTTCTGCGTACGTTTTTTATCGGAATTATAATTACTTCTCCGGTTTTGCGAAGAAACGATATAAAAAGGGTTCAGTATTATGGATAGATATATTTATGGGACATTTTTGTCCAATGACAAGTTTTATCATAAATAACTACCTTGATGAAAGGGGATAGGTAATTTGGAGTATTTGAATACATATGAAGAACCCGTTCTGCCGTATGAATTCGGCGACGAGTATGATGAAGATGAGGCCGGAGAAGACGAGATACTGTCTATTTCCGATGCGTTTCGTTGTAGTTGTAACAAGCTTCGCCGTATTGATATCGCCTATATTGCGAAAAGAAGCGGAACGTGGAAAGAGCGCGTTGTGGATGAGCTGGCAGGCAAAGCGATGTTTCAGAATCCGCTGGAGTTTAAGTATAAACCGTGGAATATCGACGACGGCTGGATGACCAGAAGAGCGTATTTAGATGGATTTGTTCGCCAAAAGCTTAGGATCGCACGTTTTTATAACCGCCGTATGCCTGGACGATTTACGGTGAACGAAGAGGTGCTCTCGCGAATTAACGACGCGTTTGATATACCTTTTGAAGAAATCGATATCACTCTCGGCTCCGTATTTATTCCGAACGATATTTACGCGAGATTTATTCAAACGGAATTGGGCTTAATAGAATGTCCGGTTGTTGAATATAACGCTCTCAGAGCGCGTTATAAGGTTGAGATATCATCTGAATCCGACCTCGCTGCGATAAAGCGGAATCCTTTTTACAGTACCCGTAAAATGCACGCGCTCGAAAACATCATAAAGACTATGAACGCGGCGACGCTTAAGGTCTACGATGAGCGTTACGATTACTATACAGGAAAGAGAGTCCGTATCTTAAACAAAGAGGAAACGCAGCTTGTTATCGAAATACAGAAGAAGCTTATCAGAGCGTTTAAGAAATATATTACGGCTTCAACCTACAGGACAAAGCGCGTTAAGGAAGCGTACAACAAGCTTTTTGTAGGCTTTAATAATTGCTCTTTCGACGGTAGCTATCTTACATTTCCGGGGCTTAACCCTAAGATTAAGCTTTATGAAAAACAGCTTAACTGTGTTGAGCACGCGCTTATGACCGATACAAATCTCCTTATCGCTCATAAGGTCGGCGCAGGTAAGACGTATATTATCATCGTTATAGCTCACGAACTCTATAGAACAGGAAAAAGTAAGCGAAACCTTATTGTCGTTCCAAACAATATTCTTCAGGATTTTGAAAAATCTCATTTGCTTCTTTACCCTGACGATAATATACTCGTTGTAACTCCGAAAATGTTTGTTCCGAAAAACCGCAGAAAAACCCTGACTATGATACAGGAGGGCGATTATACTGCTATATATATGCCGTATTCCTGTTTTGACAGGCTGAAGATGAGCAAGGCCTATAAGCTTAATATAATGTCCGAGGAAATTGCGCGCATTAACGCTGAGGCTTCAAGCGCCGATACTTATACGGAGCGCAGCTCCTTAAGAAAATTCGGCGAAAGAAAGTTTAAGGAGATGTGCAAGTTCCGTGAGGAATACAAGGATCCTGATTGGCAGTGCTTTGATGAGCTCAACATTGATACTTTATTCTTAGATGAGGCTCATAATTATAAAAATATCCGTATAAACACAAATTGCGATAATATCGTAGGAATGAATACTAAGGGCAGTGCGCGTTCCAATAATATGCTTGAAAAATCAAACTCGGTAAAGCGAAAAATTTTTTCAACGGGAACTCCCCTTACCAATTCGCTCTCAGAGCTTTTCGTTCTTCAGACCTACCTCCAGCCCGAGCAGCTTAAGTTCCGTGATATTGGCTCCTTTGATATGTGGCTTAATACCTTTGCCGAGGCGGAAACAGATATGGAGTGTGATGTTACTCAGAATCTCCGTTCCGTAACCCGCTTCACCTCGTTCCATAACCTTACCGAGCTTATGGGAATGTTTTCTAACGTATGTGATTTTTGCTTTGATATTGAGGATGCCGAGCTCCCAAAGTTTAGCGGCTATACTAACGTTATAGTCCCTAAAAGCAAGGCTCAGGCAAAAATCCTTAAGGAACTTGTTAAGCGTGCTGACGCTGTGCGTCGCCGTGTCGTGAGCCGTAAGGATGATAATCTCCTCAAAATCACGACCGACGGCAGAAAGTGCGCGCTTGATACAAGACTTCTCGGGATATATGACGATACCTCATGTTGTAAAATTAAAGCGTGTGCCGAAAAGGTTTTTGAGGTTTATAACCGTGAGGAGGGTAAGACTCAGATTGTATTTTCC
Organism: uncultured Ruminococcus sp.; assembly: GCA_964514785.1. Taxonomy (GTDB): domain Bacteria; phylum Bacillota; class Clostridia; order Oscillospirales; family Acutalibacteraceae; genus Ruminococcoides. The sequence continues at coordinate 5,196 of CAZERR010000005.1, read as the reverse complement.
GATATAGGAACCCCTAAGGAAGGCTTCAATGTTTACGATGAGCTCAAGTATCAGCTTATTATACTCGGGATTCCTGCGCGGGAGATTGCTTTTGCTCATGACGCTAAGAACGAAAGGCAGCGCAGAAAGCTCTTTAAGGATGTTAACAGTGGCGCGATCCGTGTCGTGATCGGCTCGACCGAAAAGCTCGGAGTCGGAGTTAATATCCAGACCAAGCTTTGTGCGCTTCATCATCTCAGTGTGCCGTGGCGTCCTGCCGACATCGAGCAGCGAGAGGGAAGAATCCTTCGTCGTGGCAATACATGTGAGTCAGTTGAAATCTTCCGATATATTACCGAAGGAACATTTGACAGTTACAGCTGGCAGATACTCCAGAACAAACAAAAGTTTATCTCAAGTTTTCTTTCGGGGACCGCAGAAATAAGAGATATGGATGATTTATCAAACGCTATACTTTCGTATGCTGAACTTAAGGCGCTCGCTATTGGAAACAAGCTTATAAGAGAGCGTGTCGAGATCGCTAATCAGCTTGAGCATACTCGTATCGCTTCACGTCAGCGTCAAAGACAGCTTACTGAATTTGAGCGGGCAGTAAAGACTCTTACGAAAGAAATTCCCCGTCAAAAGGATCTGATAAAGACAATCTTAGCTGATATACAGATGTATTCAGAGAGCAGAATAAAGATTTCATCAGAAGAGCGAATGGCGTTCGGCGAGGAACTTATCTACGCGCTTAAAGGCAATTCATACAAGGAGAGCCAGAATATCTTTGATGAGTATCAGGGGTTTGAGGTGATACTTCCCTCAGGCATGAATGTTGAACATCCTTTTATTTATCTTAAGAGCGTTAACGGCGGGATGTACTATCTCGAAATGGATTATGAAAAACCCCTCGGTTGTTGCCGGAGAATAGATATCTTGCTCAGCCGGCTTGAGGAAAGAGCCCAAACTCAGAAAGCGGAGCTTTCGCGGATGAGGAAACAGCTTAAAGACTCAAAATCCGAACTGGCGCTCGGGAACACTTATCCGGATAAAATTGATGAGCTTGAAAGGGAGCTCGAAGAAATTGATAAAAAAATAAAGGAGGATGAAGTAGTATAATGGAAAATACAAATATGAACATACCTGTTTTAACTATATCCGAGGCTGTAGCGGAGCTTACAAAATTATATGTCAAGGTAATTAAGAAGAAGGTTGATTTTAAAAAACTGTTAACGCCGTTTTTGTGGGGGGCTCCCGGAGTGGGAAAAAGCATGGGTATAAAAGAGCTTGCGCATAACATCGAGTATCTTACAGGCAAGAAAGTTATTGTTATAGATGTCAGTATTCCGCTTTATACGCCCACGGATTTACATGGATTCCCTTCTAAATCAAACGACGGTCAGCACGCCGTATGGCTTAGACCTCAGATTTTTGACTTTGATGAAAGCGAGGATACGATTAATATTTTATTTCTCGATGAGCTCTCTGCGGCGCCACAGAGCGTCCAAACCATTGCGTATCAGATTTGCCTTGACCGTAGGATAGGAGAGCATAAGCTTGCCGATAACTGTATCGTAATTGCGGCGGGAAACCGCACCACCGACCGATCTGTGGCGTATAAGATGTCTAAGGCTCTTTGTAATCGCCTTATGCATTATCAAATTGAGCCGTCGTTAGCTTCATGGAAGAGATGGGCGGCGAAAAACGGAGTTGATGAAAGAATTATCGGTTATCTCGCCTTTGATAACAGTAAGCTTTGCGTTGAACCTGGGAGCAGCGACATTGCTTATGCTACACCGCGAATCTGGGAAAAGGTCGGAAATCTCCTTAATCTGGCGGAGGGGAATATTTCGGAGTTTAGGGTTCATTTATGCGCAAGCCTTGGAGTGGATACATGTATTGAGTTTGAAAACTGGTGTAAGGTTTATGAGGATTTACCGTCAACTGAAGAAATCCTTGGCGGAGTTTGCCGAAAATATCCGAAAACTCACGATGCGCTCCACGCGTTGACGACCGGTCTGTATGTTGCCTTAAGGCGAGAAAAGGATACGCTGACCGACGAACAGCTTAACAATGTATGTACCTACGTTTCCCGTTTTCCTAAGGATTTCGCAGCGATGTTCTTTAAGGATTTGGATTGTGACTACGATTTCAAATTCCGTCTTATGAAGGTGCCTGCGTTTAACAGATGGCTCAGCCAAAACAGCGATTTTGTGCTATGAGGTGACTTATGAGCGATAAGAAAAAAATTGTATGCTTAAGCCGCAGAGTGAGTGAATCCCGTGCACGGTTATTAGTCAAATTTCCGTTTTTCGGTAGACTTATTCTAAGGCTTAAGCTGCGCTTCTCCGAATGTGGAACCGCCTGTACCGATATGGAGAATATTATCTTTGATCCAGACTTTCTTGAGAAGCTTTCGGATACTGAGCTTGATTTTGTATTATTTCACGAGGTAATGCACTGCGTTTTAAAGCACTGTACCCGAGGGTTAGGAAAACTTCCGTTTATATATAACATTGCCTGCGATATTGTAGTGAACTCCTTTGTTATGGAAACGCTCGGATTTGCGGATTTTACTATTGCCGGAGAAAAGGTTATTCACCTTTTGCCTGACAATACCGAGGGCAGAGATCATACTGCCGAGGAGGTTTATAACCTGCTTGTAAAATTAAACGTAGAGGATTTTTCCGACTATACAGGATTTGACAGCCACACGATATGGGCGGAGATTTTCACAGCCGAGGCTGAGGAAAAGTGGGGAAAGTTCGTCCGTGACAGCGCGACCGCAGGCAGCGGAACGGGCAGTGCAATCCCCTACGGTATGAGAAGATACATAAAGGAGGTTGTCCATACTCCTAAAACTAACTGGCGTCAGCTTCTTAATGATTATATACGTTTTGATTTAAGTGATTACACCTTTGAGGTTCCCGATAAGAGATATTCCGACGATATTATTATGCCTTCGTTTCTTGAAAACCGCTGTGGGGAAGTGGTTAAAAAGCTGTGGATTTTTGTTGATACAAGCGGCTCGGTCGATGACGAGGGACTTAGTGTTGCTATGCAGGAGATTTACGAGGCTTACTCGCAGATAGATAATATCAGCGGAAAAATCTTATTCTTTGATTACGAGGTGTCCGAACCCTTCGGCTTTGAGAATCTTGACGAGTTAAAAAATGCCAAGCCCGTCGGAGGCGGCGGAACAAGCTTTAAAGCAGTTTTTGATTACCTCAGTGGGCTCGAGGATGAAGATATCCCGAATCTAGTTATTATCCTGACCGATGGCTATGCCGAGTTTCCGCAGGAGGGTGAGGCTATGGGAATTCCCGTGGTGTGGATCATAATAAATTCTAAAGTCGCTCCTCCGTGGGGGGAAACGGTTTATATTGATAAATAAAGAGTTGAATCGTATTGAATTTATCCTTCGGAAAGTGTAAAATAAGGTCGGAGGCGGATTATGGAGAAATATTTTAATATAAACAAATCGGGTTGCAGTATTAAGTGCAAGCTGTATTATAACGACCTGAAAAGGATAAAGAGACTGGTTATCTGCGGACACGGTTTCGGCGGTCACAAGGATAACAGCGCCGCCGAAAAATTCTCGGAATATGTGCTGAAGAAATTCAAGGATGTTGCGGTAATTACCTTTAATGCTCCGTGTCACGGCGACGACGTCAAGCAGAAGCTGAGTTTATCTGACTGCGATACCTATATCGGGTTTGTTACAGAGTACGCTAAACAGCGTTTTTTACCTGAAAAGCTCTATTACTACGCGACGAGCTTCGGCGGATATCTGGTGCTTAAATATATCTATGAGCACAAAAATCCGTTTGGAAAAATTGTCCTGCGCTGTCCTGCAGTTAATATGTACGAGGTTCTTTCGGGTACGATTATGGATCCCGGCGATTTAAAGCTGCTGTCAAACGGCAAGCCGCTTTCCGTAGGCTTCGACCGAAAGATTAAAATAACGCGCAGTTTTCTGGACGAATTGAAAGAAGCGGATATAAGCGGTCGTGATTTCCGGGAGTTTTCAGACAGTATTCTTATTATTCACGGAACGCGTGACGAGGTGGTCTCCTTTGATTCCGTCAGGAGCTTTGCCGAAAAAAATGAGATACGATTTGCAGCGGCTGAGGGCGCTGATCACCGTTTCCGCGATCCGATTAAAATGCATTCGGCGATTAAGATGACAGCGGATTTTTTCGAGCTGTGAGGTGGATTATGAGAAGTAATATAACCCGAAAATTTATAAGGTTCTACGGCTGGGTTCAGGCGGTGGGATTCCGGTACCGTGCGTGTCACGCCGCCGAGATGTACGGTGCGACCGGCTGGGTAAAAAACGAGTACGACGGCTCTGTCTCTATGGAAATCCAGGGTACCGAGAAGCAGATCGACGATATTATAACCGCGATCGAGCGCGGAACATATATCAAAATTGACCGTATGGAAGTTAAAACTCTCCCCGTGAAGCCGGACGAGCGGGGCTTTAGAGTTCTGCATTTATAGAAAAACTATGTTCAGTTTTATTATTCGGAGTAAATCCGACCTCATAAGCGTTATAAAAGAATACGGCTTTTTGCCGTTTTTTGATAACTCAATAGAGGGCTTTTCTATCGAGGAGCATATTGCGCCCGAATGTTGGTACCACAATACTACGGGCGAGTGGCAGGCGTGGGAATGGAAGGGTCCGGTTATCCGCGAAACAGGCTGTGCCTACGGAAAGTTTTTTGAGAAAAAGGCTTGCTATATAAGCCCCGAATGGTTTCCTGATTTCGCAAACTTCCGCCGAGAGGGCTACGACTTTGACGCCCGATTTGACGACGGACTGGTACCCTATAAGGACAGGCGGCTGTTTGAGCTTATAGACAAAAACGCGCCGATACTCTCAAAAAAGCTTAAAACGATCGGCGATTATAAAAAGGGCGGAAATAAAGGCTTTGATACGATTATAACCCGTTTGCAGGCTCAGAGCTATGTTGTTATAAGCGACTTCGTATATATGCTCGATAAGCGCGGAAATCCTTACGGATGGGGAGTGGCTCAGTATTCCACGCCCGAGAAATTTATGGGAGAGGATTTTAAGAGAACGGTATACAGCCGTACTCCCGAGCAGTCCTACGAGAGATTGCTGGAGCATTTTTCAAAACTGTTCCCGAATACCGATATTAATAAGCTGAAAAGATTTTTAAGCAAATAGCATTTAAGCGGGTGACGAAA
>CAZERR010000004.1:0-38100 GCA_964514785.1 uncultured Ruminococcus sp. | reverse complement strand
TGCAAAGCTTCTCTCCCCTTCTCATTAAGTCAAAGCTCTCTCTTACGCCTGCGTCTGCGCTGATATTCTCGGCGTAGTAGTCGTTCGTATCCTTGAAACCGTAGGTGATTTTAACGAGCTTAACGTCCTCAACAGCTTCCATAGTGTTCTTATCGTCACCGTTTAAGATAAGCGCGCCGGTAGTCTGCTTAGCAAATTTATTGAACGACTTCTTGATATTATCAAGATTTTTAAAGTAATCGAGATGGTCTGCGTCGATATTAAGAATAACCGAAATAAAAGGAGTGAGCTCGAGGAAGGTATCAACATACTCGCAAGCCTCGCACACAATTATATCGCTCTCGCCGACGTAGCTGTTTCCGCCTATATACGGAAGCTTTCCGCCGATTATAGCGGACGGATCGAAGCCCGCGCCGATAAGCACCTGAGTAAGCATACCTGTCGTACTGGTCTTTCCGTGAGTACCGGAAACGGCAATACTGCGGTTGTAACGGCGGCAAACTATACCGAGCATTACGCTTCTCTCGATACACGGGATACCGCGTTTAACAGCCTCGGCACGCTCGGGGTTAGTTTCCTTAACCGCCGCCGAATATACAACAAGCTCCGCACCGTCGATATTCTCAGCCTTATGACCCATAAATACGGGAATACCGTAGCCCTTGATTTTTTCGAGTGTTTCTCCCTCGTTCATATCGGAGCCCTGAATCTCAAAGCCCTCGCTCATAAGTATCTCGGCAAGCGGACACATTCCGCTTCCTCCGATACCGATAAAATGTATTCTTTTTTTATTATCGAGAAGATGGTCGTATTTCATAGAAAACCTCATAACCCTGCTAAATAAATCTATTACTAATCCTCATTATCTATTACCTCTATATTATATTGCTTTTCGGGGTAAAAATAAATACCTTTTTAGAAAAATACAAATAATTCTCGCATATTGCCAAATTATAAAACAAGTGCTAAAATATTTGTATAAAAATAACCAAGTATATAAGGAAAAAGCTATGAACAAAAACGATATCATAAGCCTTACGATAACATCAATGACGGCTCAGGGCAGCGGAGTCGGTAAAACCGCGGATAGTATGGTGGTTTTCGTACCCTTTACCGCTATAGGCGATATCCTCGAGGTTCGTATTTTAAAGGTAAAAAAGAGCTACGCCTACGGAAAAATCGAAAAGATAATCACTCCCTCAAAAAGCAGGATCGAAGCTGACTGCCCGGCGTTCGGGAAATGCGGCGGCTGCGTTTACCGTCATATAAATTATAATTCCGAAAAAGAAATAAAACACCAGCGTGTTGTTGACGCAATTGAACGCGTCGGCGGACTTAAGGGCGTAAAAATCAACAAGGTCGTCTCAAACGACCGCCAAAACCGCTACCGCAACAAAGCTCAGCTTCCGTGCAGAAACACTGAAAACGGCGTGGAGTTCGGATTTTACGCCTCGCACAGCCACAGGATCATCCCCTGCGGCGACTGTCTGCTTCAGCCCGAAAGCTTCAAGACGGTTATGGATATAACAAAAGAATTTATGCAAAAAACAGCTCAGACCGCTTACGACGAAAAAACCGGAAAAGGTAAGCTTAGGCACCTGTATATACGATATGCCGAAATGACGGGAGAGTTAATGGTTTGTTACGTTGTAAACGGAAACGGACTTAAACGTGAGGACGAGCTTATCGCCGAGCTTAAGAAAAATCTTCCCGAGCTTAAAAGCGTAATTTTTAATTCTAATAGAGAAAATACAAACGTTATTACCGGTCTTAAAAACCGAACTGCCTACGGCAGCGATCACATCACGGACATCCTCTGCGGAAAAAAATTCAAGCTCTCTCCCCTCTCATTCTATCAGGTCAACCGCGCTCAGGCGGAAAAGCTCTACACTATCGCGAAAAACTACGCGGACTTGAAGGGCGGCGAGGTGCTTTTAGACCTTTACTGCGGTACGGGTACGATCGGACTTACGATGGCGGAAGGCTGCCGGGAGCTTATCGGCGTTGAAATCATAGAGGACGCGGTCAAGGACGCCGAAGTGAACGCAGAAATCAACGGAGTAAAAAATGCTCGCTTCATCTGCTCAACCGCCGAGTCAGCAGCAAAAAGGCTTAAGGACGAGGGCGTTAAGCCCGACGTTATTGTGGTTGACCCGCCGAGAAAAGGACTCGAGAGCGGAGTTATTGAGACGATAACCGAAATGAACCCCGAAAAAGTAGTTTACATAAGCTGCGACCCCGAAACCCTCGCAAGGGACCTAAAGCTTTTTGACGAAAAAAATTATTCCGTAAAAGAATTAACCCCCGTCGATTTGTTCAGCCGCACCGCGCATGTGGAGACGGTATGTCTAATATCCCGCGAAATCCCGCGTCAATAACCAGTTTTTCTTTCTTCGGATGTACGCGTAAATATGTTCCCTAGAATGTAAAAAGAATACAAAGTAAATTAATTTAAATATTAATACAGAACACGCGGATTGTCTGCTCTATAGTTTAAACAGATTATCATATGTTATCGCCGGTGAGATCCCCAGCGTCACAAACTAAACATTTTCATAAGGAGGAATTATAATGAAAACTATGAAAAAAGCGCTGTGCCTCGTTTTGGCTTTGCTTATGCTGACGGGTGTGTTTGTTTTAGCTCCCGTAACAGCGGGAGCGGCGCAGTCAAAGGCAGCCGCCGCGGACGGTGAGACAAGCGGTAAAACGGGCGACTGTTCGTGGAGCCTGGACGAAAGCACAGGCACGCTCACGATCAGCGGCAGCGGAGCTATGAAAGATTACATCTTTTTATCAGATATTCCGTGGAACTCAATAAGTAATAAGATAAAAAATGTAATTATTGAAAACGGAGTTACGAATATAGGAGAATACGCGTTTGATAGCTGCGCAAATCTTGAAAGCGCAACTATCCCGGACAGCGTTACGAGTATAGGCAGGCATGCATTTGGTAACTGCGAAAGCATTAAGAGCCTAACGATTCCGGACAGCGTTGTGACTATAGGCTGGGGTGCGTTTATTAATACAGCTTATTATAATAACGAGAGCAACTGGGAAAATGATGTCCTATATATAGGAAACCATCTGATAGCGGCTAAGGAAACTATATCCGGAGCTTACAGCATAAAGAACGGTACGCTTACTGTAGGGGAATATGCGTTTTACGGCTGCGAAAATCTTGAAAGCGTTAATATCCCGGACAGCGTTGTGACTATATGCGGGCATGCGTTTTCTTATTGCAGAAGCATCGAAAGCGTAATTATCCCGGACAGCGTTACGAGTATAGGCGACTGGGCGTTTAGTCATTTCGAAAAGCTTAAGAGCGTAACGATAGGCAGCGGCGTTACGAGTATAGGTGAAAATGCATTTGAATATTGCTCAAGTCTTAAAAGCGTAACTATCCCTGACAGCGTTAAGAGTATAGGTGGTGACGCGTTTTATAAATGTACAAACCTCAAGAGCATAACTATCCCTGACAGCGTTACGAGTATAGGCGAAAACGCGTTTTATTACTGCACAAGCCTTGAGAGCGTAACTATACCTGACAGCGTAACGAGTATAAGCATTGATATGTTTAGAGATTGTACAAGCCTCAAAAACGTGACGATAGGCAGCGGTGTTAAAAGTATAGATTCTTGCGCGTTTGAAGGCTGCACAAGTCTTGAGATCATAACTATCCCGGACAACGTTACGAGTATAGGAAGGGATGCGTTTAAAGACTGCGCAAGCCTCAAAACGGTAAAGATAGGCAGCGGTGTTAAGAGTATGGGCGAAAATGCGTTCTTAGGTTGTTCATCTCTGACTGATTTATATATTTCAGACGTTGCTTCATATCTCAGCTTTAACGATAGTAAAATTTTTAATAACAAAATCAATCACAACTTATACTTAAACGGCGAGTTAGTTAAAGATTTAGTTATTCCGGGCTCCGTTACGAGTATAGGCGAAAACGCGTTTTATTACTGCACAAGCCTTGAGAGCGTGACGATAGGCAGCGGCGTTACGAGTATAGGTTACGCGGCGTTTGATTTATGCAAAAATCTTAAGAGCGTAACTATCCCGGACAGTGTTAAAAGTATAGACCAGTACGCGTTTTATTACTGCACAAGCCTTAAGAGCGTAACAATCCCGGACGGCGTTGAGAGTATTGGCATACTGGCGTTTGGTTATTACTATGATGGTGAAGATTATCAAAAAACAGACGACTTTACTATCTACGGACATCCCGGAACAAAAGCCGAATTATACGCTGAGCTTAACGAGTTTACCTTTAAAGATCCGAGTGAAGCTCAGACGGACACTCCTACTCAGCCCGCGACCGACGCTCCGACCGCTCCGGTTTCTACCGAGCCTTCCTCTACCGATCCGAGCTCGCCTTCGACAGATCCATCCACTCCCGCTACTACTGATCCGGCATCTCCCGCCTCCGACGCAACAACAGCTCCTACAGAAGCCCAGACTCAGCCCGCGGCAACCGAGCCGGATTCTGAAAAAGCGGACGACATAAGTCCTTCCCCCGCTACGTCGGATCAAGATAAAAACACAGTAAAGCTGACCGCAAAAGGTAAAACACTCAGAAGCAAAACGCTCATAAAAGCGAAAAAGCGCGTTAAGGTTGCCTCGCTTAAGATTACCGCGGCTCAGGGTAAACTTACCGTTTCTAAGGTAAAAAAAGGCTCAACTGCAAAAATCTATAAAAAGATAACGGTAACAAAGAACGGCATTTACCTTAAAAAGGGAAAATATAAGGGAACTTATAAAATCAGAATCAAGGTAAAAGCCGCAGGTAACGATAAATACAAAGCGAAAACTATTTATAAAACAATTAAATTTAAGATTAAATAATCATCTGATTCTCCCCCTGCTGAAAAGCAGGGGGAGTTTTTCATTGTTTTTGTAAAATATTATCGAAATCTATTGACTTGTTGGCGTTTTTTGGTATATAATAATCGAAGTTGTAAATAGAAATAGAGGCGCGGGTATTATCAGTAACGCACTTTTCACGCGGAAACGATGTGCGCGAAAGGAATAACCGCCGAAGTGTAAAAGGCTTTTCCGGGTGTTTTACGCTGGTATAACGCAGAATATGCGCTGTACTGTCGCGAATGCGGAGAGCTATTCAGTTTTATGATAAAAAACCGTGGCTCGCGCCGCGGCTTTATTTTTTCAACTATCAAAAACTTTGGAGGTAGAACAATGTCAAATGTAAAGAAAATCATTTTGATCATCGTTGCAGTTGTCATCGTAGGTCTGATCGTAGGCGCGGTCGTTTCCGGCGACTCGCTCGGAACAGTCAAGTGTCCCGATTGCGGCGGCGCTAAGCTTGTCGATAACGCGGCATGCGAAACCTGCGGCGGCGAAGGCGCTGTAAGAGGCACATGGTGGGCTCTTCTTCCGCCGATAATCGCTATCGCGCTGGCGCTGATCACTAAAGAGGTTTATTCCTCGCTCGCTATCGGTCTTGTTTCCGGCGGTATTATCTACGCTACGGAAGCAGGCGGACTTTTCGGAACTCATTTCCATCCGCTCTCGGCGATGAATGAAATCACAAACAACGGACTGATTTCCGCGGTAAGCGCAACGGCAGGCGTATTCATATTCCTGGTCGAGCTTGGAATAATAGTCGCGCTGGTCAATAAAGCCGGAGGCTCGCAGGCGTTCGGACGCTGGGCAGCTACCCACATCAAAACGCGTATGGGCGCTATGCTCGCTACATTCGCCTTAGGCGTACTTATCTTTATCGACGACTATTTCAACTGCTTAACTGTAGGCTCGGTTATGAAACCGGTTACCGACGGTCATAAGATCTCGCGCGCAAAGTTCGCGTATCTTATCGACGCTACGGCTGCTCCGGTATGTATGATAGCTCCGATTTCCTCATGGGCGGCTGCTGTATCATCATACGCCGAGGACGGCCAGGGCTTAAAGCTCTTTATGCTTGCTATCCCCTACAACTTCTATTCACTTTTAACATTCGTATTTATCATCGCTCTGTGCATTATGGGCTTCGATTACGGCTCAATGGCTATGCACGAGTATAACGCTAAGTATAAGGACGATCTCTATACAACCGGCGAGAGAGTTGACAAGGAGCTTGAAAACGAAGAGCCTAATCCCAGAGGCAGAGTTATCGACCTTATTCTCCCCGTTCTTTTCCTCATCGGCGTTTCGGTATTCGCTCTGATTTATGTAGGCGGATTCCTCGACAACAGCGATAAGGATAACTTCGGCAACTTTATTAGCGCCTTCGGTAATACCGACGCTACAGTCGCTCTTCCGTGGGCAGGCGCGGTCGCTCTCGTATTCTCAATCGTTTATCTTATGATCCGTAAGGTCGTTACCTTCAAGGAGAGTATGGACGCTGTTCCCAAGGGCTTTATCGCTATGGTACCCCCGATCCTCATCCTCACCTTCGCTACAGCTCTTAAAAATATCACAATGGACCTCGGCGCTAAGTACTTCGTTGCTGACATCATGAGCGGCGCCGCAGCGGGACTCGCTAACTTCCTTCCCGCGATCATCTTCCTCGTTGCATGCTTCCTTTCATTCTCAACAGGAACATCATGGGGAACCTTCGGAATCCTTATTCCTATCGTTCTTTCAATCTTCCCCACAGGCGAGCTCCAGATCATCGGTATCTCCGCATGTCTTGCAGGTGCTGTTTGCGGCGACCACTGCTCACCGATTTCCGATACGACTATTATGTCCTCGGCAGGCGCTCAGTGTAACCATATCAACCACGTTTCGACTCAGCTGCCATATGCGCTAACGGTTGCAGGAATAAGCTTTATTTCCTTTATTATCGCAGGCTTTATCCAGAACTGGATGATTTCCCTGCCGATCGCTATTGTTATTATGCTCGGCACTCTCGTTATCGTCAAATTCGTTACTAACGACGAAAGAAAGGCTCAGAAGTATAAGAAAGACTAAGCAGTTAAGCTTATTTAAACATCTGAAAGTACAAATAATCAACCCCTGTTCAGTTCTAAACTGCGCAGGGGTTTTGCTTTATTTATCCTCTTTATTATCGTTATTGCCCTTATAAATGTTGTAAATCGCGCGGATAAGCTTTACTGCTCCCGGAGCGAGGACGATTATTCCTATCGCGATACATACTCCGCCGATATTTTCCTGTAAAAATTCAAACATATCTACTGCTTTCTGCTCTCCTTAGCCGCCTTTTTAAAGGGCAGTACGCGTCCGTCGGGAAATTCGACGTCGGTATTATCGAGCTGCTTTTCAACGTTCTGTCTGAAGCCGGCGAGATATTTTTTATAGAGCTCCTTCTGCTCCTTCTGCTCAGTCTCGGTTAAGCCCTCTTCCCTTTTCTTCTTAGCCAGCTCGTTGATTCTCTTGATCATCTCGTCCACTTAAATCACCTCGGTGATAGTATAACACAGTTTTATAAAAAAATAAAGCGTTACCTTTTCTTAAGAGAAACTTCAGATATATATGACAGAATATATCTTGTAATTTAAATATCATTAATCTATAATAAGCTTATAAGAACTCAGGAGAAACGTTATGGAAAACTTCAGCCTTTTATATCCCGAAAATTCCGAGAGAAAGGAAAACACTCTCACCGAGGAAGCGGTAAACGACCTTTCTATCGACTTTATCGTTGACGCGCTGACCGGGGATGATTACGAGAAAAACCTCCTAAAAAAGATTATGACCAACATTACGGACGATAAGGATACGATCCTATACCGCCGCGATATCTTCGAGGATTTCTTAAACTATCCCGAATTAAGGACAGAACTCAGCGAGCTTGTGGTAAAGCTTGCCGATTTAAGGGAAATTGAACGCTTCCAGAAGGATCAGGAGGCGTCCTCGCTTTGGCTTTTAATAAACAGGCTCAGGGAGATCGACGATTACGTCAACTGCATCACCCGTATCAAGGAGGTACTCGAAAAGCTCGACGTTAAGTCCGAGGGTATGCTCACGCTTAAAAGCATCGTGACCGACATCTACAACAACAGCGGTTTTCCCGAGATAAAAAAGGACATAGACTTTATGTTTGAGAAGGCGCGAACCTTCAAAAGCATTACGATCGGCGTAAACCTCGATAAAATGCTCCGCCCGAAAAATGCCGGAGTAGTATCGCTCAACGATACCGAGTTTAAAGCCTCGGGACTTATGAAAAACTTCCTGCGCTTTACGACGAAGGACGTTGACGGACTTCACCCCGGAGTTGACGTGGGTGATTTAAACCACTTCCACCCCGACAGCGGCGTACGCTCCACGACCTTTTCGAGCATAATTATCGGAAGCGTTCAGCAGAGCGCTACTCATAACGTCCATATCGAGACAAACGAGCTTACGGGCGCCGACCCGCTCTCCGACGCGCTCAAAAAATCGGTAACGGATATCCTCAAAAAGATAGTTAAGGATATTAAATCTACCCTTAAAAAGTATATAAGCATAAGCGGCTACGCGCTTATAAACCTCACGCCCGAGATCATTTTCTTTATCCGCTGGGCTGAGCTTGTTGATAAAATAAGGGCGCTGGGGATGCCTATGTGCAAACCCGAGATAGATTCTCCGGAGCTCAGAAATTGTTCTTTTAAAGAATTATATAATCTTAAACTCGCAATAAACAACGTAAAAGGCGACAATATCGATATAGTGACGAATGAACTCGAGTTCAACGATGATCAGCGCATTTTCATCCTCACGGGACCGAACCGCGGCGGCAAGACCATTATCACTCAGGCAGTCGGACTCGTTATGCTTTTAGCGCAGTGGGGCGTATATGTGCCCGGTTCATACGCGCGCATCTGCCCCTGTGACAACATTTTCACCCACTTCCCTGCCGATGAAAACGATACGGTTGATCTCGGAAGGCTCGGAGAGGAAAGCAAGCGTTTATCGGAAATCTTCTCAAAGGCTACGGGTAAAAGTCTTCTGCTTTTGAACGAGAGTCTCGCGACCACTAACGTATCGGAAGGACTGTTTATCGCGAAGGACGTAGTAAAGGCTATGCGCTATCTCGGCGCGAGAGCGATTTTTAACACCCATATGCACGAACTCGCGCGCGATTTAGACGAGCTCAACTCAAGCGAGGGCACTAGCACTGTCGCAAGTCTCGTAACCGGGGTTTCAAACGGACAGCGCAGCTTTAAGATAAGCCTCGCTCCGCCTCAGGGCGTAAGCTACGCCAAGGATATCGCCGAAAAATACGGCGTGACCTACGATAAGATAAAAGAGAGGATCAATAACGAAAATAGTAAAAAACATTTAATTAAATAAAAACGGCAGTAAAACTTGCGATAAGTTTTACTGCCGAATTTTTAGCTGTTGATTGTAGCTACATGGTAGCCGATGTAGCAGTAGCCGTAGCTTCCGCCGGATCTTACAGTACCGTCCCACGGATCAAGCACGGTATAATCGCCGAGGCTTGTACCGTTGCCTGTGTAACCGATAAAGGTCACATAGTGGTTAGGCGAGGAACCTGTGCTAAGCAAGCCTACACAGGACTTACCGCTGTCTAACTGAGATTTGATAGAATTAAGCATCTCGCCGGAGGAACCGTAACGGTGGTATGTACCGCCGATCCATGTACATCCGCCGGGTGACCAGAAGTAACCCGCAGGCTTTAAAACGCCTGTTACCTGATAATACGCATACGCGAATGAATACGCGCTGCACATTATAGTGGACTGAGGATAAGCGTGCTGGGTCTGATGACCGATTTTACTCTCAATTGTCTTCATATTGTTGACATTGAGCTTGATCTGAGCGGAGCCGCCCTCAGAAGCAACTGCTCTCGCCTTAGGCTTTTTAACAACGATATCGCAGGTCTCGGTAACACCGTTACACTCCGCGATGATCTTAGCCTTACCCTTTTTCTGTAAACGGACTGTGCCGTTACTGCTTACGGAAGCAACCTTTGAATCGGTGCTGTAGTAAGTTACATCGTAGTTTTCATCGTTGGTTTTAGCATTGAGCTTAAACTGTCTTCCCGAACGTTTAACTACTTTATCCTTATCGATTGAAACCTTAAGCTCTCGATGAACGGGCTTAAGCTGTGCGTCGGTGTTAATTACTCCGTTTGCGTTAGACTCAAGAGCCATAGCGCCGAATATCGACATCGAAGTAACTACTGCCGCCGCCGCGACGGACGCGATAGTTTTGTTTTTCTTCATACAGTCTCCTTGTCGCCTGCCCTAAATCACAGCAGGCATAAATCTTCAAAACATTTTTCTAAAATCGATTTAAACAACGCGTTTATTCTAACAAAGAGACCCCGCAAAGTCAATAACAATGCGGTAATTACGGAACTTTCACTAAGTTGGTTTTAACAATCTATATACTTTTGTGGGGTTTAATGTAATATTTGGAAATATATCCTAATTTGTGAATGTTTTTCACAACAGAAAAATCAATATCGTTCACATCTTAGGCTAAAATATTACAAGATTTTAATATTTTTACGAAATTTTCGCAAAAAAACAGCCGAGATATTACTCGGCTGTAACATTTTTATTCTAATTTAGAATATTAATCAGAAGCTATCATCGGAAGCTACCTCTCCCTCACCCTCGGCAACGGGTGCTTCGGGAGTGATATCTATATCTCCGGAAAAGGCGTCATCCATCTCCTCGGGTGCTGCCGCCTCTCCGACAAACGGAGACTCGCCGTACTCGTCCTCGTTAGAGCAGGCTACGGTGATATCCTCAAGATCCTCTACGTTATATTTTTCGGTAATAGCGATGTTTCGGCTCTCGATTATCTTAAGATAACGCTCTCTCGCCTTTTTGATCTGAGCCTTAGAGTTTTCGATAATTCGGAAAAGCTCCTCCTCGTTCTCGCAGACTTCAACCTTTCCGTTGACCTTACCCTCGTAATACTTTTTACCTAAGGTGATATACGCGCGGTTGATCATCTCGCATTCATTTCTCATAACGGTGCGCAGACGGTTGAGCTGCGCGTTCTGACGATTCTTCTCAATTAAAGTCTGAGTAACGCCGGAAACTGTATCAAATGCACTTGAAAATCCGTTCTTTACTGAATCAAAAATAGTCATAATGAAATTCCTCTCATTTCTTATTACTTACTCATAAGCTATTGCTTATTATCTCTCTTAGTATTATGACAGAAAAACAATAATAAATCAATATTTTTTTTAAATTTACTTGCCCATTTTACAACTAATTGTTATAATTGAAAGGAAATGGGGTTATATTGTGAAAAATCACACTATCAAATTAATGTTGTCCGCTCAGTTTGTCCCTGTGGGACAACGAGTTTAGCGTTGCGACCGCCGCCTGTGGCGGATGAAGGGAGCATAAGCGCTGTACAATACGATTATGTTTTGTACTGACAAACTAAATCACCGTTATACGCCTTATCCGCCCACGGTAAGGTTATAAAGTTTTAAATGGCTGTTTGTGGGCGGAAAGGCTATGGCGATTAATATGGCAAATTCAGGTATTATAAAAAAAAGGATCGTATGTCCTAAGTGTAACGAAACTACCGAGGCGCGGCTTTTCACAAGCATCAACGTCACCAATTTTCCGGATTTAAGGGCTAAGACCATGAACGAAAGTCTTTTTAAGTGGAAGTGCTCCTTCTGCGGATTTTCGGCGAGACTTACATATCCGGTGCTGTACAACGATATGAAAAAATGTTTTATGATATACCTTATTCCTCGTATTGACCACTTCCAGCTCGCCGACAAGGCGCTTGAGGAGGAGTTCAAGAGCCTAAAGCATATTAATAAGCGTATCGTGCCGGACTTCAATACCTTTAAGGAAAAGATTTTTATTTTTGAAAGCGGGCTCGACGATATGGCTGTAGAACTTACTAAGCTAGCTATCTCTAAAATCGTCGCAAAAAAACACGGGCTGAAGGATATTTCTGAGGGATATCTCTCGATGTATAACAGCGAAAACAACACTATGGGCTTTACCTTCTTTATAGGAGAGGAAAGAAAGCCGTATGTACAGAGCGCAAGACTTGAGATTTACGGAAAATCCGTAAGCGTTGTGAACGAGCTCGCAGTTAAGGATAAAAAGCTAAAGGGCTTTATCCGCATAGACCGCGAATGGGCGGAGAACATTCTCTACCGCTATAAACGCGGACGACAGGTAGCAAAACAGAATAACGGTAAATGGTAAATTGCAGTTTTTCGGGCTTAGCGCACGCTAAGCCCGTTTTTTTAGCCTCAGTTTTTTGCTTTAAAGCTTTCGCAGTCAACGCACCGGCATTCCTTAGGCTCCGGCTCGTGAGTTCCTACTGTAATCGTACCGAGCGAGCAGTAGTTTTTATCGCAGTTATGATATTTACAATCAGTAACCGTACAGCGTATGCTCTCGTTTATATGAGAGTTATCAACCATTTTTATCACCTCTGTATTTATTTTTTTCAGGTTCACAGGATTTATTCTCACGATTTTAAAAATAAAAAATATAATATTACAGGTGATGCTTATGGTATATTTCAGCTTAATCGTTCTTATACTTCTAGCGATAATCGGGGTATGTCAGATATGCCGGGGAATAGTTCAGGCGCTTTCACGCTGCCGCGACGACAGGGAGATCATCCTGATCGAACCTATCTGCAAAAATCAGGAAAACGCCGAGCTGCTGCTTCGCAACGCGGCGTGGAAGGTTATGTGGATGGGCAGGTTCTCGCCAGATAAGGTGATCTGCCTCGACTGCAATATGGACAGGGAAACAAAAAAGCTGTGCAGGCTTATATGCAGCGAATACCCCTTTATGGAGATTTATACACGAGAGGAATTACATAAAAGGATCGACAGCCTCGCAAAAGGTGCCGGGTAAAAGAAAAAACAAAACTGCGCTTTCAATAATAAATAATTCGAGTTCGCAAGTTGCGTCAGCAGATTTTTGGGCAAACCGGCGGAAAAGCCGCAAGCAAGGTGCGTGCTCAGTCGTCAGGCGTGAATTAATCGGTGCTTACTTAACAGTTATTTATCGGAAACGCTTGCTAATTCGGGGTTAATGTCATATAATAGAAATGACATTTTTGCGGAAAGGCTATGGGAATTATGAAAAGATTTTTTACTATATTAATATGCAAGCTGCTTCGCTTCGCGGGTAAGCTGCTCGGAAAAGGAAGCAGCCTGCCCGGGCAGATTGCATTAAAGCTTTGCCCCGATATTTTAAGCCGCGTCACACTGCCTAAGTATATTATCGCGGTAACAGGCAGCAACGGTAAAACCTCAACGGTCGAGATGATTGCGCATATCCTAATCAAAAACGGCAAGAAGGTTGCGTGGAATAAGGAGGGCTCCAACCAGATCGAGGGAGTTACAACTCTTGTTCTAAACAGCGCCACACTCGGCGGTAAGGTCAAAAGCGATATTCTTCTTATCGAAAGCGACGAACGCTTCGCGCGCTATACCTTCCGCTACATAAAGCCGACTCATTACGTTATAACTAATCTTTACCGCGACCAGCTCACCCGTAACGGTCATCCCGAATGGGTTTATGATGCTCTGCTCGACAGCATTACCGACGGCACAAAACTTATCTTAAACGCGGACGACCCGCTTGTCGCTTCGTTCGGATACGGTAAGGATGACGTAATCTGGTTCGGTGCGGACAAGCTCTCCTCCGATACCGAAAAGCTCGAAAGCGCATATAACGACGGCGCTTACTGCCCGATATGCAAGGCTGCGATGACTTATTCAACTCACCATTACAACCATATCGGACACTACGCATGCACAAAATGCGGCTATAAGCGTCCCGATACCGAATATACCATAACGGCGGTCGATCTTGAAAACGGCGAAATGACGGTTGACGGCAAGTACAAAATCACCCTTGCGCTTAAATCGCTTTACAACATTTATAATATCCTTTCGGCGTATACAGTCGCCTCGATCGTCGGGATCGACGGATCTGAGATTGCAAGGGATATGAATAACTACGTCCTTAAAAACGGCAGAGTCATCACCTTTGAGCTTGACGGCCGCAAGGGCACTCTTCTCACCTCCAAGCACGAGAACTCTATTTCCTACGACCAGTCGATTAGAGTTGCAAGCGCGTATAAGGACGGCTGCGACGTTATGATCATCGTTGACGCAGTAAGCCGAAAGTACTTTACGAGCGACGTATCATGGCTTTACGATATCGACTTTGAAATGCTTAACAACGAAAATGTCCGTGAAATAGTACTCGCGGGTAAGTATTTTAACGATTTAGCGGTACGCTTCTCCTACACCGATATACCCACGGATAAAATCAAGCTTTTCGAGGATATTGACGAGGCTGTCGATTATCTTAGCAACGAAAAAAAAGAGTACATTTATGTAATTACCTGCTTCTCGGATAAGGGTAAGTTTTTAGCGAAAGTAAAAGAAGATTAAGGTGAACGATATGAAAATACTTCATTTATACCACGACTTTTTAAACCTATACGGCGATTACGCCAACGTTTCCGCTATGGAACGTATATTAAAAAACAGCGGCGAGGAAGTTACGGTAGACCGTCTGAGTCTCGGAGATAACGCTGATTTCAGCGAATACGATTTTATATTTATCGGTTCGGGTACAGAGCGCAATCTGCGCGTCGCGCTCGAGGACTTCAAAAAATATAAAACCGCGCTTGAGGAATATATTTCAGGCGGCAAGGCTGCGCTTTTTACGGGTAATTCGTTTGAAATGCTCGGCAAATCGCTTACCGACTGCTCGGGCAATACCGTTGAGGGACTTAATATATTTGAATTTACAACAGCGGAACAGAATAAAACGAGAAACACCGCGGACGTCATTTTTGACTGTGATTTTCTTGACAAGCCGCTTGTGGGCTTTGTAAATAAATGCAGTGAAATCAAGAATATCAGCTCTCCGCTGTTTAAAGTCAGAATGGGGCTCGGTAATTCCGAAGGCGACAAAAGCGAGGGCGTAAGGCTTAACAACCTTTTCTGCACTCACCTGACGGGACCCGTGCTTATAAAAAACCCGCATTTTCTTATATATATCGCCGAAATCATTTTAGGCAAGTTGCCCGAAAGCGATTATCTTAAATACGAGCGCGCAGGCTTTGAGGTTACTCTCAGTGAGCTTTGCAAGCGTATGAACGCCGAATAAACACATTCTTTTTCGGGAGAAAATATGCAGGAAAACGAATTAATGGAACTTACCGCTACGGTAGAAACAGTTATATACAGAAACGAACAAAACGGATACTCCGTGATCGAGCTTGACGACGAGGACGAAACGACTGCAGTCGGGATAATGCCTGACGTCAACGTCGGAGAAAAGGTTAAGCTTATAGGAACATTTAAGCCGCATTCCACATACGGAATGCAGCTTTTTGTGTCAACCTACGAAAAGACAATGCCCGAGGATACCGCGGGGATTTTAAGCTATTTAAGTTCGGGCTCGATAAAAGGGATAGGTCCTGCAACCGCCGCAACACTTGTAGGACAGTTCGGCGCGGACACCCTGAGAGTACTCGAAAACGATCCTAAAAGGGTTGCCGTACTTAAGGGCATTTCGCTTAAAAAGGCAGTGGACATCAGCCGTCAGCTCCGTGAGAATACAGGCATACGCGAGCTTATGCTCTATCTTAACAAATATGAAATAACTCCGTCGGGGGCGGTCAGGATTTACCGCGCCTTCGGTTCAAATTCAATATCGGAAATCGAGAGAAATCCTTATTCCCTCGTAAGCCCCGAGCTCGGGATAAGCTTTGAGCAGGCGGATAAGATCGCCGTGGCTCTCGGCTTTGAGGGTGACGAAAGGCTGAGAATACGCGCAGGGCTCGCATTTGTTCTCAATCACAATAAGCAAAACGGCCACACCTGTCTGCCCGGCAACAAGCTGACTGAAACTACAGCCGGCTTTTTGAAGGTAGAGCCCGAAAGCGTAAACCTTGCGCTCAGAGAAATGATAAACGACAACACCCTCATAAGCTATGAAACCGACGGAAAAGAGCTCATTTTCTCTCAGGAAATGTTCAAGTCCGAAAGCTATATCGCAGGCAGGCTTAAAATGATGCTGCGCTTCCCTGCCGTTAAAATCGCGGATATAGACAAGCACATCGAGGCTATCGAGAAGTATAACAATATAAAATATGCCGCTTTACAGAAGGAGGCTATTACCGAAGCACTTTCGCGCGGCCTGCTCGTGCTCACGGGAGGACCGGGCACAGGTAAGACAACAACGCTCAACGCAATTATAAAAATACTTAAGGATAAAGGTCAGAAGGTGCTTCTCTGCGCCCCGACCGGCAGAGCCGCCCAGCGTATGAGCGAGGTTACGGGCGACGAGGCTAAAACGATCCACAGACTTTTAGAGGTAGCGTGGAATAAAAACGATATCCCGGAATTTAAGCGAAACGAAAAAAATATGCTAAAATGCGACGCTCTGATCATAGACGAAGTCAGTATGGTAGACGCTCAGCTTTTCGAAAGCGTTATGAAAGCGCTGCCGCTCGGGTGCAGGCTTATACTCGTCGGAGACAGCCACCAGCTTCCTTCGGTCGGCGCAGGAAACATTCTCGAGGATCTGGTCACCTCGGGGGTTATTCCTGTTGTACAGCTCACTGAGATTTTCCGCCAGTCGATGGAAAGCCTTATCGTAACGAACGCTCATAAAATCGTTAACGGCGAGCTTCCCGAGCTGAGAGCTAAGGATAAGGACTTCTTCTTCCTTCACAGCGAGAACAAGGAGATCGTCTCAAAAACGGTAACCGAGCTTTGCACAAGCCGTCTTCCGGACGCATACGGCTACGATATATATAAGGATATCCAGATCTTAGCTCCCGGACGCAAGGGCGACCTCGGCGTTACTGAGCTTAACAACAGCCTTCAGGCGATAGTCAATCCGAAATCCGATGATAAAAAGGAGCTCACCGCAGGCAAAAAAACTCTGCGCGACGGCGATAAGGTCATGCAGGTAAGAAACAACTACGACCTTCAGTGGGTCAAGGATGACGGAGAATGCGGCGAGGGTATTTTTAACGGCGAAATCGGAATAATAGAAAGTATAAACAAGCGCGCGCGGATCATTAAGGTCAGATACGACGATAAGGTCGCAAGCTATGACTTCGACTTTGCCGTTGACCTAGATCTCTCCTACGCCACTACGGTTCATAAAAGCCAGGGAAATGAGTTCGAGGCGGTCATTATGCCGCTGCTTGGCGGAGCGCCGATGCTGCTGTACCGAAATCTCCTTTACACCGCAGTTACGAGAGCTAAAAAGCTTATGATAATCGTCGGAAGCGATACCGTTATCGAAAAAATGGTTAATAACGACCGTAAAAACAAGCGTTACAGCGGACTTAAATATTTCCTAACGGAGAATTATGATGAATAAGGTAAAACGCTTTTTAAGCGCTGTTATTTTTCCGCAGCGTTGCCCCTACTGCAACAGGCTCATAACGTACGAGAAAACCGCCTGCGACAATTGTAAAAAAGAGTTGCCCGAAACGTATTCGGTCAATTTTGCGAAGGGCGGCTATTCCTGCTGTTCGCCGTTCTTTTATAAGGGCAGCTACAGAGAAGCTGTTATCCGCTTTAAGTTTCATAACTGCCCGAGTTACAGCCAAAATCTCGCAGTCGTTATGGCAAGCTGCATTAAAAAGCATTATGATGTAAGCGCGATCGACTATATAACCTATGTGCCGATGCATCCCCTAAAGCAGCACGAACGCGGATACAACCAGTCTAAGCTGCTTGCCCGTGATATAGGAAAGGAACTCGGAATTCCGCTTAAAACGTTTCTTAAAAAGATCAAGGATAACGACCCACAGCACAAATGCTCCTCAATGGCTCAGCGACGCGAAAACGTCAGGGGCGTATATAAAGCGGTAAATACGGAGAATATAAAAGGGAAAACAGTTTTAATAATCGACGATATACTTACGACCGGCTACACGCTCGGCGAATGCAGCAGGGTTCTCGAGAAAAAATCAAAAGCAAAAATAATCTGCGCCACACTCTGCGCAAAAAATGATATTAATTTTTGATAATACTTGAAAATAAACCTAATATGGAATATAATGGTAAATAATGTTAATAACAGGAAGGTGTTAAGACATTGGATATAGGTATTGATTTAGGAAGCAGCCGCACAAGGGTATATATAGATAAAAAAGGCAAGGTGCTCGACGAGGCTTCAGTCGCGGCGTATAATGTAGCCGAAAACAGGATTATCGCCGTAGGAGATGAAGCTTACGCTATGCTCGGAAAAACTCCCGACAGCATTCAGGCGGAGTATCCGCTTGCAGGCGGAGTTATCGCGCAGTCGCTCTTGGCGGAGGATATGGTAAATATACTTCTTCGACACGTTTGCACCAGTAAGATCGTTATGCCGAGGGTCGTCGCGAGTATTCCCGGGGATATCACCGAGGTCGAGAAACGCGCCGTAGTTAACGCTATTTCAAGCTTTGGCGTAAGAAGGGTTTTCCTTATTGAGAACACAAAGGTTGCCGCTATGGGTGCCGGAGCGGATATTATGAGCGCTCACGGAACTATGGTAGCTAACCTCGGAGCAGGAACCTCTAACGCGGCTATGCTCTCGCTGGGCGGTCTTTCCGTAAACAAAACCATTAAGACCGGCGGAAACGATATGGACGAGGATATTGTTAAATATATCCGTAAGAAATACAATCTCGTTATCGGTAATCCGATGGCTGAGAAATGCAAAAAGGCTATCGGATGTCTGATCAAGCCCGAGGAAGAAAAGACCTTCCGCGTAAAGGGTCGTGACGCAATAAGCGGACTCCCCCGCTTTGTGGACGTAAGCTCAAGCGAAATTATGGACATCCTTATGGAAACGGCTTCTAAAATCGTCACTCTCATTAAGGACGTTATCGAGGAGGCTCCTCCCGAGCTTGTGGGCGACGTTTACGAGGACGGGATCATCCTCACGGGCGGACTTGCGAAAATCGAAGGCTTCCCGGAGCTTATCGCCGACAGCACCGATATTATGGTAAGCATTGCCGAGACTCCCGAGGACTGCGTAATAAACGGCTGCGGAAAGGCGATCCAGTACATCGCAGAGGTCGAACGAAACGCAAAATCAAAAAACGATATAAATCCGCTTATGGCGGTGTATTAAAAAAAGCTCCGAAAGGAGCTTTTTTAGCTAAATTCGCTTACGCGAGCTAAATTTGGTTATGCCAAGCTAAATTCCTGTCGGAGCTAAATTTGCTTTGCAAGCTTTTAAGCGAATTTAATTTCGCTTTTCGGGCAACCGAAAAATTTAGCTATCCGACGAAGTTGGACAATTTAGCTGTCGCAATGCGACAATTTCGCTTATACAGCAAATATTTGATAAAGGTGGTTAATTATGTCAGAAAGTATTATGCTTGAAAAAGCTAAAGATTTTGCTGTTGAAATTGTAAATCTATGCCGCCAGATTAAGCGCGATCATAAAGAATCTGTTTTAACAAATCAGTTATTACGTTGCGGAACAAGCATTGGAGCCAATATATACGAATCAAAGTACGCTCAAAGCAAAGCAGATTTTATTTCAAAAATGCAGATTGCGTTAAAAGAGTGCTATGAAAGTGAATACTGGCTTGAATTATTAGAACGCACACAATACATATCAAAAGAACAATATAAAAAAATGAAATCAAACTGCGGTAGCATAAGACGTATGTTGATTTCTTCAATTAATACCGTAAAAGCCAACATTGATAAATAGCACAAGCGCTTATGATTTCTTCGTCATAAGCACTTGTGCTATTAAACGTAATTTATGTATCATTATGTAAATAATATAGCGTCGAGCTTTCGGTATCGTATAAATAAAAGTTATAATATCTGCTTAATGAAAAATCAACCGCGTCTTTATCGTCGGTTTTTATAAGGCGGATTCTCCCCTCTCCTTTAATCGGTGTTATTTCTAACTTGTATTCGGAGTTCTCATCATCCTCTAAATCATCATTAATTTCGTTAAGCCAATCCTTTTGTTCGGCTTTACCATACCACCAATTTTCAATCCTGTAGTAATCGCCCTCGGTTATTTGAGCCTTTTTCATATCAAATTCATTGGTACGCTCCTCAATATTCATCCAGTTATTAAAATTATCGTAAAACTCCCCTAAAATATTAATATCTTTTTTATTTACCTTCAAAAAATTATGATTATCAGCGAACAGTGTTTCGCCGTCAGATTTATACTTATACTTGATGTAATCGGTACTGTCCATCCAACCGTAAGGGTCAATATGCTTTTCGCATTCAATATATCCGGCAGGTTCTGCATCATAAGAGCGGTCAAACAAAGTAGATAAAATAAATAAATCCAAAGGAGAAATAAGCAGCTTACCTGCTAAAATAGCTGCAATAAAAATAATTAAGCGTGATTTTTTCATAATCTTATTCCCTATACTCCAAAATATCCCCGGGCTGACAGTCAAGAGCCTTACAAATAGCGTCAAGCGTAGAAAATTTTATACCCTTGGCGCGTCCGTTTTTAAGCACCGACATATTAACAAGCGTTATCCCGACCTTTTCGGAAAGCTCGGTTACGCTCATCTTTCTTTTTGCGAGCATTACGTCAATATTAATTACAATCATACCGCACCTCAGATATAGCTCTCGTTTTCCTCGCGCATAGCGACCGCCTTATCGACGAGAGCTGCGAGGATTTTTAAAGCCGCGGCTATACATACGATAAAAGCGCATAAGAAGGTTGCCGCCGCAACAACGCCTAAGAAATTCATATTACATAACCAGAGAGATATATTTCCGATAAAGAAAAATACAGCGTCAATAATCAAGCAGAACGAAACTCCCTTTAGGCTCTTTACGTTTTGCTTTGTAAAGGAATTGTCGTTTTCAATCTCCTTGCCGACCTTGAGCCCGAAATAGAGTATCGCATACATAGGTACGGCGGTAAGGCTTATGAATATGAGCCACGGCGCAAAGAAGTACGAGAACTCGGGATAAGCCTCAACGAAGCTCATAAGCGCCCACGGTACGGCAAGCCCGTAGACTCCGAGACCGAGAAATGCCAATATAAAGACTATAAATCTTAAAGTTTTTCCGAGTTTTTTATTCATAAAAATCACCCTTTCTGAGATTATTCTATCACCTTATTTATAAAAAGTCAATAATTCTTTATCGTTTTACGATAAGTTTTTCAGTTTGATATTTCCCACTAAAAGTTGTATAATCAGTAATATGATTTTAAAACGAAATGAAGTGATAGCAATTAAGCTTAAAACAAGTAATATTATGCACTACAATATGGCGGTTATCGGAGGAATATTCGGCGGATTTGCGGTATGCAATCTCGGTGAGATTTTCGGAAACGCTCAGACTCTAAACCTCATAGGCATTGTGTCCAACCTCGTTTACTGCGATTTGAATACGCTTTTGCTTAGAATAATCGCCGCGCTCCTTTATATGCTGGGATTCGCGGCGGCGGTTGTCATTCCGAAAAAACTGAGGATTCATTCGGATATGATCAGTATTGTTGTTGATATTTTCGCGTTTATTACGCTTGCGTTTATGCCGAAAGACTTGAATTTTCTTATCAGCCTCTACCCCATTTTCTTTGCGACTGCGTTTCAGTGGACGGCGTTTGAGTACATTGACGGCTACTCAAGCTCAACGATTTTCTCAAGCAATAATTACCGCCAGTTCGCGACTTCCTTAATAGAGTATATCATCGACAGGGATAAAAGCCGTATTACAAAAATCCGCGTGTTCGGACTTACTCTTCTTTACTTTCACATCGGAGTTGCACTTGCGTGCGCTGCGTCATTATTATTCGGCAGACTTAGCGCGCTTGTTGGTATTATTGCGCTTACTCCGTCAATTTATCTTCTGATCAAAAAACGTATAATTCGTTTAAAGAAAATAAAACTGTCAAATAAAGGTACCTAAACGCGCTACATAATCCTTAAGCTCCGAATCGTTCATTTTAGCAGCCTTTTTAAACACCTTTTTTCTTTTTTTATCGGGCAGGCCGTGGATATACTTCATAGCGCAGAAATTAGTACTTAGCTCCTTTTTAAAATCTTCGGGCATTTCTTTAATATAATCGAGCATAAAAATCACCTCAACCCTATTATAGGACTGAGGTGATATTTTTATTCACTCGGGTGTCCCGAGAGCCGAAGCCGCCTTTGGAAACGTTCTGCTAAATAAAAAATCAATTAACGGCGGGTTTCACCTTAATAGTAATTCTAAGCGATGTTTCTTATTCGGGTGTCCCGAGAGCCATAGCCGCCTTTGGAAATATTTTTAAAAACGGAAAACCCCGCCGTTAAGCGAGGTTTAAAATCTAGTAAATTTTTCCAGAGATGCCTATCGCTGTCAGGGCTCCTGACGTCCGATTTTACGAAATCTGTTATATCTTCTAAGCGCAAGCTCTGCGCCGTCGATCGCAAGGTTCTTCTCAAAGGTTCGGCAGATAAGCAGCTTTAAACTCTCGAACATCTTCTGATCACCTGCGACGGGCTCTCGTAAAATACGTTCAATCACGCCGAGATCGAATAAATCTTTCGCCGTGAGCTTTAAGCACTCGGCAGCCTCGGCAGCCTTAGAGCTATCCTTCCAAAGGATACTAGCGCAGCCTTCGGGCGAGATAACCGAATAAACCGCGTTTTCCATCATCCATACCTCGTCCGCTACGGCTAAGGCTATAGCTCCTCCCGAGCCGCCCTCGCCGATAAACACCGCGAGCACGGGCGTTTTAAGCGCCATCATTTCCATTAAATTGTTAGCGATCGCCTGACCCTGACCTCTTTCCTCTGCGCCTATTCCGCAGAATGCGCCGCTTGTATCAACAAAGGTGAGGATCGGGCGGTGAAACTTTTCAGCCTGCTTCATTAAACGCAGAGCTTTCCTGTAGCCCTCGGGATGAGCCGCGCCGAAATTGCGCTCCATACGCTCAAAGGTATTTCTTCCCTTTTCAAGTCCTATAACGGTGACGGGAATGTTGTTGAGCATACCGACTCCGCCTACTACAGCCTTATCGTCGGCAAAATTGCGGTCTCCGTGAAGCTCAATGAAGCTTTCGCCGAACAGCGCGTTGATATAATCAACGGAGGTAAGCTTTTTTGTGCTGCGAGCCGCTGCTACCTTATCAAATGCGCTCACTGTGCCTCAACCTCCCCGTAATTATGAATTTTAAGCAGATTAACAAGCGTTTTCTTCAAATGACGTCTGTCTACGACTTTATCGACGAAGCCCTTCTGCTGAACAAATTCAGCTGTCTGAAAATCCTTGGGAAGCTTCTGGCGGATAGTCTGCTCGATAACCCTCGGTCCGGCAAAGGCGATCAGCGCCTTAGGCTCAGCAAGAATAATATCTCCCTCCATAGCGAAGGAAGCCGTTACTCCGCCCGAGGTCGGGTCGGTAAGCACGGTTATATATAAGAGCCCCGCGTCGCTGTGCATTTTAACCGCACCTGAGGTTTTCGCCATCTGCATAAGGGATAAAATACCCTCCTGCATCCTTGCGCCTCCCGAAACGGTAAACACAATAATCGGAAGCGAGTTTGCTGTAGCGTACTCAAACGCTCTCGTGATCTTATCGCCCGTGACGGTACCCATAGAACCCATCATAAACTCTGAGTTCATACTCACTAAAACGGTTTCGATACCGTCGAGCTTACAGGTTCCGCAGATAACGCTTTCATGCTCGCCGCTTAACTTTTTACTTTTTTCAAGCTTATCGTCATAGCCCGGGAAATCTAAGATATTTACGCTCTCAAGCTCCTTATCCATCTCGACAAAGGTATCGCTGTCGGCAATCATCTCGACTCTCTCACGGGCGTTAAGACGAAAATGGTGATTACACTTAGAGCATACCCGTAAATTTTCCTCGATATCAGTTGTGAGCAGAAGCGTTCCGCACTCGGGACATTTTTCCCACATTTCGTCCGGGACGAAAGGCTTTTTAACGTCGGTTTCGCTGCTTTTTTCAAGCTCGTTTTTCGGTTTAATAAAAGTAAATAAATCCATTCAAAAAATCCTTTACTTATCAGAAATGCATTTTTCTGCGTTTTTCAAAATCTTCCATAAAATCAGTAGTATAAGTTCCGTCCGTAAACTCCTTGTCGGAGAGAATATCAACCATCAAATCGCGGTTGACCTTAACGCCCTTTACGTTAAGCTCGCAAAGAGCCATTTTCATCTTGCGGATAGCAAGCTCTCTTGTTCTTCCCTGAACTATTACCTTACCTATCATTGAATCATAGAACGGCGGAATAACGTAGTCCTGAGAAAGAGCCGTATCAAATCGCACGAACGAGCCGCCCGGAACATGAAGCGCGGTTACCTTGCCGCAGGACGGACGGTAGTTGTTGTCGGGATCCTCGGCGTTGATACGGCACTCGATAGCGTGACCGTGGAAATAAACCTTATCCTGAGTACGGTTGAGCGCGGTACCTGCCGCGACGCGTATCTGCCACTGCACGATATCCATTCCGGTTACCATCTCGGAAACCCCGTGCTCGACCTGGAGCATTGTATTCATCTCCATAAAGTAGAAGTTGCCGTCCTTATCGTAGAGGAATTCAACCGTACCGACGGAGTTGTAGTTGACCGCGTGAGCCGCCTTAACCGCAGCCTCCATCATCGCCTTTCTCGTTTCCGGTGAAATCGAGGGCGAGGGGCTTTCCTCAATGAGCTTCTGGTTATGTCTTTGAACTGAGCATTCGCGCTCGCCGAGACAGATCGCGTTTCCGTGCTTATCGCAGAGAAGCTGCATCTCGATATGCTTTACGGGCTTTAAGAACTTTTCTATGTACAGCGCTCCGTCGCCGAAAGCTGACTCTGCTTCGGCGTAAGCGTTATTATAAGCGTTTTCAAATTCCTCGGGTGAGTTTACAAGGCGGATTCCTCGTCCGCCGCCGCCCGAGCGAGCTTTAATAAGAAGCGGATATCCGACCTCATCGGCGAGAACCTTAGCGCTCTCGACATCCTCTAAAACGTCGGTACCCGGAGTTACGGGAACTCCCGCAGCGCGCATGGTTTTACGCGCCATATCCTTATCGCCGAGCAGATTTATCATCTCGGAGGTAGGGCCTATAAACTCGATATTACATTCCTCGCAGAGCTTTACGAACTTAGCGTTTTCAGATAAAAGTCCGTATCCGGGGTGAATAGCCTGGGCTCCGCTTTCGACCGCCGCGGTTAAGATAGCCGGCATATTAAGGTAGCTGTCTGAGACCTTCGCTCCGCCTATACAGTAGCTTTCGTCCGCCATCTGAACGTGCATAGCGTCCTTATCGGCAGTCGAGTATACAGCGACCGTATCTATTCCCATCTCACGGCAGGCTCTGATGATTCTAACCGCGATTTCACCGCGGTTGGCAACCAGTATTTTACTAAACATTCTTTTATTTCACATCCATAAATCACATTAACGCAAAACTAAAATCAGCGCTTACGCAGAGCTTACCGTTAACGTAGCCCTTTGCGCTTATAAAATAGAAGCTTCCGCGGCTTCTAGTTAAGACGCACTCGCTCTCGAGTGTATCGCCGGGCTTAACCATACCCTTGAACTTTACGTTATCCATTTTAGTAAAGTAAGGAGTTTTGCCTGTACATTTATCGGCGAGCATTACGCAACTCGACTGCGCCATCATCTCGCAGAGTATAACGCCCGGAACTACGGGATTGCCCGGGAAATGTCCCTTTAAAAAGAACTCGTCTCCGCTTATCGTATACTTACCGCGCGAGGTTGTATCGTCAATCTTTTCCGCTTCCTGAACAAGAAGCATATTATCCCTGTGGGGTATGATCTTCTTAATTTCTTCCTGATTCATAATTTACCTCAAACTTTTATCCAATCTTAAACAGCGGCTGGTCATACTCTACAACGTCGCCGTTTTCAACGAGGATCTCGGTTATTGTACCGCTTTCGGTCGCGGGGATCTCGTTCATTATCTTCATAGCCTCAATAATGCAGACTATATCACCCTTACTGACCGTATCGCCGACGTTTACAAACGACGGCCTGTCCGGCGACGGAGCGGCATAGAACACGCCTACCATCGGGCTTTTGATCGTCTTGCCGGATGCTGAGGAAGCCGCTGCGGCAGGAGCCTGCGCAGGCTGTCCGGCAGCCGGAGCGTTAGGAGCAAAAGCTACAACGGGTGAATCCGCATTAGGCTTAGCCAGGCGGATCGAGTCATCATCGTCGCTGATTTCGATCTCGGCGAGCGAGCTTTCCTCGAGCACCTGTATGTACTTTTTCAGTGTTTCTATATCAATCATCAGTAATTCCTCCGTTAAATTTTCTTAAATACAAGGCAGGTATCGTGACCGCCGAAGCCGAGGTTTGTACTCGCGGCAACGGTAAGATCTCTCTTTTTAGCCTTACCAAGTGTGTAATCGAGATCGCACTCGGGATCGACCTCATCGGTACCGATCGTCGGCGGTATCTTACCGTCCTTAAGCGCCATAACGGAAACTATCGCCTCTATTGCGCCGGTCGCTCCAAGCATATGACCTGTCATAGACTTAGTGGAACTTATGCTGATATCGTAAGCCTTCTCGCCTAAAGCAGCCTTGACCGCCATAGTCTCGGTCTTATCGTTCATCGGAGTAGAGGTTCCGTGGGCGTTAAGGTAAATAACGTCGTCGTCAGTTACTCCGGCTTCCTTAAAGCCTACTCTTATAGCCTCGGCAAGTCCTTCGCCGTTCGGCTCGGGAGCAGTAACGTGGTAAGCATCACAGGTGTTGCCGTAGCCGGAAAGCTCAGCGTAAATCTTAGCGCCGCGCGCCTTTGCGTGCTCGTATTCCTCAAGAATAAGCACTCCTGCGCCCTCGCCCATTACGAAGCCGTTGCGCTTAACATCAAAGGGAATCGAAGCTTTTTTCGGGTCCTCTGTAGTTGAAAGAGCCTTCATATTAGAGAAGCCCGCGATAGTAAGCGGATGTACGACATACTCAGCTCCTCCGGCGATGACTGCGTCGGCGTAGCCGTCCTTAACGGCATGGAACGCCTCTCCTATCGAGTTTGCACCCGTAGCGCAGGCTGACATAACAGAAAGGCTCACGCCCTTTGCATTATATTTAATGGCAACCTGACCCGTAGCTATATTGCCTATCATTTTAGGTATAAAATGAGGGCTTACCTTACGGGGACCTTTTTCGATCAGGTTCTGGGTATTCTCAACGAAGGAGTAAAGTCCGCCGATACCGGCGCCGATATATGAGCCGAGGCGTTTATCATCAACAGTTCCGATAATACCGCTGTCCTCAACGGCTTCCTTAGCCGCCGCGAGAGCAAATATGGTATACATATCGGTCTTTCTTAAATCACGCTTTTCAACAACCGTCGTAGGGTCAAAATCCTTGACCTCACCCGCGATTTTAACCGCGAGGTCGTCTGTATCAAACTTCTTTATCTTATCAATACCGCACACGCCGTTAAGCATATTTTTCCACATAGTCGGAACATCGTTTCCGACGGGAGTAACGGCGCCTACACCGGTAACAACAACTCGTCTCATATATTCACAGCCTTTCAATACACAAAAACTCTTTTATTAAATTAAAACCATCATTTTAAGCATTTTCCTGTTCCAGTCGGTATAAAAGAACAGGGTTTCGCGTTAAAATACAGTCATCTCTCAAGTCCTGAGAGCGGTTCGGGATATTACATTGCAATTCCGCCGTCTACGCGGATAACCTCGCCTGTAACATAGGAAGCGTAATCGCTGCATAAGAACGCAATTACATTCGCAACATCCTCGGGGAGTCCTCTCCTCTTCATCGGGATAGCCGCAGCGATCTCGTCCTTGATCTTATCGGAAAGCGCCTGAGTCATAGCGGTATCTATATAACCGGGAGCTACAGCGTTTACCGTTACTCCGCGTGCGGCTAATTCGCGTGCTACCGATTTAGTAAGTCCGATAACACCTGCCTTCGAAGCGGCATAGTTAGCCTGTCCGGCGTTTCCGTTGATACCTACTATTGAAGCGACGTTTACGATACGTCCGCTTCTCTGGCGCATAAAGGGCTTATAAACATGCTTAGTCATATTGAACGCGCCCTTTAAGTTTACGTTAATTACCGCGTCAAACTCCGCCTCGCTCATATTAAGCATAAGCTTATCGCGCGTAATACCGGCGTTGTTTACGAGAATATCGATCTTTCCGAATTCGGAGATTATCTCCTTAACAACCGCTTCTCCGGCGGCAAAATCGCTTACATCGCAGTCAAACGCCTTAACCTTAACTCCTAAAGCAGAAATTGACTCTAACGCCGCGTTCTTATCATCCTCCGAGCCGATTCCCGCGAGGGCGATATCGGCGCCTAAGGAAGCGAGCTTCTCGCTTACGGCGCGTCCTATTCCGCTGTATCCGCCTGTTACTACAGCTACCTTGCCTTTAAAATCCATAACGTCCTCCTTTAAAATTCCAACGCTTCAAGGTCGGACATATTCTCGACCTTAATGGCTTTTATTTCTTTATTTATTCTTCCTGTAAGTCCCGTGAGGGTTTTGCCGACGCCGACCTCGATAATCGTATCGACTCCGTTCTTATACATATCCTCAACGATAGCCTGCCAGCGTACCGGCTTTTCGACCTGAGCTCTTACGAGCGCCTTATAATCACCGTCATATAAGCTTGCGGTATAGTTGGAATATACGGGTATCTCGGGGGTATTGAACTCAACGTCCTTCATATATTCCGCAAGTCCCTCTGCAGCCTCAGCCATAAACGGAGAATGGAACGCTCCGCTTACCGCTAAGCGCTTAGCGCGTCCCTTAACCTCGGAAAACGCCTCAATAAGCGCGTCAACGTTTTCTTCCTTAGTCGCGACTACCGTCTGAGCCGGGCTGTTGTAATTGACCGGGTATGTATTGGGAAAGCGCGAGCATATTTCTTCGATCTTATCGGCAGGAAGCTTTAAAACCGCGAGCATAGCTCCGGGATTCGCCTTAGCCGCCTTGTCCATAAGCTCTCCGCGCTTACAAACAAGCTTGAACGCTTCTTCATCGCTTAGGATTCCGGAAAACGCGAGCGCCGCGATTTCTCCGAGAGAGAAGCCGGCAACATAGTCGGGCTTTATTCCTTTCTCAAGAACGGCTCTGGCAGCCGCTAAATCCGCAGTAAATACGCAGGGCTGAGTATTAACGGTAATCGAAAGCTCCCCGGCAGTTCCCTCAAAGCACTGAACGGAGGTATTCTCCCTTAAGCCGTCCGCCATATCGAAAACCGCCTTAGCGGCAGCCGAGTTTTCGTAAAGCTCCTTTCCCATTCCGGGGTACTGAGCTCCCTGTCCCGAAAAAACAAACGCTATTTTACCCATTTTGCGGCACCGCCTAAAACTTCTTCCGCCTTAGTGAAAAGGTCCTCTATAATATCCTTTGCAGGTTCTTCCTTGTTGACCATTGAAGCTACCTGACCTGCGAGAACGCAGCCGTTTTTAACATCTCCCTCGCGGGCAGCTAAGCGCAGAACGCCGGCGCCCTTAGCCTCAAGCTCCTCGTCGGAATAAGATGTTGAATCATACTCCATTTTTGTATACTCGCGTGTGTAGCTGCTCTTGATACAGCGCACGGGATGACCGAGACGCTTGCCTGTAACTACGGTATCTATATCCTTAGCCTTTAAGATTTTGTTTTTATACTCCTGCGCGATCGTACACTCCTCGGCGACGAGGAAACGTGTGCCGACCTGAATCCCGACAGCGCCGAGCATAAAGCACGCGGCAACCTGACGTCCGTCGGCAATACCTCCGGCAGCAATAACCGGAATATTTACGGCGTCAACTACCTGAGGCACAAGCGCCATTGTAGTTAAGTCACCGACATGACCGCCGCTCTCGCCTCCCTCGGCGATGACCGCAAAAGCTCCGAGCTTCTCCATTCTTCTCGCGAGAGCCGTAGACGGTACAACGGGGATGACCTTGATACCGGCTTCGATCCATTTATCCATATATTTTCCGGGGTTTCCTGCGCCGGTAGTAACGACCTTGATACCCTCCTCGACAACGACGTCGGCAACCTCGTCGGCGAACGGACTCATAAGCATAATGTTAACGCCGAAGGGCTTATCGGTAAGCTCCTTGCATTTTTTGATTTCGGCGCGCAGCTGCTCACCGTTCGAGTTCATCGCGGCTATTAGTCCGAGACCGCCCGCGTTGCTTACTCCGGCAGCAAGGGACGCGTCGGCAACCCAAGCCATTCCACCCTGAAAGATAGGATATTTTATCCCTAGTTTTTCGTTGATTACGGTTGAAATCATTATGTATCACCCTTTGCGTAAATGCTGTTTTTATCACAAAACAGTATAATTTCTCATATTAACTCATTCTAAATTATTTTACTATATGTGAAGGAAATAGTCAATGATTATTTTTTATTTGATAGAAGGAAACCACAACAAACAATATAATACAATCTATATTATCTTTGTAGCATTTTTTGTCTTGATAAACAGGTAACTCATACCAAATAGAAAACAGTTTATGTTGTCCGCTCAGTTTTCTGCTGTGCAGAAACGAGCGATGACTATCCGAAATGCGCGCAAAGCGCGATTTCTTGTTACACAAAAGGTGTTGTTTGCCTAAAAATTAGGTTTTACATTTTAAGGAACCTGCGGCTTCCGATAATCGATCAACTGCAAAAATCCTCGAGCAATATCCTCAGCTCGTTTTTACTATCTACCCTGATCCCTTTTTTCAGTCGTTTTCGGTCTTTTTCGGGCAAAATCGAAACGAGAGTATCCGTCTTTTTCAGTACCGCACCGGTAGCCGCGTCGGCTACGGCGACCCTTCCGCCGGCATCCTTTATAACATAAAGCTCACGCGGTTCGGGATTTACGGACGGCTGAGAAAAAAGCGTTTCATTAATCGAAACCGTAACCGGGTTTTCTTTATGATTATAATCGGCGAGCACGGCGATTGCAAAAAGCGAATATACGGCAGCCGCGGTAATAATAATAAGTCTTTTCATAGTTTTCACTTCCCTTTTATCCTTATTTTTTGCGCTCATATCGGTAATATACATACAATTTATATATATTAAACCGAAAAAATCTATATATAAGGAAAAGAAATTGTCGCTAAAAGGTTTATTTTTTCTTTAAAATATGTTATAATGCTTTGGAATAGTTTGTAAGTTTGCATAAAATTGCTTTCTTACCTGAAATAAGACTTCTTTTTAACAGTTAAGTTTTGAATTATAAGGAGAATTCCTATGCGTGAAACAGATATAAGTAAGTTTTCCGAAAAGGAAAGCGAAAGCTTTTTGCCTGATCACGGAGCGAAACGCCTTTTTAAGGCGTTAGGACGAACTCTGTTCACTCTGTTTATGGTATTGGTTTTCGCGGGAGGTATAGTCGGAATATCGCTTTCGATCTACGTTGCAGGTATAGCCGCGGAGCCTACGGGCATTAACCTGAGAGCTAAATCTATTAACCAGACCAGCTTTATTTACGTTAAGAATAAGAAGGGTAAGTTTAAGAAGTATAAATCCCTCTACTCCTCCGAAAACCGCGTGTGGGTCAACTTCAACGACATTCCCGAGGAAATGAAGCAGGCTCAGATCGCTATTGAGGACAAGCGCTTTTTCGACCACCACGGCGTCGATTTGAACCGTACCCTCGGAGCTGTTCTCCACCTCACCAGCGGAAGCTCCAGCTACGGCGGCTCCACCCTCACTCAGCAGCTAATTAAAAACATCTCGGACGATAACGAGGTTTCACTGAACCGTAAGATACGCGAAATTGTTAAGGCGCTCAAGCTCGAAACCGAGTACACCAAAGACGAGATACTCGAGGCGTACTTAAACGTCGTAAACTACGGAAACAACTGTCAGGGAGTTCAGGCGGCGGCGAACCTTTATTTCGGAAAAAATATCCAGAAATGCTCGCTCGCCGAATGTGCGGCTATCGCCGGAATAACTCAGAACCCGAGTAAGTATAATCCGCTCTATCACCCCGACAACAACCGCCAGCGGCGCGACCTTGTGCTCTCGGAAATGTACGATCAGGGTATCATAACCAAGCAGCAGTTCAAGGATTCCCTTGAAGAATCGTCGAAGATGAAATTTGTCGGCTTTAAAAAGAGCAACAAAAAGCATATCGGAAACCGAATACAGAACTGGTATATGGACGAGCTTCAGCGCGATCTTCAGGCTGACCTCGCCACCTACTACAACATAAGCGAAAAAGCCGCCTCGAATAAAATCTTTACCGAGGGACTTAAAATTTACTCGGCGATGGATAAGGGCGCTCAGTCCTATCTCGAAAAAGCGGCAAGAAATATAAATACATCCTACGACTCGGGAATGCAGTGCGCTGCCTCATTAATAGGAATGGACGGCGCGGTAATCGCGTCAACCGGCTCGTCGCAGGAGAAAACAAAGAACCTCGTATTTGACCGGGCAACTCAGTCCGTGCTCCAGCCAGGTTCCTCAATCAAACCGGTAGTCGTTTACTCCTACGCGATCGAAAAGGGAAAGCTCAACTTCAGTTCGGTAGTTAAGGATGAACCGCTGGAGAAATATAAGGTCGTAAACGGACAGTATGTAGCCGGACCGAATAACTGGTACCGAAGCTACAAGGGCAAAATGCTCCTTCCCGACGCAATCGAATGGTCGGCTAACGCCACGGCGGCTCAGGTTATGAATATGATTACACCGCAGGCGGCGTACAATCAGGTAGTAACGCTTCAGGGCTTCTCTCACCTTAACGAGAAGGACAAGGTCAACACCGGCGGACTCTCCATCGGAGGTCTTACAGGCGGCGTTACGGTACGCGAAATGGCGGCAACCTTCACATATATGGGCAACGGCGGCAAGTATTATAAACCTTACACCTACTACTATGTAACCGATTCCGAGGGCAATATCATTATCGACAACCGCGATATGATCCCGAAAACCTCTTACTCCCCCGAAACCGCTTACATTATGAACCGTCTGCTCCATTACAACCTGACGTACTGCGCCCACACAAATGCGGCGTACGCAAGGATCGACGGATGGGATATCATCGGTAAGACAGGTACCACCGACTCGGATAAGGACTCATGGTTCTGCGGACTCAGCCCCTACGCTGCGCTTGCGGTATGGACAGGCTTCGATACGCCGAGAACGATATCGGTAACAGGTCAGCGAAATGCTACAACCTTGTTCAAGGACGTTATGAGCCATTACCTCAGCAACAA
Organism: uncultured Ruminococcus sp.; assembly: GCA_964514785.1. Lineage (GTDB taxonomy): Bacteria > Bacillota > Clostridia > Oscillospirales > Acutalibacteraceae > Ruminococcoides. The sequence continues at coordinate 5,022 of CAZERR010000004.1, read as the reverse complement.
AAAGCATAAAGAGTTCAAAAAGCCAGCTACGATCGTTGAGGCGAACTTCAACTCCTCAAACGGCAGCGTATATAACGTAGGCAACGCCTACGAAAGCCGTTACACCGGATATTACACCGAGAAGAACCTGCCTAAGAGCGGTTCGGATTACGTTGACTATTACGCCGACGGCTACTACGATTACGACGATGACGATGACGATGATGATGACGACTACTCTGCCGACGAGGATAATGACGACGATGATGAAGATGAGGATGATAACGCCGGAAGCAATTCATCAGGAAACTCCTCAGGCAATTCCTCGAGCGCAAGCCGTCAGAGCAGCGTAAGCAGTGCAAACAACAGCTCGAGCGCTAACAGCAATAATGACAACGCCGGCGGAGACGACGACTGGGATGTCGGAAACGACAACGCGCCGCGCTGAGGCTTTAGGGCATTTTTACAAAGGGTAACGCTCTAAACAATAAAGAAAATTATTCCGGAGGGATTTATAAAATGGTACAGGTTGCAATTATGGGACACGGAGTTGTAGGCTCCGGAGTCGCTAAGATTATCACAACTCACAAAAAGAAGCTTTTCGCCAGCTTAGGCGAAGAAATCATGATCAAGAAAATCCTCGATTTACGCGAATTTCCCGACTCTCCACTCGCCGACCGCTTCACAAAGGATTTTAATGACATTTTAAACGATGCCGAAATCAGGGTTGTAGCTGAGGTTATGGGAGGACAGCACCCCGCTTACGAGTACACAAAAGAGCTTTTAAAGGCCGGTAAAAGCGTAGTTACCTCAAACAAGGAGCTCGTTGCCGCTAAGGGAGCTGAACTTATAGAGATAGCTGAAAACAACAACGCAAACTTCTTCTTCGAGGCTTCGGTAGGCGGCGGTATTCCGATACTCCGCCCCCTCGTACAGTGTCTCGTTGCGAATAATGTTAAGGAAATCGCAGGTATCTTAAACGGTACCACAAACTTTATCCTCTCCAAGATGATCGACGAGGGTATGGATTTTGACGCGGCGCTGAAGCTCGCTCAGGATTTAGGCTTTGCCGAGCGCAATCCCGCGGCTGACGTTGAAGGTCATGACGCGTGCAGAAAGATTTGTATACTTGCGTCGCTCGCTTACGGAAAGCACATCTACCCCGATAACATCCATACCGAGGGTATTACAAAAATCAGCCTTAAGGACGTAAAGTACGCTTCAATGTACAAGAGCGTTATTAAGCTTATCGGCGACGTTAAGAAGCTTGAGGACGGTAGAATTGATATCTTCGTAGCTCCGATGCTCGTAAGAGAAAAGAGCCAGCTTGCCAACATCAGCGATGAGTTCAACGGTATCATGGTTCGCGGCGACTGCACCGACGACGTTCTTTTCTATGGTAAGGGCGCAGGCTCTCTGCCGACTGCCTCTGCTGTCGTAGCAGATATTATCGACAGCTGTATGCACTTAAACGAAAGAAAATATATTTTCTGGGCGGACAGCAACAACGAGAGCGTTCTGCCATATAATGAATCAAGAACAAGAATGTATCTCAGGATCGAAAACCCCGAGTCGCTCGACGCAGTTAACGAGGTATTCGGCAACGTATACGTTATCGAAAGCGACGACCAGCTCGCTGTAGCTACAGACCTTATGACTGTAGCCGAAATCGAAAGCAATATTGATAAACTCAAGATAAAGGGCGTTAAGATCCTCTCAAAAATCAGAATCAGCGATTTATAATATTGTTTATAAAAGGTAATTTTATATAAGGAGTAAAAAAATGAGTTTAATTGTACAGAAATTCGGAGGTACTTCCGTGGCGAACGCCGAGCGCATTTTTAACGTTGCCGGTATCGTTACGGACACCTACAACAAAGGCAATGACGTCGTTGTTGTTGTTTCCGCCCAGGGCGATACAACCGACGACCTTATCGCCAAGGGCAACGAGATCAACCCCAACGCCTCAAAAAGAGAGCGCGATATGCTCGTATCAGCAGGCGAACAGATAAGTATCGCGCTGCTTGCTATGGCGATTGAAAAGCTCGGATATCCTGTAGTATCGCTCTTAGGCTGGCAGGCAGGCTTCCAGACAAGCTCAGCCCACACAACGGCGCGTATCAAGAGAGTTATCCCCAACCGTATCCGCAAGGAGCTCGATAAGAAATGCATTGTTATCGTAGCAGGCTTCCAGGGATTATCGCGTTACGACGATATCACAACCCTCGGACGCGGCGGCTCGGATACATCAGCCGTAGCAATCGCGGCGGCTATGCATGCCGACTTATGTCAGATTTATACCGACGTTGAGGGCGTATACACAGCCGACCCGAGACTCGTTAAAAACGCTAAGAAGTTAAAGGCTATTTCCTATGACGAAATGCTCGAGCTCGCAACGCTCGGAGCACAGGTCCTCAACAACAGAAGCGTAGAAATGGCTAAAAAATACAATATCGAACTCGAGGTTCTTTCAAGCTTGGTAAAGGCACCGGGTACAATAGTAAAGGAGACAGGTAAAATGGAGAAAATGTTAATCAGCGGTGTTGCTAAGGACACCGATATCGCAAGAATTTCAATCGTAGGCGTTCCCGACCAGCCGGGCTTTGCGTTTAAAATCTTCTCGAAGCTCGCTTCGAAGAATATCAACGTAGATATCATTCTCCAGTCTATCGGTCATAACGGCAAGAAGGATATCTCCTTTACGATTCCGAAGGATCGTGCCGAGGACGCTGAGAAGCTCGTTAACGAGTATGCAGACGCTATCGGCGCCAAGGAAACGATTATCAGCACAGAGGTCGCTAAGATTTCGATCGTAGGCGCAGGAATGGAGAGCCACGCCGGCGTTGCCACAAAGATGTTTGAGGCGCTTTATGATGCTCAGATCAATATTCAGATGATTGCGACTTCCGAAATCAAGGTAAGCGTACTCATAAATAAAAAAGACGCGGACAGAGCTGTTACAGCTATCCACGAAAAGTTCTTTGAGCAGTAATACAGATATAACAACGGGAGACGTCATGATTGACGTCTCCCGATTTTTTATTTCTTATTTTCAATCTCAAACTTAAAGTATCTGTCAACTATAAAGTCATCAGATACGGAAAAGTCGAGTACCAGCTCGCCGGTTTCTTTCGGCACTTCATAGACATATCTTACAATCATAGCCTTACCGCTTTCAAGAGTGCGGTAAGTATCGGGCAGATTCTTCTCCTCAATCAAAAGCTCATCTGCGTAGCAGGTTATCTCGGCATTTACATACTCACGCTCATCGGAAACATTTTTAATCTTAATATAGGCGTTTAAAAAATGATATCCCTTTTTAGCCTTTTTATCCTTATAGCTGTTTTTATATTCAATTCTGTCAATTGAATACTCAAAATCACCCTGCTTAACCTTAGCGGTAGTTTTATAGGCAGGCTTCGCTTTATCCGCATGTCTGATACTGTTCTCTCCCGCTTGCTCGGCGCCCATAAAACCAATCATAATCCCGAAAGGCAGCGCAGACAATAACAGCGCAGCTCCGAGTGTAATCGAAAGCACTAAAGCTACAATCTTACCCGTAGACATTTCCTTTTTTGGAGGCTGAGGCACAGCGTAAGCCGGAGGATACACAGGCTTCGGAGGATAGTAGAAATCCCGGGGCGGAACCGCCTGAGCGTTATTGTTATACCGGGCAGGCTTAGGCTCGGGCTTGACCTCGGTTTTTTTATTTTCTTCAGGTTGATAATATGAATTATAATCAGGCTTTTTCTCAGTCTGATGATTCATAATGTTCACAGGCGCGCCGTACTCCTTCGGAGCGCATTTTTTATCCGCTTTTGCACCGCAGCGCGGACAAAAATTGCCGACATATACATAACCGCATTCAGTACATTTCATATAACCACTTCCGTTTTAGTAATCTAAGCAAATATTATCACTTATATATCAAGATGTCAACTTGTATTTTTAAGCATATGGCGTTATAATTACGGTAAGGACGTGATAAAATGAGCAGTATATTTGAACGCACCGAGCTTTTACTCGGCAGCAGCGGTATCGAAAGGCTTAAAAACTCGCGCGTGGCGGTTTTCGGGATTGGCGGAGTAGGCGGCTTTACCGCCGAGGCACTGGTTAGAAGCGGTATCGGCGCAATCGATATTATCGACAGCGATACTGTAGCCGAAAGCAACCTCAACCGCCAGATCATAGCGCTTCACAGCACAATAGGTATGCTTAAGGTCGACGCCGCCGAAAAGCGGTTTCTTGACATCAATCCCGAGCTTAAAGTTAATAAGCACGCTGTTTTCTACACACCTGAGACCTCAGCGCTTTTTGACTTTAAACAGTACGATTATATAGTTGACGCGATCGATACCGTAGCGGGCAAAATAGAGCTCGTTATAAACGCGGATAAAGCAGGCGTTCCGATAATCTCCTCGATGGGAGCCGGGAATAAGCTTAACCCCGCGATGTTCGAGGTTGAGGATATTTATAAAACCTCAGTTTGTCCTTTAGCGAGGGTAATGCGCTCTGAGCTTAAAAAACGCGGTATCAAGAAATTAAAGGTAGTTTACTCAAAGGAGCCGCCGCTCACTCCCCTGCCGTGCAAAGAAAACGACGGCTCAAAACGCCGTCAGACTCCCGGGAGCACCGCCTTTACCCCATCCGTTGCCGGGCTTATAATCGCGGGGGAAATAATTAAAGAATTAACAATTAACAGTTAACAGTTACGGTCGAGAAGATAGCTTGATATTATATCAAAGTTATTTTCCCGACCATATTAATATATACAAACAGCGTGTACAACTAAACAGTTAAAAAAAAGCTCCCTTTACGCTGTTACTCATAAGGATGTTTCAGCGTGAGGCGGTGCCCATATGTATGACGGACAGTTCAGGCTGTCCGTTTTGCATTTTCAGTTGTATATTCTTCATTATAAGTATTATTGTAATCGTTTGGCACAGCAAACTGTCCGATGTAGCGGAAATATATATCTATTTTCTGCGTGGCGGTCTTGCTGTGCTTTTTGTCGCGCTCATGAATAACAATCTTTCTGATGAA
>CAZERR010000003.1:29980-38210 GCA_964514785.1 uncultured Ruminococcus sp. | reverse complement strand
AGAGAGTAGGTCAGGAGGAGAACCCCGGAAACTTCCTGCTTATGCACGCTATGGGACCGAATGTTGCCGGAGTTATCGGCTCAGCGGTTGCCGCCGGCGTACTTCTCAATGTATTAAGATAAAGACTGGTTAACTGCCTTAAAGCTCTTTTTGAGTTTTGAGGCAGTACTTTTTTATATGGTAAGCAGAGTTTATACGGCGTTTACGTCTTTGTTATTTTTTAGTAAATTCTTTAAAAGAAATATAATATAATTCCATTAGTATATAATTGTAGCTAGATATGTGTTAATTGGGAGGGTATGAAATGCCAAAGGATCTAACTCCTCAAAAGATTTTCTATATGCTTTTGCGCCACCTTAAGCTGATATTCCTTATTACGGCTTTGGTAACGCTTATCGTTTACGGATATTCGAGCTTCTTTATAACGCCGTCTTATTCGGCGTCTTCGCTTATTCTTATCCATAACTACAACGAAGAGGTCACTACCCGCGCGACCGGTTATTACGACGCTAATTCAAAGGGACGTGTAGCCGTTAATGAGATTCAGCAGTCAGCGACGCTCGCGTCGAGCTGTGTAATTCTTTTCAACAATATGCCCGAGATGACAGCGCTTATGTCCGGCGCCAGCGTAACCTTTGAGCAGGTCGAGGAATCTAACTTTATTCGTATTACCGCGAATTCCGCTAATCCTCAGGTTGCCGCAAACGTCGCCAACCAGCTTGCCGACGAAGCTCCTAAGTGCTTCGAGAATATGTACGGTAAGGGTAACGGTAAGGTTGATAAGATTTACGGCGCTTCCGCTCCTTCTGATCCGGTTTCGCCAAATATAGGTCAGAACACCTTATACGGACTTTTCGCAGGCTTTATCATCGGCGTACTGCTCGCGTTTATGCTCGAGATTATCGATACCACCCTCAAGCCCGGCGACGATCTGACTAAAATGTACAACATTCCCGTATTTGCGGAAATCGTTGACTTTGAGAAAGCGGGGTAATGAGCTATGAAGATTAAATTACCCGGTCAGAAACGCCGCGAGGAAAAGGCGGTCAATGAAAGCAGCCGCAGCCGCGCGAAGAATAAAAATAAAAATGAGAAAAACGTATTAAGCGAAAAAAGTAAATTCGCTATAGTTGAGGCGTATAAGTCGGCGCGAACAAATATTATGTTCTCGCTTTCCGCTACGGATAAAAAATCCTTCGCGATCACCTCGTACGCTAAGGGCGACGGTAAAAGTACCGTAGCCGCTAACCTTGCTATTTCGTTCTCTAAGATGGGAAAGAAGGTTATTCTTATCGACTGCGACCTTCGCCGTCCTAACCTTCATAACATCCTTAAGCTCGAGAATAAAGCGGGCTTCTCGGATATGGTAGGCCGAATGGTAGTGTTCGACGACGTAGTTTACCGCGATGTGCTGCCCTGTCTTGACGTGCTTACCGCGGGAACGATCCCTCCGAACCCCTCCGAGCTTATCTGCTCGCCCGAGGTTTCGCGTTTTGTTGAAAGACTTAACAGGGAATATGACTATATTATCTTTGACTCGCCGCCTGTCGGCGTAGTTGCTGACTCGCTTCTTCTTAAGGATTATATCGCGGGATATATCCTCGTTACCCGTGAGAGAAAGACAACTCACGGCGATATCGAGAAGCTTCTTCAGAATATTAAAGTAACCGACTCAAAGCCTCTCGGCTTTATCCGCGTAGGCGTTACCCACGAGGGCAAAAGAGGAAGAAGAGGTTACTACTATTACTACTACTATCAATATTATTAATAATATTATTGAAAACCGTCGTAAAAGCTCGGCGGTTTTCATATTTTTTTATATAATATTAACGTAAAACGCAAGTTAGTCTTAAAAAACTTGCATTTTTTACGCGATTAGTGTAAAATGTTAACGGTAATATGAAACATATGCATTAGGAGTAATCATAATGAATTATTTAAACTTATCCGAATCGGAGATTAAAACGGAAAAGGAAACGCTGGTTAAACAGTATGAAAATTATAAGGGTATGGGGCTTTCGCTGAATATGGCGCGCGGAAAACCGGCTCCCGAGCAGCTTGACCTGTCGCAGCCGCTTTTTGACTCGCTCAAGAGCACCGACTCTTATATTTCAGCCGACGGTACCGACTGCCGAAATTACGGCGGATTTGACGGAATACCTGAGTGTAAGGGCTTATTTGCCGATATACTCGAGACCTCGCCCGAGAATGTTTTTGTAGGCGGTAATTCCAGCTTGAATATGATGTTCGATACGATTTCCTGTTTTATGACCGCTTCTATTTATGAGGATACGCTTCCTTGGCACGATGTTAAGGACAGAAAGTTCCTTTGTCCCGTTCCGGGCTATGACCGCCATTTCGGCGTAACGGGTTATTTTGGGTTTGAAATGATCCCTGTTCCGATGAATGAGGACGGCCCCGATATGGACGTTGTTGAGAAGCTCGTATCCGAGGATGAAAGCATAAAGGGGATCTGGTGCGTTCCGAAATACTCGAATCCTACGGGTATCACATATTCCGACGAGGTAGTAAGGCGCTTCGCCGCGTTAAAGCCCGCGGCTAAGGATTTCCGCATTATGTGGGATAACGCTTATGCGATCCATGACGTGACCGATACTCCCGATAAACTGCTCAGTATTATCGACGAGTGTAAAAAGACGGGTAATGAGGATTTGCCGATTTTATTCTGCTCAACCTCAAAAATCACTTTTTCCGGCGCGGGAGTTGCCGCTTTAGCTGCTTCTCCGCTTAATATGAAGGTGCTCAAAAAACGTCTTACATTCGCGACGATAGGCTACGATAAGCTTAATATGCTCAGACACGCGCGTTTCTTTAAGGACTTTGACGGTATCAAGTCGCATATGGAAAAGCATAAAGCTATACTTGCGCCTAAGTTCAAAACAGTTCTCGATAAGCTTGAAGCAGAGCTTTCAGACGCAGATATTGCCGACTGGACCAATCCGAACGGCGGATATTTTGTAAGCGTAAATGTTTATAAGGGAACAGCTAAGAGGGTAGTACAGCTTTGTAAGGAAGCAGGCGTAGTGCTCACCGGCGCAGGCGCGACCTTCCCGTACTCTCACGATCCCGAGGACAGAAACATAAGGATTGCTCCGTCTTTCCCGGGAGTTGACGAATTATCGCTCGCTATGGATATTTTCTGCGTATGCGCTAAGCTCGCGGCGCTTGAGGTTCTTGAATAATTGACCGAAAATTATAATAATACGCAAATAAATTACTAAATATTTAATAAATTATTGACTTTTGTCTAAAAAAAAAGTATAATAACTCTGTTACGTCTGTATGTATGTGAACGTGGCAGAGTTATTTTGCTTTTACATACGGATATATAAAACATTTGGAGGTCTTATGGCATGAAACGAATCCCAAAGCCGGTGTTTTTCATCGTTGCCATTCTTATCCTTCTGTTTTCCTTTTCGGCAGTTTTTGGCGTAAGCTATTATGTCGGCGATAATAAGGAAAATGTAGTTAAGGGTATTTCTGACATTCGATGGGGCACTGACATTCGAGGCGGCGTAGAAGCTACCTTTGAACCGGACGGTGTTGATGCGACCGACGCCCAGCTCGACTCGGCTAAGTCTATCATCGAAACCCGTATGGTATCCTCAGGTATTACTGACTACGAGCTTTACGCCGACTACAACACCGACCGTATTATCGTACGTTTCCCCTGGAAAGAGGACGAAAAGAAGTTTGACGTTAAGGCTGCGCTTGAGGAAATCAGCTCAACCGCGGAGCTTACTTTCCGCCCCGGAAACAGCTACGAAACAACTACTATCGGTTCGGACGGCAAGTATGTTTACAAAACTCCTACCGGAGATACTAAGACTGTTCTTATGAACGGTTCCGCGGTAAAAAAGGCTCAGGCCGGTATCGATTCGAGCGCTTCTAACTCGAAGAAGTCGAATTACGTTGTATCCCTCGAGCTTAACGACAAGGGCGCTAAAACCTTTGCTGATATTACCGAGAAGTATACAAATAAGGTAGTAAGTATCTGGATGGATGACATTATGTTATCCGCTCCGACGATCCAGGAGAAGATTTCCGGCGGTAAGGCTCAGATTTCGGGCGACTTCACCGCTGAAGAGGCTACAGCCTTAGCCGAGAAGATTAACGCAGGTGCGCTTCCGTTTAAGTTAAAAACTTCGTCTTACGGTTCAGTATCAGCGTCCCTCGGTGAGAATTCTCTCCAGGCTATGGCTATTGCGGGCGTAATCGCGATGATCCTTATCTCGCTGTTTATGATTATTATGTACCGCTTGCCCGGCTTTATCGCGGTTATTGCGCTTATCGGTCAGATGGGTATTACGATCGCGGCTATTTCGGGTTACTTCACCGTATTCAATTCCTTTACAATGACGCTTCCCGGTATCGCCGGTCTTATCCTTTCGATAGGTATGGGTGTTGACGCGAACGTTATCACATCCGAGCGTATTAAGGAAGAAATGCGCAGCGGACGTACCCTTGACGGTGCATTAGACCGAGGCACAAAGAGCTCGCTGTCAGCTATCGTCGACGGTAATATGACGATCGTAATCGTTGCTATTATCCTTCTGCTCGTATTCGGACCGTTCAACCTTCTTTCCTTCATCTTCGGTCAGTCTACAACAGGTACGATTTACGCGTTCGGTTATACTCTCCTTGTTGGTGTAATTTCCAACTTTATTATGGGTATCGGCTTAAGCCGTGTAATGCTCAGAGCAGTAGCCGGTTATAAGTTTGCGCGTCATAAATGGCTTTTTGGAGGTGTTAAGGATGGCGAGTAATATCAAGAAGAAAACCCTCGAAGAAAAGCTTTTGGTACGCGGTAAAGCTCCTAAGGACTTTGTCGGCTCAAGAAAGATATTTTTCATTATTTCGTTAGCGATTATCTTAATCGGTATTGTTTGTAACTTTATTTTCGGTACAACTATGGACATCCAGTTTACCGGTGGTTCAATGCTTAAGTACAGCTACTCCGGCACACTTGATGACGCTAAGTTGAAGTCTCTTGTTCAGGAGAAAACTCCCGATGATATCGTAACATTTTCTGATTCAAAAGACCTCGTTAATAATAAAAATATGCTGACTGTTCAGTTCTCCGGAAATACAACGATCTCAGCAGATTTACAGGACAACATCACTAAGTCTATCGCAAAGGAGTTCCCGAAGAACAGCTTTAAGCTTGAGCAGAGTAGCTCCGTTGACGCTACAATGGGCTTCAGCTTCCTCTTAAAGTGCTTGTTCGCGGTAGCTATTGCGGGTATACTGATGGTTCTTTATGTAACTATTCGATTTAAGAAAATCGGCGGTCTTTCCGCAGGTGTTATGGGCTTGGTCGCATTATTCCACGACCTTGCGATCATCTACTTCTTCTACGTTATCTTCCGTATGCCTATCGATTCGAGCTTTATGGCGGTAGCGCTTATGATTCTCGGTTACTCGCTGAACGATACCGTCGTTGTATACGACCGTGTTCGTGAGGAGAGAAGAAACTTAGGCTATAAGGCTGATATAAAGGATGTATTTAACCTTGCCGCGACTAAGGTTATGCGCCGTACGATCATCACCTCTATCACCACGATCACGGCTGTTGTAATCGTTTATATAGTTGCTGTTATCTACAACCTCGACTCTGTTAAGGCGTTCGCGCTTCCGATGATAATCGGTCTTGTTTCCGGTTGTTATTCATCGCTTTGTATTGCCGGACCCCTCTGGGTTATGTGGAAAAAGAGAGATAAGAAAGCTAAAAGCTAAACAATTAAACTTTTTACGGGCTGTCAAGGGACAGCCCGTTTCCTTATAATAGATTCTGGATTTCAATATCCTCTCTTTTAATTAAAGAGAGGAGCTTGCTTTTCGCTAAGGTAGATACATAGTAATACTCGTTGAGCTTTTTCCTCTTTATATACCCGTGCATACTGTAAAGGTTTTCGCCTATATCGGATAAGTCCTTGTGGATATAATAACTGTACATTATACTGCTGTCGTTGAAGTAAAAATCATCGGCAGTTTTTTTCGCTGTTTTTTCCGCGTTTATAAAATCCTTTTTATTAAGGAAGGCTTCTATTTTTTTTATGTTTTTAAGGTGCTTGACGCTTCTTGATTTAATATCCTTACCTGTAAATATTCCCAATAAAAGGCTGATGATAATAAGCGCGGCGGCTATATATAATCTTTTCATTTCTTAATTATCCTGTAATCTCCGTTTTTGTTATATGTCATTATAAAAACATCCTTAAGGTCGGTCTTTTCCTTTTTGAGGATGTTTTTTATTTCGTCTATACTTGTGTTGTTTATCTTCATTGAGCTTTCGAGGTATTCGCCGTCGTTAATAACTACGACCTCGAGCCCGGTGTCCGATACCTTAACATTCAGATCCTCGGCGGTGGGATTGCGCTTTGAGGGCTTTTGGAGAACACTTAATTTTCCGTTTGTTTCGACTATACAGTACTCAACGTCCTCCAGCGAGAATATTCCGAGCTGTCTTAACTGAACGCATAGATCTTCTGTCGTAAGCCTTAGGCTCATCATCTTATCTCGAAGTATTTTTCCGTCTTCGATCACCGTTACCGGGCTGCCGCAGATAAGCCTTCTGAAAAAGCTGTTTTTCATCATAAATACGCTTACGAGTATTTCGCATGCCACGAGTATAAGCGTAGGTACTATTCCGAGTAAAATCGGCTTATCCGTGCTCTCCATCGGAAGCGACGCCAAATCGGCTATAAGCAGTGTAACTACAAGCTCCGAGGGCTGTAAATCGCTTAGCTGACGTTTTCCCATAAGCCGTACCGCAAGAATAACGAAAACATACAGGATCACCGTTCTGATTATCGTTATAAGCATTTTATCACCTAACTTAATATTTGTATTATTTCCTGAATAATACATTATTAAAGGTGAAAATTAATATCGGTGATATAATGCATAATTCGTTAAAAGAAAATATAAACACTCTGAAAAAAATAACCTCATCCTCGGCTGATTTTACCGTCAGGGAACTGACTTTAAGTAACGGTGAGTCTTGTGCGGTAATAACCACCGAGGGAATGTGCGATAAGGAAACGCTTGCCGTTACGGTAATAAACCCTCTTTTAAATGCAAATCTGCCTGATATAAGAGGCTGTGAGCTTTTTGAATATATCTACGACAGCATTTTATCCTCAGGCGAAATAATTCGAATAACGAAATATGATGAAGTCTTAAAGTTTTCAATGTCGGGCTTTGCGGTTTTTGCGGCAGACGGCTGCTCCGATATGCTTGCGATCGGAGCTCAGGGCTTTAAATTCAGAAGCGTATCGGAACCCGAAAGCGAGCTCGTACAGCGCGGAAGCAGGGAAGGCTTTACCGAGGCTATGAGGATAAATATGACGCTGGTGAGGCGCAGGATGAAAAATCCTGATTTGGTGTTTGAAACCGCCGTTGTAGGCTCAGAGTCAAAAACCGATATTTCACTTTGTTATATAAAAGGAGTCGCGACGAAATCCTCCGTAGACGAGGTGCGAAGAAGAATAAAAAGCTGTGATATAAAGGTCGTATTCGGCGCCGGATATCTTGTGCCGTATCTTGAGGACAGCGGAAAAAACGAAATATTTACAGGAGTGGGTATCACCGAGCGTCCCGATTCCTTATGCGGAAAGCTTATGGAGGGCAGAATAGGTATCATTGTTGACGGAACGCCCTCGGTGCTTGTTATCCCTCATCTTTTTGTTGAGAATTTTCAGTCCGTAGACGACTATTCCAACCGTCCGTATTTTGCTTCGATCACAAGGATATTAAAATATATCGCATATCTTTCCGCTGTATTTTTTCCGGGGCTTTATATCGCTTTCGTTACCTTTCATCCCGATTATTTTCCCGTATATCTGATGAAAAAAATAATTGATTCCGTTGAGCATACTCCGCTTCCCGTAATGCTCGAGGTGCTTCTTATCGATTTTCTCTTTGAGATAATGCGTGAGGCAGGACTGAGACTGCCTAAGGTGTTAGGCCATGCGGTTAGTATAGTCGGCGCGCTCGTAATAGGCGACTGCGCTATTCAGGCAGGAATAATCGGAGCACCGACGCTTATGGCGGTAGCTGTTTCCGTTATCTCGAGTTATGTTATTCCTGACTTATATCCTCAGATAACGGTATTGAGGCTGAGCTTTATTGTTACGGGCGGAATACTCGGAGTATGGGGGATAGTTATGCTCTCCTGCGTAGTAATGATTTATATGGCGTCTAAATC
>CAZERR010000003.1:0-29970 GCA_964514785.1 uncultured Ruminococcus sp. | reverse complement strand
CTCTCGGGGTAGTGTTTATTTCTCCGATAACTCCTTTTTCGAAGCTCAATATGCGCGATGTGTTTGTAAGGCTCGGATGGAAAAGTCTTACGCGTCACAATATGAACGTCCAAAACCTGAAAGGCGGAAGTATGTATGAAAAATAATAAAATAACCTTTCCTCAGTTTATCACTATGAGCTTTTTATCCTCGCTTTCACTGCTTTTGTTTATAAAGAATATCCCGTCCTTATATCTGATCTTATGCGCTGTTTTATCATTAGCCGTAAATATAACGGTGTTTACGCTTTATAAGGGACAGGCTGATAAATTCCTTATCCCCGTATGCGGTTTGTTTTCTGCGGTATACTGCACGCTTATTATTGTTAAGTTCACCGATTATATGTACCGCGCGCTCTCTTACGGACCGATGTGGCTTATAATGCTCGTGCTTTTGGCGTTTACCTATTTTTGCACAGTTAAAGGGGTGGAAGCTGTCGCGAGAGCCTCGGCGGTTATTTCGGTTTTTGTATTAGCCGGAATAATCTATATGTTTATCTGCTCCTTTTCAAAAATAAAATTCATATTTCGTCCGGAGCTGCCGGCTGAAGCGGTTTCTGCCGTGATTCTTCTTTTGCCGTCGGTTTTGTATGTATTATTTTACGACAATATCATAAAGGTGAAAAAGAGCGCTTATATAATCGGTTCGGGAGTAATGCTTTTAGTGTATGTCTTTTTTATTCTTATTGCTTCGGATATTATCAGTCCGTATCCTGTACAGCACCTTCCGGAAATATCTAAAATCGGCGTGTTCAAGGGCGCAGACTGCATACTGCTCGCGGCGCTTACCATAGCCGTGATTTACAGCGTTACCGTATTTACGACAGGTCTATTCAGGATATTCAGGCATAAGTATTTAACGAATGCGCTCTATATAGCTCTGCTGTATATCTTTTCGCTTTCGGTAATATATTTCGGCATTGAAGATAAGCTTGAAGTATTTGTTTTTACGGCGTTTTGTCTTACACTTGTTTTATTGATAATTATTATTAGTATCCTGTCGCGCAAGCGAGTGTATAAAAATTCATAAATTGTAAAAAAATTAATAAAATTCACTTTTCAAATTGCATATTTTGTAGTATAATAAACTCTGTATAAATATATCTTTTATGAAGGTGGGGTTATTATGGCTGCCGGATATTCGGTTTCACTGAAAAAAATAATTGACGACCTTTCGCTTATACCGTTGTATATGCCCGAGGACGCGTCGAATATTTTGATTACAAATAACAATATCAGCCGTCCCGGCTTACAGCTGACGGGATATTTCGATTTCTTTGATAAAACCCGTATACTTGTGTTCGGAAATACCGAGTTTACTTATCTTTCACGCTTCGGCGCCGAACAGCAGCAGCATGTAATCGATTCTATTCTGAAATTCGGACCTCCTGCCGTTATCTTATGCAGAAGCTATGAGCTTAACGACGCTATGATGAACAGCGCAAAGGAGCATAATATCCCGATTATCCAGTCTACCGATACGACCTCGTCGCTTACTGCGGGGCTTGTAACCCTGCTCAGCAGGGAGCTTGCCCCGAGAATCACACGCCACGGAGTACTGGTTGAGGTATACGGCGAGGGTTGTCTTATCATCGGCGACAGCGGCGTAGGTAAGAGCGAAACGGCGATCGAGCTTATGAAGCGCGGCCACCGTCTTATCGCGGACGACGCGGTTGAGATCCGTAAGATAGACAATCATACTCTTATCGGTCAGTCGCCTCAGAATATACGCCATTTCGTGGAGCTGCGCGGAGTCGGTATTATTAACGCGAGAAACCTTTTCGGTATGGGTTCTATCAAGCTGTCGGAGAAGATAGATATGGTTATCAACCTTGAGCTTTGGGACAGTAAAAAGGCTTATGACCGTATGGGACTTGAAAACGAGTATATGGAGATCCTCGGTATAGATATACCGATCCTGACTATCCCCGTTAAGCCCGGAAGAAACCTCTCAAATATCATCGAGGTCGCCTGTATGAATAACCGCCAGAAGAAGATGGGCTATAACGCCGCTCAGGATCTGCTTACGAGCCTCGGTATGGAAATTGATGAGGAACTGATCGAGAAGCGTATTGTTGATAACTGGGAATAAATTACAGTAAGGAAAACGACTATGAATAAATATGAAAAAATTTTTAATTTCGCACAAGAGCTCGGAGCGAAAGCTTTTCCGGATGAGTCTATGAAAAACCACACGACCTTTAAGATCGGCGGAAACGCCGCCTTGTACTTAGAGGTTATGGACACTAAGCAGCTGTGCGGACTTATTAAGTATTTTAATAAAGAAAACATTGATTACATAATACTTGGTAAGGGCAGCAACGTTGTAGTTAACGATAACGGGCTTGATAAGGTCGTTGTAAGACTTTGTGGAGATTTTTGCAGCGTTAGTATGCTCGACAGCACGACGCTTCACTGCGGAGCAGGTTTATCTCTCGCGGGACTTTGCAAGGAGGCTGAAAATAAAAAGCTCTCCGGTCTCGAGTTCGCGTGGGGTATTCCGGGTTCTGTAGGCGGAGCGGTGTTTATGAACGCCGGAGCCTACGGCGGTGAAATGAAAGACGTTATTTACTGCGTTAATCATATTGACAGCTTCGGCCGTCTCGGTACAATAAAAGCGGAGGACTTAAAGCTCGGCTACCGTCACAGCGTTTATAAGGAAAACGGCTTTACTATCATCGGAGCTACCGTTAAGCTTACCCCCGATAACCCTCTTGCGATAAGAGAGCGTATGGATGATTTTATGGGAAGGCGTAAGGATAAGCAGCCGCTTGAGTTTCCTTCTGCCGGTTCGGTGTTCCGCCGCCCCGAGGGAAATTACGCAGGCGCGTTGATTGAAAAATGCGGACTTAAAGGAAAAAGCGTCGGAGGAGCTCAGGTATCACCGAAGCACGCAGGATTTATAGTAAATACCGGAAACGCAACCGCCGAGGATGTTAAAAACCTTATCGCGCTTATTCAGGCTACCGTAAAGAAAGAAACAGGCTACGACCTTCAGCGCGAGATTATTTTTCTTGATTAGAATTATTTTTAGTTATGGATTTTATTATTATTACCGGGTTCTCCGGAGCAGGGAAGACCAGCGCGCTGCACGCGCTTGAGGATATAGGCTATTATTGCGTTGATAATCTTCCGCCCTCGCTGTTAAAAACTTTTTATACGCTTTGCGAAAACTCCGGCGACGCTTCTATGAAAAGAGTCGCGGTCGTAATAGATGTTCGCGGCGGTAATAAGCTTGGCGATTTCTACGACGATTTGTGCGATTTTAAAAATGAACGTAAAGCGTTCAGCCTTCTTTTTCTTGACGCTAAACAGGATGTGCTTGTTAAAAGATTCAAGGAAACGAGAAGAAGGCACCCGCTTGCCGATTCGGTGCCCGATAAGAGCGTCGAAAGCGCCTTAATGCTTGAGGTCACCTATCTTGAGCCTTTTAAAAAGATGGCGGATTATATTATAGATACAACCAGCGTGAGTGTAATTCTGCTTAAAGAACGGATTACGAAGATTTTTCTCGGCGATAACGAAATGAGGATTTTGCTTTCGTTCGTAACCTTCGGCTTTAAGTACGGAGCTCCTAACGACTGCGACATTGTTATTGATACGCGCTGTTTACCGAATCCTTTTTATATCCCCGAGCTACGGGATAAAACCGGACTCGACAGCGAGGTTTACGATTATGTATTCTCCTTTGAGGAGACTGAGCTTTTTGTGAAAAAGCTGATAGATTTTCTTGATTTTTCCGTACCGCTTTACAGAAAGGAAGGCAAGGCGGAGCTTGTTATCGGCGTAGGCTGCACCGGAGGTCATCACCGAAGCGTCGCAATAGCCGAAACCCTGAGAAATTATTTCCGTGAAAAAGGGTATAAGAGCTCGGTATTTCACCGCGACGCGAAAAAGAAAGCAATAAACTGAGAGGAATAGTTTTATGTCATTTTCTTCCGATGTAAAGCGTGAACTGGCTGATATTAAAATTGAATCCCGATCATCGCTTTTTGCCGAGTGCTACGGTATGCTTTTGTTCTGCGCGAAGTTTTCGGTAAGGGAGATCATTTTTAAGACAGAAAACCGCTATTGTGCCGAAAGATTCGAGTTCCTTATAAGCGATGTTATTTCTCCCGATGTTTTCGGCGGCGACGAGCTCCGGCTGAAAAGCTCAAAGCAGCGCCTTTATAAAATCTGTATTAATCCCGGGTATTGCAAAACGATTTACGAAACCTTCGGGCATACTCCGAAGGATATAAAGCTAAGAATAAACCGCGCCAATCTCGGCGACGAAAGTCTTTACCCTGCGTTTTTAAGGGGAGTGTTTCTGTGCTGCGGCTCGGTCACTGATCCGAAAAGCGGTTATCACCTTGAGCTTTCCGTATCTCATAAAACCTTAGCGGAAAATCTTATCCACCTTATAAACGAAATAGAGGTTTTCTCGGTAAAACCCCGGCTCGTATTACGAAAGGGCGCTTATATCGTTTATCTTAAAGGCAATAACGATATCTGTGATTTTTTAGCTTATATAGGCGCCGGAAATTCTGTTATGGCGGTTATTGAGGCGTCCGCATATAAGGAGATCATAAATAAGCTCAACCGGAAGCAGAACTCGGAGCTTGCCAATATAAAGAAAAAGGCGGACGCTTCCGCCAAGCAGTGCCATGCAATAAAAAAGATTATCAGGCTTAAGGGCATTGATTATCTCGGCAGCGATTTGAAATCCGTAGCGCTTTTAAGGCTTAATAATCCCGATATGTCCTTAAAGGAGCTGGGCGAGAACCTTGAACCGCCGATTTCCCGAAGCGGAGTAAATCATCGGTTAGAGAGAATATTTAAAATTGCGGATAAACTTTAGGGCAACATTAGTAACCCGAACGCTATAAACGGAGGAATTATGGAAAAGAACTTAACCCTTGAAAAAGCTAACGAAAAGCTTGAGGCTGTAATAAAAAAAATGGAAAGCGGCGAGCTTACGCTTGAAGAAAATATGAAGTGCTATAAGGAAGCTTTCAGCTTGCTTTCCTTTTGCTATGAGCAGCTTAACGATTTTAAAGGACAGATCGTAGATATAAACAATAGGATCGAAGAAATAAAAAACAGCGGTAATTGATTTTTACATATTAAGAAACTGTTTGTTATTATTGATGTCTTATCAGCCCGCGGTAAGGCTTTACATATAATGCGGGCAGAAAGGCGCGAAAATTATGGATGACTTAAAAATGATAGAAAAAGCGTTATACGCTTATGTACCCTGTGAGCTTGAATTTGCCAAGACGCTGACCGACTCGATGTCGTACAGCTTAGAAGCCGGCGGAAAAAGGATCCGCCCGAGACTTGTGCTTGAGTTTTCGAGGCTTTGCGGAGGAGACGATAAAGCCGCTTTGCCTTTTGCTTGCGCTATAGAAATGATTCACACCTTCTCGCTTATCCACGACGATTTACCGTGTATGGACGATGATGATATGCGCCGCGGTAAGCCCTCTAACCATAAAGTTTTCGGTGAAGATATCGCGCTGCTTGCAGGCGACGCGCTTAACTGCCTTGCGTTTGAGGTAATGTCGCGCGACGATACGGTAGAGGCTGCGGGTGCTGACGTTTGCGTTAAGAACATCAATATCCTTTCCGCTTACTGCGGAGCCGACGGTATGGTAGGCGGTCAGATCATCGACCTCGAAAACGAGAAGAGGACCGCTGATTTAGCTTCCGTTACCGACTGTGACCGTAAAAAGACGGGCGCTCTTATAAAGGCGGCTTGTGAAATGGGCTGTGTATGCGCCCGAGCCGATGAGAAAAAGATAGCCGCCGCGAGATTGTTCGGCGAGAATATCGGAATAGCGTTCCAGATCGTCGATGATATTCTTGACGTTACCTCCTCCGACGAGGAACTCGGAAAGCCCGTCGGAAGCGATATCGAGAACAATAAGTCTACTTATGTAAGCCTTCTCGGAATAGAGGAATGTAAAAAACGTGTGGACAGGCTTACTAATGAAGCCTTAGACGCACTCAAGCTGTTTGACGGAGAGACCGAACTTTTAAGAGAGCTTGCGCTCAGCCTGTCAACGCGAAAGAACTAATTTATTAAAAGGGGTAAGGATTATGGAAGAAAAGTACAGAATCCTTTCTACAATTAAATCACCTCAGGATATTAAGAGTCTGACCGAGGACGAGATCACCGAGCTTTGCGCTGAAATACGCGAAAAGCTGATCGAGGTAGTTTCCGTAAACGGCGGTCATTTAGCGTCTAACCTCGGTATAGTCGAGCTTACCGTTGCGCTTCATAAGAGCTTTAACTGTCCGGAGGACAGTGTTGTGTGGGATGTAGGTCATCAGAGCTATGTCCATAAAATGCTTACCGGACGTTATGATAAGATCGATACCATTCGAAAAAAGGACGGCCTCGCAGGCTTCCCTAAGCGCAGTGAAAGCGACTATGACGCCTTCAACGCCGGCCATTCCAGCACGTCGATTTCCGCAGCCTACGGTATCGCAAGAGCAAAGCAGCTCAACGCAGACAACTCGTATACGATAGCGATTATAGGCGACGGCTCATTAACGGGCGGTATGGCTTATGAGGGACTTAATAACGCGGGACGGTTTAAGAAAAACTTTATCGTTATTTTAAACGATAATAAGATGTCTATCTCGAACAACGTCGGCGCTATGGCGATGAACCTTTCTCATATGCGCTTAAAGCCTTTCTATCTCAGAACTAAAAGGCGTACCGAGATTATCTTATCTCATATCCCTCTTATCGGTAATTTCTTTAAAAAGGTTCTGAAAAAGAGTAAATCGAAGCTTAAAAATATCATCTATAAAAATACGCTTTTCGATTTCTTAGGATATACTTATATCGGTCCCGTGGACGGTCACGACCTCGACGAGCTCAATAATGCCCTTGAGGTAGCTAAAAAGGAGACCGGTCCTGTTCTTGTCCATGTAGTAACAAAAAAGGGTAAGGGCTATGAACCTGCCGAGGAGCATCCTAAGGAGTTCCACGGTATCGGAAAATTCGACGTTGATACGGGCGAGCCGCTGTCAAGTAAAAAGGGTTTTTCCTATATCTTCGGAAATCATCTTTGCAATTTAGCGGCTAAGGATAAGAAAATCTGCGCGATTACCGCAGCTATGACTCTCGGTACTGGACTTTCGGATTTTTCAAAGAGGTTTAAAACGAGGTTTTTCGACGTTGGTATCGCCGAGGAGCACGCCGTTACCTTTGCGTGCGGACTGGCTACTAAGGGTATAATACCTTTCTTCGCAGTCTATTCAACCTTTTTGCAGCGCGGCTTTGACCAGCTTGTGCACGATGCGGCGATCCAGAAGCTGCATGTAGTGCTTTGCGTTGACCGTGCCGGAATAGTGGGCGACGACGGCGAAACTCATCAGGGGCTTTTTGACGTCAGTATGCTCAATACGATTCCCGAGACCACTATTTTCTCACCGTGTTATTTCGACGAGCTTAAGCAGTCTATGAGTGCGGCGGCATATATGTACGACGGACTTGTAGCGGTAAGATATCCGCGCGGCGGCGAGCTTTATAAGCCTGCGGATTATAATAAATACAGCATAAACTTCTCGCTTTACGGTGAGGAAGAAACGGAAATTTCAATCGTAACCTACGGAAGATTATTCTCATATGCCTGTAAGGCTAAGGAACGCCTTGAAAAAGAGGGTATGAGCGTTAATGTAATAAAACTCTGCCGGATAAAGCCTATTGATTCCAAGGCGGTCCGGCTTGCGTCAAAGTCAAAGATGATATTCTTCTTTGAGGAATCCTTAGTCGCAGGCGGTATAGGCGAATCCTTCGGCTATGAGCTTAAAAAGACCGGAAAGAACTTTTTCTATAAAATCCACGGAATAAAAGACTCCTTCGTACGCCACGAAACCGTAGACGAGGCATTAGCCGAGTTTAGGCTTGACGATGACGGAATGATTGAGGTTATAAAGGAATACTTATGAAAAAAAGACTTGATGTCCTTGTTTTTGAAAGGGGCTTCACCGAAAGCCGCGAAAAGGCTAAGGCGGTGATTATGGCGGGAGAGATTTTCGTCAATAATCAGAAGGCGGATAAATGCGGCCAGTCCTACAGCGAGGACGTTAATATAGAATTCAGGGGCAAGGCTCCTAAATACGTCAGCCGCGGCGGGCTTAAGCTCGAAAAGGCGATGGAAAGCTTTAGCCTTGATTTAAAAGATAAAACAACAATGGATATAGGCGCCTCGACCGGAGGCTTTACGGACTGTATGCTCCAAAACGGCGCGAAAAAGGTTTATTCAATCGACGTCGGATACGGTCAGCTCGCGTGGAAGCTCAGAAATGACGAGAGAGTTATCAACCTTGAGCGTACCAATATGAGAAACGTAACGGACGAGCAGGTGCCCGATAAGATCGATTTTTTCTCAATCGACGTAAGCTTTATTTCGCTTGAGCTTTTGCTCCCGGTAGCGAGAAAGCTTCTTGCGGATAACGCCGAGGCAGTGTGCCTTATCAAGCCCCAGTTTGAGGCAGGCAGGGGACAGGTCGGTAAAAAGGGAGTAGTAAGAGATCCGGCCGTTCATATCGAGGTCGTTTCAAAGATCATTGATTTCTGTCTTAATAACGGCTACAGCGTATTAAACCTTGATTATTCTCCGATTAAGGGTCCCGAGGGTAATATCGAGTACCTTATTCATATAAAAAAATCCGACGAGCCCGAGCTTTTAACTGATATTACCGCTCAGTCGCTCGTTGAAAAATCTCATTCTCAGCTCGATAAATAAGGTGAATATATGAAAATCGCTTTAATTGTAAATATTGATAAAATACGAGCCGTTGAGCTTGCCGGGAAAATAGCTCAGCTTTTTGACGAAAACGGCGCTGAAATAATAACCCTGAAAAAATTCGCCGAATACGGTGTAGTTATAAACATATCGGGCGCCGTGACCGTAGAGGATTACGACGAGCTGTTTAAGCTTTGTGACGCCGCGATAACTGTCGGCGGCGACGGCACTATTATCCACAGCGCAAAATACGCCGCCGGTTATAATAAACCGATGATAGGGGTCAACGTCGGAAGACTTGGCTTTGCCGCCGAGGTTGAGCCTGATAATATCAGCGATTTACTGCGTCTGCTAAAGGGCGATTATAAGCTCCAGAACAGAATGCTGCTTGATGTTACGGTTAGTCATAAGGACGGTACATCCCATAAATTCCTCGCCGTGAACGACGCTACCGTTGCGCGAGGACGGTTATCAAGAATAATTGATATTTCTGTATCTCTCGACGATTCGCCGATTTCCGAGTATCACGCCGACGGTATCCTGTTCTCAACCCCGACCGGTTCGACCGCGTACTCGCTTTCTGCCGGCGGACCCGTGGTTTTCCCCGAGATGAAGTGTATACTTCTGACTCCGATTTGTCCGCACTCGCTTATCTCGCGTTCGGTGCTTTTTGACGGAAAATCCGTGCTGAATTCAACGGTAAAGATCCGCGATAATACTCCTGCCGTGCTTTCGGTTGACGGCGAGGAAAATATAGAGATCCACGCTGATGATATAATAACAGTGAGAAAATCCGATAAAATATTAAAGCTGATCACTCTTTACGACAGAAATTTCTATCAGCTCCTAAATGAAAAACTGAAAGAGAGAAAATCCTGATGAAAACACGAAGACATGCAGCTATACTTGAAATAATAAACGAATACCCTGTAGAAACTCAGGAGGAGCTTCTTAACCGTCTGAAGCAAAACGGCTTCAACGTAACTCAGGCGACGGTATCAAGAGATATAAAGGAGCTTCGTCTCTTAAAATCCCTGTCCTCGGACGGAAAATACCGCTATACATCTATAAATAATTCCGCTTCCGACTTGCAGGGCAATATCCAGAACTTCTTTAATAATTCCGTGATTATGGTTAAGTCGGCTCAGAATATTGTTGTAATAAAAACTCTCGCAGGTATGGCGGGCGCGCTGTGCGCTTCGATCGACAGCATTAATTTTGAGGGGCTTGTAGGTACCTTGGCAGGCGACGATACGATTTTTATAGCGTGCGCCGATAACGACTGTGCCTCAAAGCTCGTGATCGACTTAAAAAATTACTTATAATAAAGGACAAATATGCTTAATTCACTTTATATAGAAAACATTGCGGTAATTGAAAAAACCGAAATAGAGCTTTATCCCGGGTTAAATATCTTAACAGGTGAAACGGGCGCGGGAAAAAGTATCGTAATTGACGCGATCAACGCTATCCTCGGTAAGCGTACAAGCCGTGAGATCATCCGTAACGGCGCTGAGGAAGCGACCGTTTACGCTACCTTTTCGGACGTTAACGACGCCGCGTTAAGGAAGCTTTCCGATAACGGCTACACGCTCGAGGACGATACTCTTATAATCAGCCGCACCTTATCGCTTTCGGGTAAGAATAATTGCCGCGTTAACGGGCGTCCGGCGACGGTAGCTTTTTTAAGGGAGCTCGGACTGAGCCTTATTAATATTCACGGCCAGCATGAGAGCTACGAGCTTTTTTCGCCCGAAACTCATATTAATTATATAGATAATCTCGCTTGTGACGGTGAACTTCTCGAGTCCTATAAAGCTCGTTACGCCGAGTATAAAAAACTCAGAAAACAGCTTAACGATTTTATGAAAAGCGAGGAAAACCGCGAGCAGCGGATCGACGTGCTTTCTTATCAGGTAGAGGAGCTAGAAAACGCCGACATCAGCATTGGTGAGATCGACAGTCTTAACGAGGAAAGAGCCGTTCTTATGAACGTCGAAAAAGTCACCTCGGCGCTTCGTTCGGCTAAGAATACGCTTGACGGTAATTCCTCCTCCGGAGTTGTCGATAACCTCGATGACGCCGTGACCTCACTCGGTAAAGCAAGCGGTATGAACCCTGCTTTAGAGGAGCTTTTTAACCGTGCTAACGACCTTTACTATGAGCTTAAGGACGTAAGTAATGAGATTGATAACGCGATAAACGAGATCGAGGGCAATCCCTACAGGCTTGAGGAGATCGAGGAACGTCTTGACTTGCTCAATAAGCTCTCCCGTAAGTACGGCGGTACCGAGGAGGAAATGCTCGAGTTTTTATCCTCGGCAAAAGCTGAACTCGAACGGCTTTTAAGCTTTGACGAAAACGTATCTGAGCTAAAAGAAAAATGCCTTGAAGCTGAGAAGAAAGCAGAAGGGCTTGCGGATAAGCTTACCGAAATAAGATTATCCGCCGCGCGCGATTTTGAGAAAAGGGTAAAGAAGGAAATGTCCTTTCTCAATATGCCGAATGTCGAGCTCGTTGTAACTTGTGATGACTGCGGACTTTCCGAGAACGGCAGGGACAGTATGGAGATACTGATTTCCGCCAACCCGGGTGAACAGCCTAAGCCTGTTGCTAAAATCGCGTCGGGCGGCGAGCTTTCGAGAATGATGCTTGCTATAAAAACCGTTCTCGCTTCAAACGATTTAATAGATACTCTCATCTTCGATGAAGTCGATACCGGTGTTTCCGGTTCGGCAGCTCAGAAGGTCGGCTTAAAGCTTAAAGAGGTTTCAGCTTCACGTCAGGTGATATGCGTTACCCATCAGGCTCAGATCGCCGCTCTCGCGGACAGTCATTTCCTTATTGAAAAGAATGTTAAGGATAACAGGACCTATACCGATATCAGCCTTCTTGATTATGACGGCAGGCTCAGAGAGCTTGCGAGAATTCTTGACGGAGTGAACGTAACCGAAACTGCGCTCGCTCATGCCGAAAAACTTATAAACTACAACAACTGAAAGGTTATGAATTTATGAAACGATGGTCTATCGCAAAACTTAATAAAGAAAATGCCAAGACCATTTCCGAACGTTACGATCTTCCGCCGATAATCGCTACTTTACTCGATATTCGCGGAATAGTGACCGAAAAGGATATTAACGACTTTCTGTACAACGAAAGCGATATCGACAATCCCTTTGAGATAAAGGATATGGATAAGGCGGCTGCGCGGGTCAAAGCCGCTGTTGAAAACGGAGAGAAAATCTGCGTCTACGGCGATTATGACGCCGACGGCGTTACCTCGACAGCACTTTTGTATTCCTATCTCGAAACAATAGGCGCTGACGTAATATACTATATCCCGAGCCGTGAGGGCGAGGGCTACGGTATGAATACCAACGCGGTCGATATCCTTTATAAAAAGGGAGTTAATCTGATAGTCACCGTGGATAACGGCATTTCTGCGATTGAGGAAATAGCCCACGCGAAATCCCTCGGGATCGAAACAGTCGTTACCGATCATCATATGCCCGGAGATACCCTGCCGGACGCGGCAGCGGTTGTGGATATGCACCGTCCTGACTGTGAAAGCCGCTATAAAATGCTCTCGGGAGTAGGAGTGGCATTTAAGCTCGTTATGGCTATCGAAGGGGAGTATGCCGACGTTGATATGCTGCTCGATAATTATTCCGATTTGCTTTCTATCGGTACGATCGGCGATATTATGCCCCTTCTTGACGAAAACCGCGTATTCGTAAAGCGCGGGCTTAAACAGATAAATAACGGCGACCGTCCGGGACTTGCCTCGCTTGTTGAGAGCGCCGGACTGTCGGGTAAAAATATCAACGCCGGAAACGTTTCCTTCGGTATCGTTCCGCGTATAAACGCCGTCGGACGTTTGGGACAGTCCGACGACTGCGTGAATATGCTCGTTACCGACGACGTTGAAAAAGCGTCCGAAATCGCCTCTAAGCTCAGCGACGATAACTTTGAGCGCCAGCGTATCGAGAAGGAAATTCTCGATAAAATCAATGTGCTTATTGCTAAAAATCCCGCGCTCGTTCAGGACAGGGTTATCATTATAAGCGGTGACGGCTGGCACCAGGGCGTTATAGGAATCGTAAGCTCAAGGTTAAAGGAAATTTACGGCAAGCCCTGTATCATTTTCTCAGATACCGGGGAAATCTGCCGGGGCTCCGGAAGAAGCGTTGAGGGTTTTGATTTATGGGAGGCGGTATGCTCCTGCGCGGATGTGCTCGAGCATTTCGGCGGTCATCCTATGGCGGTAGGTCTCGGGATAAAGCGCGAGAATATCGACGAATTTCGCCGCGAAATCAACGAATATGCCGCCACAAAGGGCGAAATGCCCTACAATACGCTGAATATAGACTGCAAGCTCAATCCTGCGTTTCTCGATGTTGAGCTGGTAAAATCCCTTTCATATTTACAGCCCTTCGGTCAGGGAAATCCTACTCCCGTGTTTATGCTTTCAAGACTCAGGATCACCGCGATAACGCCGCTTTCAAATAACAAGCATATAAAACTCAGCCTCACCAACGGAAAAACAAATATCCAGGCGCTGAACTTTTTCCGTTCTACCCTTGAATTTCCGTATCGTGTCGGAGAGGTTGTAGATATAGCCGTAACTCTCGATATCAACGTTTATAAGAATAACGAGAGCGTTTCGGTTATAATAAAGGATATAAAGTACGCTGATATAGATAATTCCGAGTACATAAAGAGCCTGAGAATATTTGAATATTTCTGCGGCGGAGAGAATGTCGAAAAAGAAAAGCTTCTTTCGATCATTCCCGGACGGGAGGATTTTGCCCTTGTTTACAGGTACCTTAAAAGCCGCAGGTCAGGGCTCATAGATCCCGCGATCGTCGTTCACGATCTTCCGGGAGAAATCACCTACGGAAAGCTGAAGGTAATACTTGAGGCTATGAACGAGCTCGGACTTATCGCAATTTATGAGGATATGTATAAAACCGAGTTTAAGATCCTCGAGGTGTCCTCTAAGGTCAATCTCAATGAAGCTACCGTAATTAAAGCTCTGAAGGAGGTGTACGCTGATGAGTAAATACGATGAGATCGCTCATTATCAGGACTTTGAAGATTTACTGAGAATTCTTAAGGAAAGCAATAACAACTACGATATAAAGAAGATCCAGAAGGCGTATGCCTTAGCCGAAGAAGCTCACGGCGACCAGCGAAGGATTTCCGGTATTCCGTATATTCTGCATCCTACGTCGGTTGCGTGTATCGTTGCCGGCTTCGGTATGGATACCGACAGCATTACCGCTTCGCTCTTACACGACGTTGTCGAGGATACCGAATACGATTTACAGTTTATCCGCAAGGAATTCGGTAAGGATGTCGCGAATATCGTTGACGGCGTTACCAAGATTTCAAAAATCAAGCTCTATACGCGCGAGGAACAGCAGGCGGAGAACGTCCGCAAAATGCTTATAGCTATGTCAAACGATATTCGCGTAATTATCGTTAAGCTTGCCGACAGACTCCACAATATGCGTACCATCGAGTGTATGAAGGAGCAGAAGCGCCGCGATAAGTCCCGCGAGAATATGGAGGTATTCGCGCCGATAGCTCACCGCCTCGGTATGAAAGCCGTTAAGGATGAGCTTGAGGATCTGTCGCTGAGATATCTGGACCCGGTCGGATATAAGGAAATCGAGGACGCGCTGTTGCTTAAGGAGAATGAGCGCGAAAAATTCATTGAAAAAAAGAAAAAGGAAATCATTAAGGCATCTAAGCTTCCGGGCAGTAAAATTACGGTTTACGGACGCGTTAAAAGCATAAACAGTATCTACCGTAAAACCTTTTTGAAGGGAAAAACTCTCGACGAGATCTACGACTTTTTCGCTCTCAGGATCATCGTGGACGAGATAAAGGACTGTTATAATCTACTCGGCGTTATCCACGATCTGTATACTCCGATCCCGAGGAGATTTAAGGATTATATTTCAACCCCGAAGCCGAATATGTATCAGTCGCTTCACACGACGGTAATCGACCGAGACGGTATTCCCTTTGAGGTTCAGATAAGAACGTGGGAAATGCATCAAACAGCCGAAAACGGAATCGCGGCTCACTGGAAGTACAAGCTCGGCTTTACGAGAATAGTCAACGGCAAAAAAGCCCGTGAGCTCGACGCGTATATCAACAGGATCAAGGATGTGCTTGCGGCTCAGATCGATACCGACGACTCGACCGATATTATCAGGAATATCAGAAACGATTTCGATCAGAACGAGGTTTATGTTTTCTCCCCGAAGGGCGATGTATTTAACCTTCCGAACGGCTCCACCGTTATCGACCTTGCGTATCTTATCCATACCGAGGTCGGAAACCATATGGTAGGCGCTAAGGTCGATCACCGTATAGTCTCTATAGATTATAAGCTTAAAACAGGCGAGATCTGCGAAATACTAACGCAGAAGGACAGTCATCCGCGCCGCGACTGGCTCGATATTTGTAAAACATCCTCGGCTCGTTCAAAAATCCGCCAGTGGTTTAAGAACGAAAAGCGTGACGAGAATATCATCGAGGGTAAGATGATGCTTGAGCGCGAGCTCAAGCGCAGCAATATCTCGCTCACCGACGAGGAGCTCGAGGAGCTTCTCCAGTTTATGCTGAAGAAAAATAAATTCAATACAGTTACCGATTTGTACGCCTCGATCGGCTACGGCGGTATCCAGCTGTGGAAGGTTATGCCCCGTATCAAGGAGGAGTATAACGCGAAGTTCAAGCCCGAGGAGCTTCCGCCTGTTATCGTGAAAACAGCGGCTCCCAAGCGCAGACACGCAAGCTCCGGCGTGATTGTGGAGGGTATGGACGACTGCCTTGTTAAATTCTCTCAGTGCTGCAATCCGCTCCCGGGAGACGATATTATCGGATATATCACGAGAGGCTACGGCGTTTCGATCCATAAGCGGAACTGTACGAATATCCCCGATGATATTTCTGAATCCGAGGAACCCGAGCGTTATGTTAATGTGCGCTGGGAGGATGATATCAACGATAACTTCCGCTCTACGCTTGAAATCGTATGCTCCGACCGCACCGGAGTTCTCGCGGATGTAACGATAGCGCTTTCGTCTATGAAAATTTTTATCAACACTCTTAACTCGCGTTCGATCGGTAACGGAAGGGCGCTTGTCACCGCGACTATTGAGGTGTTCAGCAGAGAGCATCTTGAATCCGTAATCGAGAGATTGCAGTCGCTCAGGGAAGTAATTTCAATTAAAAGGTTTTAATTTATGAGAGTAGTATTACAACGTGTAAGCTTTTGCAGCGTAGTTATCGAGGACAGTAAGACCGCTGATATTAAAGACGGATTTCTGCTGCTTCTCGGCGTAAAAAACGGCGATACCGAGTCCGACGCGGTTAAGCTCGCTAAAAAAATCTCGGGACTTCGCATTTTTACCGATGAAAACGATAAGATGAACCTATCCCTTTCGGATGTCGGCGGTTCGGTCGTGGTTGTATCTAACTTTACACTTTACGCCGATTGCTCTCACGGGCGCCGCCCGAGCTTTATTAACGCCGCGCGCCCCGAGATCTCAAACCCGCTTTACGAGTTTTTCTGCGAACAGTTAAGGCTCAACGGGGTAGAGGACGTTCAGACAGGCGAGTTCGGAGCCGATATGAAGGTCAGCCTTTGTAACGACGGTCCCGTAACGCTTGTGATCGATTCGGAGGATTTAAAATGACAGACATCAGCTTATATTACGTCACTTCGATAATGACTAACTGCTATCTTATCACTGATAAGGATACAGGCGAGTCGGCGGTCGTAGACCCCGGCGGTGAGAGCAGGGAGCTTATAAGCGATATCGATAAGCTTAAAAAAGGTCTTAAATACGTTATTTTGACCCACGGCCATTACGACCACATCGGTTATGCGAGACAGCTCTCCGAAAAGTACGGCGCAAAGATTGTCTGCGGAGAAAAAACCGATGAGTTTTTATCCGATAACCGCCTTAATCACAGCGCTTATCACCCCGATTTTCCGGAAATCACTCCGTTTAAGGGCGATATCCTGTTAAGGGACGGGGATACCTTTATGCTTGGCGATACCGAGTTTAAATATCTTTCAACTCCGGGGCATACTAAGGACAGCGGCTGCTTTATTTTCGGCGATAACCTTTTAAGCGGCGATACGCTTTTTTGCGAGTCCTACGGACGTACGGATTTGCCTACCGGCAACGTCGGGCAGATGGTAAGTTCAATTCGCCGTCTTAAAAACCTGAGCGGAAACTATAATGTTCTTCCCGGTCACGGAATGATTTCCGACCTTGACCACGAAAGAAAATATAACCTTCTTATGAGAAGAGTATGATATGAATTTATATATATTAAATCACAGTTTTCATTACGAGCTTGAAAATCTAACGCGCCTCTTTTTTCCTAACGAAAAAATCAATGTGATAAAAGAGAGCGGCGGTTTTGAAAAGCCGTATATAAAAACCGACCTGACCGACAGGCTCAGCGCCGAGGTGAGTATCGGAGATTTTTATAAGCAAGCCGAAGCGCCTTTGTCCGGCGATGAGGAAAACGAGCGGATGCTGTGCGAGCTTGTGTATAAAATGCTATGTGAAAAAACCGGCGTGACTCCGCCTTGGGGTATGATCACGGGCGTAAGACCGGTTAAGCTTTATCGTACGCTTAAAAATGAATTAGGCGCGGATGAGGCTGATGAATTTTATAAAAACAAGCTCTTTGTGAGCGCCGATAAGCTTGAACTCGCAAAGCTCACCGAGAAAACAGAGAAGAAAATCCTCGATCTTTCGCGCGATGATTCCTTCAGCCTTTATATAGCAATACCGTTTTGCCCCTCGAGGTGTAAGTACTGCTCGTTTGTGCAGTCGTCCGTTGAACGCTCAAAACACCTTGTAGAGCCCTATGTCGAGCTTCTTAAACGCGAGCTTGAGTATACGGCAAAAATAGCCGAAAAGCTTAATTTAAGGCTTGAGACGGTCTATATGGGCGGCGGTACCCCGACTACCTTGTCGGCAGAGCAGATGTCCGGCGTTTTAAAAACCGTGAATGACAGCTTCGATATGAGTACCTGCCGGGAGTTCACTGTTGAGGCAGGACGTCCCGATACCGTAACGAGAGAAAAATTAATTTCTTTAAAAGAAAATAATGTTGGGCGAATTTCGATCAATCCTCAGACCTTAAACGACGAGGTGCTTAAAATAATCGGACGTAAGCATACGGCGGCTCAGATGCTTGAAGCCTACTATCTTGCGAAGGAAATCGGATTTGATTGTATTAATACCGATTTGATCGCGGGACTTCCCGGAGATACGGTCGAGAGCTTTATAGCTACGCTTGACGAGATTTGCAGGCTTGCGCCCGAGTGCGTTACGGTACATACGCTGTCTATGAAAAGAAGCTCGACACTCACAATGGACGGTACTCAAATCAATAAGGACGACAGCGTAAATACGGCAAAAATGCTTTCGTATGCCGAGAATAAGCTAAAAGCCGAGGAGTATATCCCGTACTACCTTTACCGCCAGAGCCGTATGGTAGGAAATCTCGAGAATACGGGCTGGTCGAAAAAGGGATTTGAGAGTCTTTACAATATCTATGTTATGGATGAGACACATACGATATTAGGCTGCGGCGCGGGAGCTGTCAGCAAGCTGAAAAAGCCGCGCTCAACCTACCTTAAGCGTATATTTAATTTTAAGTATCCATATGAATATATAGACAGGTATGACGAGCAGCTTAAAAGAAAGGACGAGATCCTGTCATTTTATGAAGGTCTTAATATTACTCCGTGATTTGATTTTTATTATACGGGGTGATATAATATACAAAAACTGAAAGGAAGTTTTATTATGGCAATTTTTGACGATGTAGTAGTTAATGCGAAATCAGCCGCTGCGGTTGTTTCTAAAAAAGCAGGAGAGCTTTTTGATTTATCAAAGCTAAGAATTTCACTCGCGAGCCTCCGCGGCGAGCTGAGCAAGCAGTATCAGGCTCTCGGCGAGGCAGTGTACAATAACGAGCCCGCAGAGGAGATCGAGGCAATTAAAGCCGAGATTTCGTCCGTTAAACAGAATGTTCAGGATATCGAGAGTATCTTAGCCAGCGCTAAGAATTCCGTAACATGTCCTGCCTGCGGCGAAAAGCTCAACAAGAACGCTCAGTACTGTTCAACCTGCGGAACCGCTATTCCTAAATCAAAGCCGACCTGCCGCTCCTGCGGTGCAAGGCTCGTTGACGGCGCGAAGTTCTGCGCTATCTGCGGAACAAAGGTAGAAGAGACTGCCGAATAATTATAAAAGGTGATTTAGCGTGTCGAAAAAGTATAACGCTGTTAAAAACTCGGAAAGCAACGCCTCTCAGACTTTTCTGAAGGGCGCTGCTGTTATGACTGCAAGTATGATCGTAGTAAAGGTAATAGGCTTCCTCGATAAGATATTGATAAGCAACCTTTACGCGTATTTCGGAGACAGCTACGCCGCTATAGGTACGGGACTGTACTCCAACGCCTACGAAATATACATACCGCTTTTTACTATAGCTACGGCAGGTTTTCCGATAGCCGTTTCCAGGCTGATTTCCGAAAGTCTGTCCCAGAAAAGATATAATGACGTAAGGATGATACATAAGGTTTCCAAGCCGTTTTTCGCAATAACGGGAACGGTTTGCTTCCTTATTATGTTCTGCTCGAGCTTCTTTTATATCCATCTGATAAACTCTCCGTATTCCCTGTACGCAATGCTGATGCTCTCTCCGGCTATACTGTTCGGATGTCTTGTATCTATCTACAGGGGTTACTTTGAAGGTCAGAGAAATATGTTTCCGACCGCTATTTCCGAGGTTATCGAAGCCGGCTCAAAGCTTATCTTCGGTCTCGGTATAGCGTATGTGATAATGAAGATCGGAAGCGACGGATATAAGGCGGACGGTACGGTGTTCGGACTAACCTTCTCGGGTAAGAACGCCGAGCTCGATGCGATGTATACGATTATGTCGTTCTCGGTAGCCGGAGCGATTTCAGGTATCGTACTCGGAAGCATAGCGTGTTTTATCTTCCTTTATCTCCGCTATAAAATCGGCGGCGACGGTATTCCCGAGGAATACTACCGAAACTCCGTTGCGGCGAGAAGCAAAAAAGAGACGTTTAAGAGGATGTTTAAAACCGCGATCCCGATCGGTTTAACGGCGCTTGTTATGAATATTGGTACCCTGATCGACGCGGCGGTTATCCAGAATGTGCTTCATTCGCTCGCGATAACCGACGGAAAAACGATCGTCAATCAGTATAAGGATATGGGAGTGAATCTCTCCGACCAGATATCGAAGTATCCGGATAAAATCACTTTGCATACCGCTTTATGGGGCTGTTACGGAGCGGCGGTACCGCTTATGCAGCTTGTTACCGCGGTAACTCAGGCGTTCGGTACTGCGGCTATGCCTAATGTCGCGTCTGCGTGGACTAAGGGCGATAAGAAGGAGCTGAAAACCTCTATAGAAACCGTACTGAGGCTTACTATGCTCTTTACGCTGCCTACCGGACTCGGGCTTACGGCTTTGGCGGATCCGATTATGGATATCGTTTACGCTAGTCAAACTCAGGTTGTGATCGGAGCTCAGGTGCTGAAGGTAATGGGCTTTACCGCTATTGTAATAGCCTGCGTGGTACCTCTTTGCAGTATGCTGCAGGGAATCGGCAGGGTAGACCTCCCGCTTAAAATTTATACAATGGGCATAATTATAAAGGTTGCGACGACGTGGCTGTTCGTAAGAGTTGTTTCCATTAATATCCAGGGCGGCTCGGTAGGCTCTCTCATAGCCTACAGCGTAATGCTCGTGGTGGGAATGTTCCTGCTCGTTAAACATTCGGGTGTTATGCCGGATTTTGTATCCACGATAATCAAGCCTCTTATAGCTGCGATCGCCTGCGCGGTGTCGGCTTATTTCTCGTACTTTTTTATCTCAAAAGCCCTTCCTCTCATACTCGCGGCGCTTATTTCCATAGCGATTGCGGGCGTTGTATATATTACAATCTTGTTACTATTAAAAACCTTTACCCGAAATGAGCTTAAATTCCTGCCTAAAGGTAAAAAAATTGTAACTTTACTTGAAAAATATCATCTAATAGGTTAAAATACCTCTTGTATCCGATAAAAACTGACTTTTGGAGTGATTGAAGTGAATTTCACCGAGAAGGAAAATTTTGATTTTTACGACTTGGTTGAGATTATGAAATTCTTGAGAGCGCCCGACGGCTGCCCTTGGGATAAGGTTCAGACTCACGAGTCTATCCGAAGCAATTTTATCGAGGAGACCTACGAGGTTATCGAAGCTATCGATAATAAGGACAGCGAGCTTCTTAAGGAAGAGCTCGGCGACGTAATGCTTCAGGTCGTATTCCACAGCGAGATGTCTGCTGAGGAAAACGAGTTTGATATCAACGACGTTATAAACGACGTTTGTAAAAAGCTTGTCGTGCGCCATCCTCACGTTTTCGGAGATGTAAAGGCCGAGAACAGCGAAGACGCTCTTAAAAGCTGGGACAACGTTAAGATGGCTACGAAATCTCAGAAAAAACAGTCCGAGGCTATGGACAGCGTGTGTAAGGCACTGCCGTCGCTTATGAGAGCCGAGAAGATCCAGAAAAAGGCGGCTAAGATAGGCTTCGACTGGGAAAGCGCCGACGGCGCTATGGATAAGGTTTACGAGGAAGCGGACGAGCTTAAGCGAGCTGTCGAAAGCGGCGACGAGGCTTCTATGAACGAGGAACTCGGGGATTTGCTTTTCTCGGTAGTAAACGTATCCAGATTTATTAAGGTAGACTCGGAAAAAGCGCTTTACGACGCTTGCGATAAGTTTACCGACCGTTTTAAAAAACTCGAAAATCTCGCCGGTGAGCGTGGTATCGATATTAAAACGGCTTCACTCAGTCAACTTGATTCCCTTTGGGAGGAAGTTAAATAAAAATAATTTTTTGGAGGAATTAAACTATGAACAAAACAGAGTTAATTGCTGCAGTTGCAGAAGCAAGTGGAATTTCTAAGAAGGACGCTGAGGCGGCTGTTACCGCTACAGTAGATACAATCGTTAAGGCTATTGCTGACGGCGATAAGGTTCAGCTCGTAGGCTTTGGTACATTTGAGCAGCGTCAGAGAAACGCTCGCACAGGTGTAGATCCCAGAACAGGCAACAAGATTGAGATTGCTGCTTCTAAGGTTCCCGCTTTCAAAGCTGGTAAGGCTTTCAAGGACGCTGTAAACAAATAATTTATTTTGTTTGTACGGGCTTGCTCAGTTTGATGGGCAAGCCTTTTTACATTATAAGAAACTGTTCGTTTATTATGATGTAAAAAAACTGTATCGCCCGCATAGTTGCGCCCTGCGTGCGTACAGGCGATGGTTAAGAGGGGCGAAGGGGAAAGGAATGAAAACTATGAGACTTGATAAATTTTTAAAAGTATCGCGTATAATAAAGCGCCGTACCGTTGCTAATGAAGCGTGCGACGCGGGGCGCGTTACAGTTAACGGAAATGTCGCGAGGGCTTCCTACAATGTTAAGGTAGGCGATATTATAGAAATCGCCCTCGGCTCGCGTGAGGTTAAAATCCGCGTAAAGGAAATTAACGAGCACGCCAATAAGGACGCTGCTCCTCTTATGTATGAAAACGCGCAGTAAAAAAGTATTCTAAAAAAACCTATCCTCCATATAATTAATATAGAATTATATGGAGGATAATATTTATGCAGGAAAATTTACGCAAACCGCACGTTCTTACTCTTGAAAACCGTGAAAAGCTCTCTCTCGGCGGTGTCGAGGACGTTTCGGGCTTTAACGACGAGTCGGTAAGCCTTTTGACATCTTTGGGAGAGCTTAATGTAAGAGGCTCGAAGCTCCATATCAGCAAGCTCGATTTGAACTCGGGCGAGGTTGAGATAGAAGGAAA
The DNA here is from genome assembly GCA_964514785.1 of uncultured Ruminococcus sp. GTDB lineage: Bacteria > Bacillota > Clostridia > Oscillospirales > Acutalibacteraceae > Ruminococcoides. The sequence continues at coordinate 7,243 of CAZERR010000003.1, read as the reverse complement.
AATCAACCTTCTTCAGTATACACAGCTGAAAAACGATAAGGGCATATTAAAAAGGCTGTTCACATAATGGAATTTACCTTTCATGAGCTTTTTACGGCTTTTTTGTACTCCCTGATAACGGGTTACATACTCGGGCTTATATATGAGCCGGTACGATTTTTTCATTTGGCTTTTTCAAAATCAGCCTGCGCTTATTTTATTACCGATACGCTGTTTATGGTTTTTTGCGCGCTGGTGACGTTCTTTTTTTCGCTTTCAATGCTTGAGGGAAGAGTACGCGGCTTCGTGATTATAGGTGAAATTGCGGGATTTTCGGCTTATCGGTTCAGCTTAAGGTATGTTTTTGACCTGATTTATAAGCCGATTATTAAAATTTTTAAAAAAATATTTAAAAAGCTATTGAAAATCGGTAGTGTTGTGATGTATAATCTAAAAATAAAGTTGAGTGAATTAAAGAGTTTATTTAAAGATAAGGTCAGGTTGTATGAAGAAAGAAGAAACGAAAAAAGAAAATGTCGCAGAGGAAAAGAAAAACGACTTAAAAGAAGTAACTCCTCAAAAGAAAAAACGAAATAAAAAGTTTATTCTCCTTTATATAGCTATAGCCGCGTTTGTGGTTTACGCTTCATTCACAATAATCAATCAGAGTATTGAGATAAGCGATAAAAAGGCTGAGCTGGACAGTATCAATAAACAGCTCGAGATCGTTGAGATTAAGAGCGAGGATTTAAAGGAGATTAAAAATTATAAAGGCAAGGAATTAAGCGAGTATATCGAGAACATCGCGCGCGAGGATCTCGATTACATTAAAAACGGCGAAAGGATCTTCGTCAACGTTGCCGGAGATTAGGTAGAAATACCGAATGGGGTAGAGAATGAGTGTTGAAGTTGGAACAATATTAGAGGGTAAAGTTTCCGGAATTTCTAAGTTTGGGGCTTTTGTAGACTTGCCTGACGGTACTACGGGAATGGTTCATATTTCCGAGGTGTCCCGTACATACGTCAGCGAGATCAAGGACTTCCTGAAAGTCGGCGATGAGGTTAAGGTTAAGGTTTTAAAGAGCGAGAACGGTAAAACCGCGCTCTCGATAAAACAGACTCAGCCTAAGCCTGAGAAAAAGCAGGCTGTTTTTCAGGATAAGCAGCGCAAGCCTAAGGAGCGTAAGCCATATAAGCCTGCGCCGCCTGTAACAAGTCCCGGAGATTTTGAGTGGCAGAGCGCCCGGCCTGAGGCTCCCACGTCGTTTGAGGATATGATGTCCGTATTCAAGAAAACGAGCGAGGATAAAATGTCCGACTTAAAACGCGCGTCAGGTGAGTCGAGAGGCTACAGCCGCAGAGGCAAGGGAAATAAGTAGTATCATTTTAATTGCAATTAAAAGGTCGGGGCTTCCTGACCTTTTATTTCATTATAAGAAACTGCTCGTTTCTTATAATGCGAAAATAAATTGTATTGCCTGCTAAGCTGCGCCATGCGTGCGTACGAGCAGCGGTTAAAGCTTTAAGTATGTGAATTTATTGCCGAGAAGGAATTATAATCATCTATGGAAAATATGAAATTCAGCGCTCCCTGTATCTTAGGTGTTGAAGGAATATGCGCAAACGATTTAAAATTTAACGGTATAGAAAACGCCCGCGCCGAAAACGGCAGGGTAGTTTTCAGCGGGGATCATACAACCCTGGCTCGCGCTAATTTAATATCCCGCTACAGCGAGCGAGTTCAGATCATCCTTTCTGAGTTTAACGCCGAAACCTTCGACGAGCTTTTCGAAGGAGTAAAGAATATTCCCTGGGAGAATTATATTTCCGAAAAGGATAGCTTTCCCGTTAAGGGCAGCTGCCTTGACTCAAAGCTCTTTTCGGTAACCGATTGTCAGAAAATCGTTAAAAAGGCTGTTTGCGATAGGCTAAGCTCAAAGTATAATGTTTCGTGGTTTGAGGAGAGCGGCGCCGTTCATCAGATTCAGTTTCTTATCAGAAAGGATAAAGCAAGCATTCTTCTCGATACCTCGGGCGAAGGGCTTCATAAACGCGGTTACCGGTTAGAATCCAACGACGCTCCGATAAAGGAAACTTTAGCGGCTGTTATGGTCGATTTAATGAGAGTCAGGAGCAATCATTTCGTCGCGGATCCGATGTGCGGAAGCGGCACCATACTTATCGAGGCCGCTATGAAGGCGCTTAAAATCGCTCCCGGCTTAAACAGGAGCTTCGCGGCGGAAAGCTGGAGTCAGATCCCCTCGTCTGTATGGGAGAATGAGCGCGAAAGGCTTAAAGCAGAGATCGACAGAAGCTGTTCATTCAGCGCGATAGGCTGTGATATTGACGACAGCGCCTTAGAGACAGCCCGCGCAAATGCCGTTCGTGCAGGTGTATCCGACCGCATTAAGCTTATTAACAGGGATATTAAGGATTTTTCCTTTGACAGCGATTATCAGACGACTATCGTTAATCCGCCTTACGGCGAGCGTCTGCTTGATATTGAAGAAGCCGAAAAGCTGTATAAGATTATGGGAAAGAAGTTTCTCCCCGGAAAGGGAAGAAGCTTCGGCATTATCACTCCCGACGACGACTTTGAAAAGCTCTTTAACAGAAAGGCGGATAAGCGCCGCAAGCTATATAACGGAACTTTAAAATGCCAGTTCTATATGTACTTTAAATAGCTTGCGGTTGAGAATGTATGCAGGAAGCATTATTGAGCTAAAAAATAAGATAGGGAATACAAGGTTTGACGAAGAAAATTTAAATTTCTATTGTATTTAACAAAAAATTGTATTATAATTATAGTGTATTTTATATAATAATCTCCAAGGAGGTAACATTATGGGTAAAAATAAGATTGCGGTTTTAACAAGCGGCGGCGACGCGCCCGGAATGAACGCGGCTGTCAGAGCAGTTGTACGTTCGGCTATCGCTAAGGGAATGGATGTTTACGGCGTATACCGCGGATATAACGGACTTCTCAACGGTGATGTTGAAAAAATGAACCTCCGCTCCGTATCCGATATAATCGGAAACGGCGGTACTATACTTTACACCGCCCGCAGCGAGGAGTTTAAAACACTTGAGGGTCAGAAAAAAGCGGCTAAGCACTGTCAGGAGCTCGGTATCAACGGAGTTGTAGTTATAGGCGGAGACGGTTCCTTCGCCGGAGCGAGAGCGCTCACCAACGCCGGCGTTAACTGTATCGGCGTTCCCGGAACTATCGATAACGATATCGCTTGCTCCGATTATACGATCGGTTTCGATACCGCTATGAATACCGCTATTGATATGATAGATAAGATTCGAGATACTGCCCAGTCCCACGACCGCTGCTCTATTGTTGAGGTAATGGGAAGACGCTGCGGAGATATTGCCTTACAGGTAGGTATTTCCTGCGGAGCTACGGCTATACTTGTTCCCGAAGTTCCGTTCGATATCGAAAGAGACGTCATCGCGCGTATTGTTGATACTCAGAAAACAGGAAAGAAGCACTTTATTATCGTTGTAGCCGAGGGCGTAGGCGGAGTTAACGACCTCGCTAAGTACGTTGAGCAGCGTTTAGGTATCGAGACCAGAGCTACTATCCTCGGTCACGTTCAGCGCGGCGGTTCTCCCACGGTAAGAGACAGGGTAGTTGCTTCTATTATGGGACACAAGGCGGTTGACCTTTTAGCTCAGGGCATAGGCAACAGGGTTGTCGCCATGAAGGATAATAAGATCGTAGATTTCGATATCACCGAGGCGCTCGATATGCCGAGAGTATTTAATAAGAACCTCTACGATATCGCTAAGACTATTTCTATTTAAGATATAAACGTGCCGGGCTCAAAACTCATTTTGAGTTTTCCCGGCAGTTTTATTAAGTTATCGTTTTATTAAGCAAATGGGTTAGATATGGAAAACAAGGATATAATTTATTTCGGTATTGCGTTTGACAAATTTGATATTCTCGATTTTACCGAGGACTTTTTCGCCGGAGTACGCTCTAACTACTTTAACAGCTCCTGTGAGGCTCAAAACAACCGCTGTATGCAGGTTGTAGACGATGTTGAATATACCTTTATCTACAATATGGAGCGCGGAAAACGCCTTAGCTGGAAGGTCAACAGGGACAGGCTTGTTTATCAGAACGCCGAAAAAGTCAGCGATGACTGCTACCGCGTCAACACCTACGACAGCGCGGGAGTTATTTTCAAGCGTTTTTACTTTGATTACAACCATATATGGCTTAAAAGCGAGTATTTCTCGGGAAATATGAAAACTCCCGAATATATCCTTTATCCCTCGAAGGTTGACGGCAGGGACGTTATCGTAAAGGTTTATAACACCGCCGAATCTTCTGTGGAGTCCTATCTATATCCTAAAACAACAATGCCCGAGGAGGAGGACTATTCCGTGCTCGCTTATACCGACAGGGGTTTTCTGTTTTTTAATTCGGTTCCGAATAACAAGTTTATTTCAAAAACCGTTATCCGTGACGAGTCGGTTAATAACCTCGGCGGTTTCGATTTTGACTCGGTTGATTTTAACCTTAACCGTAACCTTAATTCCACATTTGATATAACAGCCGCCGAATTTCTTACCGATGAAAACGGCGAGCCCTACTACGAGATAACCAACGAGCCTTTTAATGCTCCCGAGGTTGAGAGATATGAGGCTCATGACGATAATGATATGAAGATCTATGAGATGGATACTGTTTCGGAGAACTCAGACGCGGTTATCGAGAGTAAGGGAGAGAGCTACCGCTACTACGGCGAGCTCGACGAAAACAACAGGCGCTGCGGCTACGGAAGAACCGTAACTCCCGAGGGCACTACAGCTTACGAGGGCGGTTACTTCAACGATAAGCGTAACGGCTTCGGAACCTTCTATTTTAAAAACGGCAGGGTAAATTACGTCGGCAACTGGAGCGATAACCTGAGAAACGGCTTCGGAGTAGGGTTTAGAGGCTCCGACGGCTCGTCCCATATCGGAAAGTGGTTTAATAATTCCCCGAACGGTATCGGCGCACGCTTTGATAAAAACGGCGATTTTATCTTTCTCGGCGAATATGTCGACGGTAAAAAACAGGGGAAGGGTATCACGATAGATGACGACGGTTCGTTTATACTTTCTGTGTTCGAGGACGACGAGGTAAAGGAGTCGTATAAAATCGATGATTTATTAAAAGATTTATAATTAATTTAATAATGCATATAATAACGCCCTGCGGTAAATAATACCGTAGGGTGATTTTTTATGAAAAAGATTATTTCGGTGATTGCCGTTATCATCATTGTTTTATCAGTATTTACTTTCACAGGCTGCGGCGCTGCTAAACAGGCAGTCGATACCGCGGGAGAAGTTGTGACCGATATCGCCGACGGCGCGTCAAAGGCTGTTTCCGATATGGAGGATAATACCGACGGAGACGTTAAGGATGACGACGGTATTATCGGGGACTGAGATTTATCATTTTGAGCTCCCGCAGCTTGCGGGAGCCGTATTTTAAGAATATAAATGGAGATTTTACTGCGTAAGCTCGGTTAAATCCTTTTTAAGCTTCTTGATGATTTTCTTTTCGAGTCTTGAAATATATGACTGGGATATGCCGAGAAAGTCCGCGACCTCCTTTTGGGTATGTTCTTTTTTGCCGTTGAGCCCGAACCGAAGCTCCATAATAAGGCATTCGCGGTCGTTAAGATTTTTTACCGCGTTAAGAAGCTGATTTCTTTCAAGCTCGTTTTCGATATCCCGGTTGATCATATCCGGGTCGCAGCCGAGTACATCGCAAAGTAAAAGCTCGTTACCGTCGTAGTCAGTGTTGAGAGGCTCGTCTATACTTACCTCGTTTTTAAGCTGACTGCTCTTTCTTAAAAACATCAGTATTTCGTTTTCGATACACCGTGAAGCGTAGGTGGCGAGCTTTATGTTTTTGTCGGGCTTAAAGGTGTTGACCGCTTTGATAAGCCCGATGGTGCCTATTGATATTAAATCCTCGATTCCCGCGCCTGCGGTTTCAAATCTCTTTGCTATATATACAACAAGCCGAAGATTATGTACTATAAGCTTTTCCTTAAGCTCCTCGCGGCCGCCGCGTATCTCCTCGATTACAGCGAGTTCCTCCTCCTTGGTGAGCGGAGGCGGCAGTGTATCGCTTCCTCCGATATAAAAAACTTCGTCGTCAACTGAAAAAAGCCTTAAAAAGAACTGCTTGAGCTTGGTTATCACTGTCATAGTATCATTCCTTAATTAGATTCTGAGGTATCAGCCCGTCGGTTTCGCCGTCAAAGCTGCCCTCGTAAAGCCCGATATAAACTTCCTCAAAAACACTTTTACCGTCGATTTTAAGCTGCGAGGCTTTAAAGCCTCTGATAAGCCCGTCTCCGCCGAGGCTCTTAAACGGTATCAGGCGGAAGTTTTCATTAAAACCGGCTTCCGCGTTGACCTTATCCGCCTGAATAATAATAACACCCGCGCCCGAAAACGGTTCCCTTGCGTTGCAGCCGCTGTCTGTTTTACAGAGTATATCGTAATTATTATTCCTGTAAAGAAAATTAACCGTATGGGTAAGAGATTTTTTACCGTGATTTTTAAACAGCTTTCTGAATAGAAACAGCAGAGCGTAGATAATAAGCGTGAGTAAAATGAGTATCACGGGAGAGATGTCGAAGTAGACCGTATTGTTTATAATCACCATCCCGTCCGGCTTGAACGCGAGATAAAAGAAAATCATTGCTCCGGAAAACAGCATACTCACTGCGATAAGCGTAAACGCGCTCTTAAAATACCGCCGCCTGCTTTTATATCCGAAGCAAATAAGCGTGATCAAAAAACAGCATACCGTATTTATCAAGAGGTTCACCGGAAAAAAATTTATATCAAGAAGTGACGTCAGGCTCAATACGGCGCCGGAAACTGAGGCGAGAATGATCCGGCTGTTTTTGATATTAGTGTGCATAATTCTTTTAACGCATAATAAAAGCAGGTAATCCTCTAGCATATTAATAAAGAAAAAAACATCCAGATACAGAGTCCTCACAATACCACCTCCTATATTATCCACCGTACATAGCGTAAAGTATGTCATAAAAGGGGAGAGTATTATGTTTTTTTCTGTCATATCCGGAATGTTTATCGGTTCGGCGGTTGGAGTGGGCGTATTTGTGTTGATAAAACTTAGGCTCAGCTAGAGGCTTTGATGAATATCGCAGGTCTTGAAAATTGACTGATAAATTTATACAGAGCTGAAAAAAGGAGCCTTTCGGCTCCTTTT
>CAZERR010000002.1:32416-50467 GCA_964514785.1 uncultured Ruminococcus sp. | reverse complement strand
GAGAAATTGAGGATCAGCTTATGCTCGGAGAGGAGTGTATGATAGCTCCCGTGTATGAGCAGAACAAAAACGGAAGAAACATTTATCTCCCCGAGGATATGACATTCGTTAAACTCAGCGGAGAAAACGTGTATAAAAAGGAAATGAAAAAAGGACTTCATTACGTTGAAATCGCTTTAAATGAAGTACCATTATTTATAAAAAGAGGTAAGAATATCGCCTTGGCTAAGCCTGCGCTTAATACGGCTGAGCTTGATGTCGAAAAAATCAAAAATCTCCTGTGAACCGCATAAATACTGAAATGCAACCGATAGTTGCGCTTTTGAAAACCGAAATGTATAGACCAAAGATACGGTTGCGGGGTATAATTTAGGCACAAAATCAAGGAGGAGAAAATTATGAATATCGAAACAGCGAATAGATTATTACAGTACAGAAAACAGAGCGGACTCTCTCAGGAGGAGCTTGCCGAGAAAATCGGAGTAAGCCGTCAGGCAGTCTCAAAATGGGAGAGAGCCGAAGCGTCGCCCGATACCGATAACCTTATTATATTAGCGAAGGTTTACGGAGTGTCGCTCGATGAGCTTTTAAACGGCGAGGGCGAAGTGCAAACGAAAAGTGCTCCCGAGCCCGAATATGACGCTCCTGACGAGAATACTGAATATGTTGAGGAAAAACGCGTTTCATTTAAAAACGGTATCCACGTTCACGATAAAGGAGAAAATGTTGATATCAGCTTTAAAGAGGGAATAAATGTTAAGTCAAAGGACGGTTCTCACGTCCATGTCGGAGCGGACGGTATCCACGTTCACGACGGCGAAAAGGTTCGCGCCTATACTGATGAAAACGGTCACGTTATGGTTGATAAGGAAGCCGGGCACAACGGTAAGGAAGAGGAAGGTGTATTAAAGAAAATCCCCGTATGGGCATTCGCGCTGATCGCTTTTCTTGCATGGGGCTTTTCGGGAGTATGCTGCGGTTGGGCTTTAGCTTGGATTTGCTTCCTCGCTATACCGATTTATTATACACTCGTAGACGCTATATATAAGCGCAATCCCACTCATTTTGCTTATCCCGTGCTCTGCGTAATATTCCAGATGATTACGGGCTTTGTGTTCGGCGGCTGGGCTTGGGGCTGGATAGCTTATTTAACTATCCCGATTTATTATTGTATAACGGCTCTGTTTAATAAGAAAGATAAAAAGGTCGGGAATTGATCCCGACCTTTAGCTTTTATTTTGTGTTAGTATGGCTTTTGATATATTCAAGCACAAATTCAAAATCTTCTTTGGAAGCGTAGACCTGATTTTTATTAAACGGCGCGTTCAGCTTAATTACGCCGCGTCTCGGGTACGCTTTTATCTTTTTAACTTTTTTAAAATCCGAGTACATTTTTGTGCGAGTGGAGTTAATTCCCGCTCCCGCGACGGAAGGTCTGCCCGAAACTGCGCCGAGCGTAGCGGTCAGCGCTCCGAGTTTTTTCGCCTTTTTAGCCTGAGCGGGAGTCTGTTCATGGAGAACGCCGTTTTCGTCCATAGTAAAATCAACGATATATTTTCCGCCCATAATAGCCGCATAAAGAAGATAACCGAGGACCGTAATCGCCGTCATCACAGCGAAGATTATACCGAATACTTTTGCGCTGCCCGATAAGCTCTCTAAATTGAAGCCGTTGCTTATCGAATCGATTACGGCAGTAAACAGGAATATCCCGAGAAAAATGAAAAACAGGATTTTATATACGAGTATAAAAATCGTCGGGTTTTTAAATAGGCTCATTTCATAGCGCCAACGGTATTTACCGTCTGTGCCGAGAGTAATTCTTTTTACTTCCACTTTTTAAAGCCTAAGTTCTTCATAGTTACGCCCGCTTTTTTGCTGATAAATTTGTTGAATTCGGGGAACATCCACTCGAGCGTGGCTTTGGCGTTTAAATTCGCCTCGTTGTAAGTGGCTTTATCCGGATTATCGTAGAATTGGAAGTCGGGGATTTTTTCCAGAATAAAGCTCTTTTTAGGATAACTGAGCTCCATGTCATAGGAAGGGTTATAATCGTTTTTATATTTATAAAATGAGCAATCGAAATTGCTTTTGTGAGGATCAATAAATAAAATGATTTCAAGACCGTTTGAATTTCCAATAAAAACAATTTGCGAAGAACCTTGCTTAAATTCGTCATAATATATTTCATAGAAAAAGCTGTTTATTTTCCAGCTTATACTATATTTGACTTGATCGCTGTATGTTTTCTTTTGACCTTTCTTCTTAATATATTTCTTTAGCTTGTTATATGCCTGAGCCGCAGTCATCCCGCCCTTTTTAACGGTGATTTTGCATTTATACTTTTTGCCCTTGTATTTAGCGGTGATAGTCGCCTTGCCCTTTTTCTTAGCTTTAACTACGCCTTTTTTGCTGACGGTCGCGATTTTCTTTTTCGAGGAGCTCCATTTAACCTTTGAAGCCTTTGCGTTTTTGAGCTTGAGCTTTAAGGTTTTTCCTTTTTTAAGCGTTGCGGATTTTTTGCTGAGGGAAATCTTTTTAGCGGAAGCTCCCGTTTTATAAATAAAGCCGAGTTTTTTTACTGTGATTCCGACTCTCGCCTTTAGGAACTTGTTCCAAAGGGACATTCCCGCCTTTGAGAGCTTGCGCGCTCTTGAGTTCGATTTCGAAAACTTCGACCCCTGTTTAAACTTGAGCTTAAGCTTTGCCGTGTTCACGGTAGTTCCCTTTTTATATGTTTTTGTGTAGCAAGTCCAACTATTCGATTGTTTCCAATAATTAACTATTCTTTTTCCCGACTTCATAAGATTAAGGAAAACGCCCTCAGCGTAGTCCGTATATATGTCCGCGGAGTTTGCTTTAGGAATGGTTATAGCAACATTGACGCCTATATTTGCGCTGTAGCATGACCAAAGTGTGTAGCCGTCCTCTTTCCAATTGATGATGTAGTCAGTGCTGCCGTAAGCGGTTGTCTTGGTGCCGTTCTTTTCGAGGTAGTTCGTAAGCTTGGTGTAAGCCGAAGTTTTGCCCGATGGGTTGCTTGAAGATGAACCGCTTACAACGTTTACCTGTATGCCGTACCATTTACCGTTCCACAGCGTAGTCATAACGCAGGTCCCGACTTTATGGGGAGTGACTTTACCGTCCGAGGTAACTGTAGCAATACTCGGGTTGCTCGATTCCCATATCAAGTCGAGCTTTTCACCGGTGTTGGGATCGGTTAAGCTGACTGTAGCCGTATAGCCGAGTTGTACGGTTCTTGTCCCTAATATTTTCGGTTCAGCGGCGCTTGCCGTAGGTACTATAAGGATACCGAATAGCATTATAAGCGCCAATGTGACTGATATTATACGTTTTGTCATAGGTATCAACTCCTAAGTTTATTTGACATCAGTATAACATATAAGTAGGGAGATTTATATTGATAATAGTCATAAAAAACAGGCGGGGAGATTGTGTATAATTAACAATTAACAATTATTAATTAACAGTGAATGTCGGGAAGACAGAATGGTTAAAAAAATAACCTTCGCTTCCCGACAGATTTTTTATGCAAGCTCCGATTGAGGAGCATATTAATACGGTCGGGAATAGAGCCTGATGTATTATCGAAGCTGTTTTCCCGACCGTAACTGTTAATTGTTTGTTAATTGAGTTTTAAGCCTTTTGTTGTTTTTAAGAACTCGTAAAGCTTGCTTTTAATTATCTCAACCCCGCCCTCGCTGTCGCTTTCAATATTAAGCGGCATAATCGGATCGTGAACGGAGAGCCTTAAAAGGAACCAGCCGTTGCCGTCGTTTTCGCCGAAAGAAACTCTGACTCCCTCGCGGTTATCGTCGGCTAAAATCCATCCCTCGGTCTTTTCGGCATAAGCGGTGAGGTCGTTTATTATGCGCTCGCCGCAGGCTCTGAAATCTTCTTCGAGTATTTCGAAGCGGATTTCCGTTTCCTCAACGGGTTCTTTTAATGCAGAAGTAAGGCTTTCAATGCTCTTGCCTTCTTTATTAAGCTGAGCCATTTTTATAATGATCTTTGTGCAGAGATATGCGCCGTCATCAAGGAAATAGTTCTCGCGCATAGCGGCGTGACCTGAGGTCTCGATAGCGAGCGGACAGTTTATACCCTGTGCGTTGAGCTCTAATCCCTTGTCGATTACGTTTTTATAGCCTCTGCGGTAGCGGTAGTGCTTTCCGCCGAGAGTATTTTCGATAAACTCCTTTAAGCCGGCGGAGGTTATCGAGTCTGTTACGATCGTACCGCCGTCGTTGCCTTCAAGCGCGATAGCTGACGCGAGAGCTACTAAGCGGTTGCGGTTGATTTCATTTCCGCTTTTATCAACTGCGCCGCCGCGGTCAACGTCGGTATCGAAGATTACGCCCATATCCGCGCCGCTTTCAAGTACCGCCTCGGTTATTGAGCGCATAGCTTCTTTATCCTCGGGGTTCGGAACGTGATTCGGGAACATTCCGTCCGGCTCAAGGTATCTGCTGCCCGAGGTATCGGCTCCGAGATTTTCAAGCACGTCGGCGTAAAATCCGCCTACTCCGTTTCCTGCGTCAACTACGATGTGAAAGCCTTTAAGCGGTTTTTCGTAGTCCTCGGCATTTACTCCCTTTTTAATAATATCTTCTAAATGAGCCTTGTAGCGGTTCATATAATCGCAGGGCTCTGCTGAGCCGTTATCACACGCGACAGGTTTTTCGCCGTTTTGAGCGTACTCAAGAATTTTTTCAATATCGCCGCCCTCTAAGCCGCCGCCGCGCGTAAAGAATTTTAAGCCGTTGCGGTTAAACGGATGATGGCTGGCGGTGATCTGTACCGCTCCGTCACATTTTAAATCAACCGTAGTCATAAACATCGAGGGAGTCGAGGCGAGTCCGCAGTCAAGAACCTGTACTCCCGCGTTTTTAAGCTGCTGTGAAACCGTCTTAACGATTCTAGGGCCGCTTATACGGCTGTCGCGACCGATCGAAACGGTAAGCCCGCTGCACGGCTTGCCGAGTTTATCGCTTAGCCATAATGCGAAACCGCTAGCCATCCCTGCGACAACCTCATCGGTCAGGTTAACAGGCTGGCCCTCAACGCCCTCAAGCGCAACTCCGCGTATATCGGTACCGCTTTTAAACCCTTTATAGAATGTATTAAGCATTATTATCACCCTTTTTATTTTATGAAAACATTATACAACAAAACTCGGTATTTCTCAACAATAATGCGAAAAAACTTCCGGTTTAGCGTTTGCTGCTTTTTAAAGAAACTCAACTTTGTTAAACTTGTAAAATGATTTTTGTCATTTTTTTTAAACTAAGTGTAAATTGACGAAGCGGGCTCAAATAATTTGACGAAGCTTGTAACCGTTGTAATATCTCGTTGTGAGAATTGCACATAATTAACGATTGGATATTGGTAATTTTAGCTTTTTGTTAGTTATAGTGCACAAATAAACTTTTAAAAAACTGTTGACTTTTCCGAAAAAAGGGATATAATATTTATTGTCAAGTGAATAAAACCACTTGAGGGTTTCGGTTGACAACAACCGATTGCGATTTGCCAAATGGTAAACGGCTACAGAAAATTGAAAAGGGGGTCAGAATTATGACGCCGATTCTCAACATGCATGATATTAATGTATCTGAGTTTTTAACTGTGCTTGATACCTGCGAAGGCAACGTATTTCTCGTTACCCGAGACGGAGATAAACTGAATCTCCGAAGCAAACTCTCTCAGCTCGTCGGCTTAACTCAATTAATTGAGGGTGGAAGGATAGCAGAAGCATCGATAGTATGCGAAAATAAGAACGACGAGTGTAAGCTTTTCCGACTGAATATGTTCAGGGACGTCGGTTAAGCTGATGATTTTGACATCCACGTTTTCACGTTAATTTCAAAACTTCTAAATCCGGGAGCGGCTGCCCAATAGGGCAGCCGTTCTCGGCGTTTACAGATAATTCATCGATATTTCTTCAATAAATAAATATTTGCGCTTAAAAAAGCTTGAATTGTATAATTAACTGTGTTATAATCGTTCACGGTCTTTGACCGAGTCCGTCGCAATATCCGGACTATAAATAAAAACTACGGAGGAATTTAATATGACTAAAAAATCAACCATGTACATTGTACAGGGCGCGGCTATTGCCGCATTGTATGCTGTTCTGACGACAGCTCAGGCGCTTTTAGTACCCGGAAGCACATCTATGGCGGTGCAGTTTAGGCTCGCCGAGGCTATGACGGTACTTGCATTCTTCACGCCTGCCGCTATCCCCGGGCTTACTGTCGGCTGTATTCTCTCGAATATTTTGGGAGGACTGGGACCGATCGATATGATTTTCGGCTCCTTTGCCACACTTCTTGCGGTAATCTCGATGAGGCTTCTCAGAAATGTCTGCATTAAGGGCATACCGTTTCTCGGGCTTCTTATGCCTGCTGTTTTAAACGGGCTTATAGTCGGATTTGAGATCGAGTATTTCTTTGTCGGACAGATGGCGACCTTCAACTTTTTGGACTTTTTGTTCCAGGGAGGCTGCGTAGCCTTGGGCGAGATCGTTGTGCTTTATGTTCTCGGCATACCGCTTACGATCGCATTAAGAAAGCATAAAATAAAAGGAATTAATAAATAAGATGTTGCAAAAAAGGACTGCTTCGGCAGTCCTTTTTTATGTTAAATTTATTTAGTATAAAAAATCATTGTTCTAAAATCATTTTCCCCGTGACGTCTGTTGTGTAATCGCCTTTAGGGATCAGCTTTGAGATCGGAACGATCTTATAGCCCTTATCCTTAATAGCTTCAATTATTTTCGGCAGAGCCGCAGGGGTGTTGGCGGCGCCGTTATGAAGAAGGATAATTGAACCCGGGGATAGCTTATCCGTGCAGTTTTTTACGATCTGCTCAACGCTCGGATCCTTCCAGTCGAGGCTGTCGATATTCCACTGAACCGGGTACATATTAAGCGATTTTACGATATTGACCGTGTTGTTGTCGTAGTCGCCGTAGGGCGGTCTGAACAGGCTCGGAGCTTTACCCGTGAGCTTTTTAACTTCGCTGTTGCAGTCTGTTATTTCCGAGTTTATTTTATCCGCGGAAAGCGCAGGCATATGAGCGTGGGTCGAGCTGTGGTTGCCGATATCGTGACCCTTTTTCCCGATTTTCTTAACGGAATCGGGATATTTTTTTACCCAGCTTCCCACAAGGAAGAATGTTGTCTTGACCTTGTATTCGTCAAGGGTGTTTAAAAGGCTGTCGGTCTGCTCGTTGCCCCACGCCGCGTCAAACGAGATCGAGCAGACTTTTTTGTCGGTATCGACGCAGTAAATCGGGATCACGCGCTCGGTTGAGGCGGTCGCAACCGCGGAGCTGACGGAATTAAGCCCGATAGAAAACGACGCGATACCAAGTAAAATACAGAGCATAATTATTAGTAACGACCTTTTTGTAAGTATAAGAAAACGCATATGATCACCTATAGAAATCATATGCGTTAATTCATTATTTTATGATTATATCTGCTCCCACCTTACTCCCTCTGGAGTGTCGAAGAGCTTGATGTTTCTCGAGAGTAGATCTTCACGGATATGATCGGCGGTTGCCCAGTCCCTGTTGGCTCTGGCTTCCTGACGCTTGGCGATAAGCTCCTCGATTTCCGAGTCAAGATCGGAGGCGGTATCAGCCCCCGCCTTCGTTAGATCGAGCCCGAGAACCTCGTCGAATTTTTCAATAATGTAAAGCTTAGTCGCGTCGTTTGCATCCGATTTAAGCGCGTCGTAAAGCGCGGTCAAGCCGAGCGAGGTGTTTAAATCATTGTCGAGAGCTTCTCTGAATTTTAAATCAAGCTCAGCGGCTTTTTCCGTATCGACCTCTCCGTTTTTATCAAGAGCAGAAATACGCTTAACAAGCTTATCATAAGCCTTTGCGGTATTATCGAGGCTCTCGTACGAGAAGGTCAGCGGCTTTCTGTAGTGGCTTTGGAGACAGAACATTCTGTACACGAGCGGATTATAGCCCTTGCTCTCGAGCAGGGAAACGGTTAAGAATTCGCCCTTCGACTTGCTCATTTTACCTGTGTTGTCGTTGAGATGGAGGACGTGGAACCAGTAGTTGCACCACTTATGTCCGAGGAACGCCTCGCTCTGAGCGATCTCGTTGGTGTGGTGGGGGAAAGCGTTGTCAACGCCGCCGCAATGGATGTCTAGATATTCGCCGAGGTGCTTAATGCTGATCGACGAGCACTCGATATGCCAGCCCGGATATCCTACGCCCCATGGGCTGTCCCATTTAAGCGCCTGATCCTCAAACTTCGACTTGGTAAACCAGAGTACAAAGTCAGTCTTGTTGCGCTTGTTATCATCGCTCTCAACGTCCTCGCGCACGCCTACTTCGAGGTCGTCGGCGTTCATATTTCCGAAAACATAATAGTTGTCGAGCTTCGAGGTGTCAAAATATACGTTGCCGCCTGCAAAATAAGCGTAGCCTTTATCCATAAGCACGCTTACCATATTGATAAAATCGTCGATACAGTTTGTAGCCGGTTCTACGACGTCGGGAGTTTTTATGTTGAGCTTTTTGCAGTCCTCAAAAAAAGCGTCCGTGTAGAATTTAGCTATTTCCATTACGCTTTTGTGCTCGCGCTTAGCGCCCTCGAGCATTTTGTCGTCGCCTGTATCGGCGTCGGAGGTAAGGTGACCGACGTCGGTAATGTTCATAACTCTCGTAACATCATAGCCCGAATAGCGCAGATATTTCTCAAGTACATCCTCCATAATATAGGTGCGCAGGTTTCCGATATGTGCGTAATGATAAACCGTAGGGCCGCAGGTGTACATATTGACCTTGCCCTCAAAGTGGGGGATAAACTCGGATTTTTTCTGGCCTAATGTATTATATAAAATCATTTTTCTCACTCCATGCTTATGAATTGTTTATTGTCCTTTAAGTAGATAATGCCCGAGATTATACAGAATACGGTGGAGATCCACAGCGCGATCTCGCCGATTATATAGAAAATATAATCAAGATTGTAAGCGGCAATCAAGCCTATTTGGTATTCTGATAACACGCTCGGAGACACCATATTTATAATCTCCAGCGTGATTTGAAGCACGAAAATAATTATAATTGCCGTAATCTGAGTGACTGTTTTAACCTTGCCCCAAATGTTGGCGGCGACAACCTTGCCTTCGCTTGCCGCCATAAGCCTGACGGAGCTTACAGCGAACTCTCTGAAAATAACGACGATAACTAAAAGCGCGTCGCAAAGACCGTTCTGCACAAAGCACAAAAGCGCCGACAGCACGAGTATTTTATCAGCCAGCGGGTCGGAGAATTTTCCGAAATTGGTGACTAAGTTGCGTTTTCTCGCTATTGTACCGTCAAAATAATCGGTTAAGCTTGCCGCGCCGAATACCGCGAGTGCCGCGAGATAATGAAACGGAAACGGAATCAATATCGCGGCTATAAAGAACGGCACCAGTACTATTCTTAAAATTGTAAGCCTGTTAGGTAAATTCATTTAATCAAACTTTCTTTTATATCATTTCTCCGACCGGGTCAATACCCAGTGAGTCGGTAATTCTGACTTTTACGAAGCTGCCCTCGGAGGGCTTTATGCCCGTACAGGTGAAGAAAATGTTTCCGTCAACCTCGGGGCAATCTCCTGCGGTGCGCCCGAAATAACATTCGGCGTATTTATCGAAGCCTTCGACAACCGCCTCGACCTCTTTTCCAATCATAGCCTCGGCATATTGCTCCATAATGAGCTGCTGCTGTTCCGCGATGATTTCCGCGCGTTTCTGCTTAATATCCTCGTCGATTTGGTCGGGAAGCTTAGCGGCAGGAGTATCCTCCTCCTGAGAGTAGGGGAAGCAGCCCATACGCTGGAATTTTATTTCGTCAACAAATCTCGACAGCTCCTCAAACTGTTCCTCGGTTTCGCCCGGAAAGCCGGTAATAAAGGTTGAGCGCAGGGTGAGGTTCGGGATTTTATCCCTCAGCTTTTTTATCAGCGCCTTAAGCTCCTCATAACTGCCCTTGCGGTTCATACGCTTTAAGAGCTCCTTATTACAATGTTGAAGCGGTAAATCAAGGTATTTTACGATTTTTTCTTCATTCGCTATCGTATCGATAAGCTCATCTGTAAGCCGTTCGGGATAACAGTAGAGAACTCTTATCCATTTTATCCCGTCGATCTTACACAGCTCTCTTAACAGCCTCGGAAGCTCTGCTTTTCCGTAGATATCCGTGCCGTAGTAGGAGGTGTCCTGAGCTATTACTATAAGCTCCTTTACGCCGCCTTCCGAGAGCCACTGAGCTTCTTTAACAAGGTTTTCGATTGTGCGGCTGCGGTATTTTCCGCGGATCATCGGAATCGCACAGTATGTGCAGTGGTTGTCGCAGCCGTCGGCGATTTTAAGGTATGCGTAATGACGCGGAGTGCTCTGGATTCTTTCGCCCTCAAGCATAAGCTCATCCTTGGGCGGAAAAAGCTCTGTTTTATTATTGAGCAGGGTGTTTTTGATAACCTCGGCGATTTTATCGTTTGCACCGATACCGATACAGGCGTCGATTTCGGGGAGCTGTTTCATAACGTCCTTTTGATAACGCTCCGCAAGACATCCCGTAACGATCAGGGCTTTTATTTTGCCCTCTTTTTTAAGCTTCGCGAGCTCTAAAATTTCCTCTATGCTCTCCTGCTTAGCCGGTTCGATAAACGCGCAGGTGTTAACTATCGCGGCGTCGCACATAGCGACGTCCTCTACGATCTCGAAGTCGTTTTTATTCAGTTTCGCAAGCAGCATTTCGGCGTCGACCCGATTTTTGGCGCAGCCTAAGGATATAATGCCTACTTTATATTTCATATGTACTCGTCCTCTAAATAATTACTCATTACCGCCTTGATATCGCTCCATGAGTAGCCTATCCGCTGAAGCGCGGCTACGGTTTTTCTCCTGCCCTTTTCATCGGCGAGGTATCGGCTGTACTTTTTTTCAATAAGCAGTTCGATATGCTCTCTCGGGTCGGGAGCCATTTCCTCGAGAATCAAATCCGCCAAATCGCGGTCTATTCCCTTTTCAAGAAGCTTGTACTTCGCGCCTTTTACGGAAAGGTGTTTTACGTTGATAAGCTCCTCGGCGTATCTTCTGGCGAATTTCTCATCGTCAACAAGTCCAAGCTCCTCCATCCGGCGCACGGCTTTTTCAGCCGCTGCGGCGCCCGAGGTTTTTTTGATTTTAGTTTCGAGCTCGCGGCTGCTGTGATCGCGCGAGGATAAAAGCCAGAGAGCCTTTTCCTTTGCGCGCTTTTCGTCGGAATCATCGATAAGCTGTTTAAGCTGCTCGTCGGAGATCTCGCTTCCTACCGAAAACGGCGATGCTATGAGCGTTTCGCTGTCGATCTTGACCGCAAACTCGCCGTCGATATAAAGCGCGGAGAGTTTTTTACGCTTAGAAACGATATCGGTAATAATCATCAGTCTTCAACTAAGATATCTATATCGGCTTTTTTCGATTTGGCGGCGGGTTTTTCCTCAGTCTTAACGGCTACCGCCTTGGCTCTCGCGGGAGCTTTTTTCTTAGGACTGAGCTTATCGATATTATCCCATAAATCTTTCTCGATTTTCTCCGCTAATTCGGGATTGTTGAGGAGCAGATCTTTAACATTCTCTCGGCCCTGGCCTAAACGTTCGCCGTTGTAGCTGAACCAAGCGCCCGCCTTCTGAATAACGTCCGCCTTGACGGAGAGGTCAACAAGTTCTCCTATACGGCTTATGCCCTGACCGTACATAATATCAAACTCCGCCTCCTTAAACGGGGGAGCGATCTTATTCTTAACAACTTTAGCTCTCGTACGGTTTCCTATCATTTCACCGTTCTGCTTAAGAGTTTCAATTCTTCTTACATCGATTCGTACCGAGGAGTAGAATTTAAGCGCGCGTCCGCCGGTTGTGACCTCGGGATTGCCGTAAACTACGCCGACCTTTTCTCTAAGCTGGTTGATAAAAATCGCAACGCAGTTGCTCTTGTTGATAGCGCCGGCGAGCTTTCTTAACGCCTGAGACATAAGCCTCGCGTGCAGACCGACGTGACTGTCGCCCATTTCTCCCTCGATTTCAGCCTTCGGAACGAGAGCCGCTACGGAGTCTACTACGATAACGTCGATAGCGCCGCTTCGTATAAGAGCCTCGGCGATTTCAAGCGCGTCCTCGCCTGTGTCGGGCTGAGATACGAGCAGCGAGTCAATGTCAACTCCGAGAGCCTCGGCGTATACCGGGTCGAGCGCGTGCTCAACGTCGATAAACGCGACGTTACCGCCGTTTTTCTGACCCTCCGCGATAC
Organism: uncultured Ruminococcus sp.; assembly: GCA_964514785.1. Taxonomy (GTDB): domain Bacteria; phylum Bacillota; class Clostridia; order Oscillospirales; family Acutalibacteraceae; genus Ruminococcoides. The sequence continues at coordinate 38,141 of CAZERR010000002.1, read as the reverse complement.
AGTGGAGCGAAAGCGTAGTTTTACCCGAGGATTCGGGACCGTAGATTTCTACAATTCTTCCTCTCGGCAAGCCTCCGATACCGAGCGCGATATCGAGCGAAAGCGAGCCTGTTGAAATATGGTCAACCGCCATATGCTGATTCTGACCGAGACGCATTACCGCGCCTTTGCCAAACTGTTTTTCGATCTGAGTCATTGCTGTTTCAAGAGCCTTAGCCTTATCAACTGCCATTTTCATTACCTCCGTTTTTAATATATCTATCTGAACTTACTATCCAATTATAAAATATTGTCGTAAAAAAATCAATATAAACGAGCTAAAAAACGCGAACAAATTTTCTAAAACTATAGCAGAGTCCCATAAATAGCCCTCTGAATTCCTCCTAAATCAAGTTCGTTACCGATATCGGAGTAGCTTTTTTCTTCCATAAGGCTTTTGACCGCCTCAAATTGTCCCTCACCGAGCTCGAACGCGAGCATTCCGCCCTTTTTAAGCTTATCGGTGTAGAAGGCTGTTATCGCGCGGTAAAAGTTAAGACCGTCCTCTCCGCCGTCGAGAGCCATTTCGGGCTCGAAGGAAATCTCCTTCTGCAAAGTTTTTATCTCTGCCGATTCGACATAAGGAGGATTTGAGAGAATAAGGTCGAAGCTATTATCCTCAAATTCATCATAGCAGGTGAAAACATCGCCTGCGATAACCTGAATGTCTGCTTTGTTGAGGGCGATATTCTGACAAAGGTACGGCAGCGCCTCGGCGGATTTTTCGACCGCGTAAACCTCGCTGTCGGTTTCTTTCGCTATTGCTATGGCGAGCGCTCCGCTGCCCGAGCATAAGTCGAGCACGCGCGCGTTCTTTTTATCTTTAAGATAATTAAGACAAATTCCGAGAAGCACTTCCGTGTCGTCGCGAGGGATCAAAACGCCCTTACCGACCTTCAGCTTATAGCCGTAGAATTCCCATTCCCCGAGGATATACTGCAGCGGCTCTCCGCTTAGTCTTCTTCCGAGCAGCGTTACAAATTCGGCGCCCTTTTTATCATCGGCAGCGTGATTTCCGCTCATAAGCTCAATTTTATTTATGTTAAAAACCTTCTCGATAAGGCACATAGAATTAAAGGCAGGATCCGAAATTCCTGCCTTATCTAATTCCTCTTTAGCTTTATTATATAAAAACTTAACAGCAACCATTTTTCACGATATCCGAGCCGTCATCGGGAATAACGGCCTCAATAGCGGCGATAGCGATCTCGCACATCTTTTCATCGGGCTCCTTGGTGGTAACCCTCTGAGCCCAGAGTCCCGGAGCGGCAATTATACGGGTGAGCGTGTTATCATGCTTTCCGCAGAATTTAATAAGCTCATATCCGATTCCCATAGTAAGCGGAAGAAGAAGGATTTTTATAAGCGGTCTCAAAAACATTCCCTTCGGGATAAACAGACCGATAATAATACCTACGAGAAGCATTAAAAGGATAAAGCTCGTTCCGCATCTCGGGTGGAAGCGTTTCATCTTCATAACGTTTTCGGGGGTGAGCTCGAGCTCGTTTTCGTAACAGAAAATCGTTTTATGCTCGGCGCCGTGATACTGGAAAACCCTTTTCATATCCGGAGTCATTGAAATAATAAGGATATAGGAAATGAAAATGACGATTTTCAGTATACCCTCGATAACCGACTGCCAGAACGCGATACCCTCGCCTCCCTTAGCAAGCGCCGGGAACGCCATTCCGAGCAGTCCGAAAATCCAGGTCGGCAGGAAGAAGAACAGAAGTACCGCCAGTGCAACGCCTATGAGACTTGATATTACCATAAGTATCTTCATAAAAATCCCGCCGGACTGTTTTTCGTCCTTTTTATCTTCGTTACTGTCTTTCTTATCTTCGGTTTTTTTCTCAGCCTTTACTTCTTCGATGTTTTCAGAAGTGTCTTTTTCTTTTTTATCTTCTTCTTCGGCGCCTTCCATAGCCTTATCAGCCGAAATCATAAGGCTCTTGTAGCTTAAGCGCATGGAGTCTATCATTCCGGAAACGCCCCTTATAAAAGGAACTCTCCAGAACTTGGAGGACTGGCTTAAGAATTTCATATTGATGTCTTCGGTGTAAATATCACCGCTTGCCATTCTTACGGCGACCGTACTTTTTTTCGGGCCTCTCATCATAATACCCTCAATCAGCGCGCTTCCGCCGATTGAGGTTATCTTTTTCGTTTCGTTTTTCTTACTCATAAAATCACCTTTTTCAGCTCTCGTTAAGTACCGGCAGGGTAATTGTTACCGTTGTTCCGACGCCTACGCCGGATTCTATTTCAAGCGAGCCCTTATGAAGCTGCATTATTTCGTCAGCAACCGCAAGTCCGATACCGGAGCCGTTAACCTTCTGGTTAGCCTTATAGAATTTTTCCTTTACCTTCGGTAAATCCTCCGCGGGGATTCCGCAGCCCGTGTCTGTTATCGTGATAGCGATATTATCGGGATCGGATTTTTTATCATAGTTGATCTCTATAGCCACAACGCCGTCAACCGGAGTGTATTTGAGGGCGTTGTCTATAACGTTTATAAATACCTGCTTAAGGCGGTTTCTGTCGCCGTATACGGGCGGAAATATCTCGGTGGGTTCGTCGTAAATGAGGTGCTTGCCCTCGTTAACGGCTCTGTCCTTAAGCATATAGATTACCTCGTCGAGCTCGGCGAGAATATCAAGTTTTTCGTTGATAAGCACCATTCTTCCCGTTTGTATACGCGAAAAGTCGAGAAGCTCCTCAACGATTCCGGTAAGGCGTCCGCTTTCGTTTATAATAACACCCATTCCCTTGTCGAAGGTTCTTCGGTCAAGCTTTTTCCTGCTGGATAACTGCATAGTCTCCGCCCATCCCTTGATGGCGGTAAGCGGAGTCCTCAGCTCGTGGGAAACTCGCGAGATAAAGTCGTTTTTCATCTGTTCGGTGTTCTCTAAATCCTTAGCCATATTGTTAATGGAGTCGGAAAGATCACCGATTTCATCGTTGTATTTTTTCTCTATTTTCGTACTGAAATCGCCGTGAGCTATCTTGTTGGCGGTTTCTGTAAGCTCGCGCACGGGGCTTACTATCGAGCGGACAAAGTAAATGCCCGGCATAATGATCATAAAAAGTATAAACAGCCCCGCGAAAATTATTATAGCGGATATGATTATAACACGTTTTGTAACATCCGCGGTCGAGACGACGTAGCGCAGCGCGCCTACGGCATAGCCGTTATGATTATTGATAACGCGTACATAGCTGGTTACCGGTTCGCCGGAGTCGGTCGTATCCCGGTAAAAGGCGCAGCCGTCCTTGCTGTTTTTAGCAGCCTCATAATCCTTGGTGTCCTTGTTTTCGTCATATGAAAAGCCGGTTGAGGTTAAAACGATTCTTCCGGTTGAGTTTAGAACCATGACCTCCATCTGTTCCTTGTGGCGAAAATCCTCGACATAAGAGGTTGCCGCCGAGGAAAAGGCGGTTGAGTTATCCGCCTCGTAGTTATCGAAAATGAGGGTAAGCTCTTCGCCGGCAGAAGTCAGCGTCCGTTCAACCTCGTTGTTGAACAGTGAGGAGGTAGCGTATACAAGACCTGTTACTATGAGAATTATTATCAGAACCGTGAACAGCATCGTGCTCAGTATCCATCTTCCGGTAATACCCTTAAACAAATCCCTTCTGCCTCCTTTTCAGATTTTGGTTTCAGCTTTTAGTTTGTATCCCACTTATAGCCGAGTCCCCATACTGTCACGATATACTTCGGGTTAGAGGGCTCGTCCTCGACCTTCATTCTTAAGCGGCGGATATTAACGTCAACGATTTTTTCCTCGCCTACATAAGCGTCGCCCCAAACGTGGCTTAAAATATCCGTACGGTCGAGAGTCTCTCCCGGATTTGAGAAAAAGTATTCCATAATCTGGAACTCAACCTGAGTAAGCTCTATTACCTCGCCGTTCTTCATAAGCGCACGGTTTCTTAGGTTAAGAGTAAAGTCGCCCGAGTGAAGTTCTTCCTTAAAGTTGTTTTCCGCGTTAGCCTGAGCGAGCGATACCCTTCTGTGCAGCGAGTCAACTCTCGCGAGCAGCTCCGAGGGAGAGAAAGGCTTTGTAACGTAGTCATCGGCTCCTAGCATAAGTCCGGTAACCTTGTCCATCTCCTGAGTTTTTGCGGAAAGCATAATGATTCCGAGACCGCCGTTTTTATTTCTCAGCTCTTTACATACCTGAAAGCCGTCAATGCCGGGAAGCATAACGTCAAGTATAGCGAAGTCGAAATCTCCGCCGTTTTCATCGTAACGCTTTAAGGCAGCCTCGCCGCTTTCGGCTTCGACAACCTCATATCCGGCACGTTGCAGGTTAATTACGACAAAGTCGCGGATAGCGGATTCATCCTCGCAAACAAGTACCTTTTTCATAAGTAAAACCTCCGTTAATAAACTTCTAATTATTAATCGCTGGTATCATTCAGCGAAAAGTTTTCCTTTAGTGTATCCCCGTTGACGTATATCGGGGGATCGTTCTCGATCTTATATGTGTAAATATACTGGTTATAGCTCTCGAGCGTTGAGTAGCCGTTCATACAGTCGGTTGAGGTTCCGACGTCGAACACCTTAAAGGTTACGATCAGATCCCCGATTTTTCCTGAGTCCTTATCGTAGATCTTCATCGTTCTTTTATCGGCTGACAGTGTGGCTACCGTTGAGTCCGAAAAGCTTTCCGGCAGTTTGAAGTAGTATCCGAAGTCGAGGTCGGATACGCATTTTACCTTTGTATCAAGCTTATTGTTTTTTGTATTGATACTGCTCCAGTTTATTACGGGAGCTACGGTTTCGCCGTCGGGCACATCCTCCACGGTCGTACTTTTTATAATCGGTATTTCGATAAATCCGTCATCGTCAATATCGGTGCAGTTGATTTTATCGTCTCTGGCGGTCGAGATATGCTTTTTACCTACCGTTATCGGGAAGTTCGAGAGCTTCATTTTATCTGAGTTGTAGTAGATTATCTGGCTTGAGTAGCCGTTTTCGATAATACCGTCTACCGTTACTCCGGTGGTATCCTTGCTTAAAAGTCCAGAGTTTATACTTTCGAACTTAGTGACGTTCTGATCCATATCGCACTTCGCGAGAATATAAAGCTCGTTTTTATCGTAGTCGGTGAGAACTGCCTGAGCATCGGTTTCATTCGAGTTTAAATCAAAGGTTAAAAGCTCGCTTCCGCCGTCACGGTCGTAATCTCCTGTTGTAAAGCCCGAGTAAGGCCTTGAAAAACCGACCTTGACCGTCTTGTTATCCGACGGGGTATAATCAAAAATATTCAGCATATTGGAGCCGGAGCCCGGGGTAGTAAAGCCCGTGAAAATCTCCTTGACTCCGTCGAAGTCGTAATCGGCGAACTGAACGCAGTCGACGTTCTCGAAGCTCAGCCTGAAGCTTTCGCTCGACTTCCACTCTTTTCCCGTGTCGTACATAACGAGGAGATAGGTTGATTTATCATCGCTGTCGGTACGGTAAAAGGCGATCGCCTCGTCCTTTTTATCACCGTTTAAGTCCTCGGTGATTATGGCGGAGCGGTAGGTCCCGCTTAACGGATACCTAAGCTTATAGCTTCCGCCGGCATTTTCCTCTATAAGCCCCTCGAGCTTTGCCTCGCGTCCCGAGTTTTTAGGGGGATGGAGAAGTGAAGCGTCGCCGAGACCGATAGAGCATCCGCCGAAAAGCGTACAAATA
>CAZERR010000002.1:0-32406 GCA_964514785.1 uncultured Ruminococcus sp. | reverse complement strand
GCTAAAATAAGAGCCGTTATTCCTGCTTTTTTTCTCATCATATCATCCCGCGTTTTGAACTATACAGTATTTTATCTTGATTCCCTCGCTCGAGAACATCCTCTCGTGCTCGGTCATCGGGGTGGTATCGGGGTCAATACTGCTTGAGTGTAGGTCGTATGTAATTTCCTTTACGGTAAAGCCTTCGTCCTTAAAGTATTCGAGACTCTCCGTAAACAACTCGTCGTCGTCGGTTTTAAAGTGGATCTCATTACCCTTTTTTAGAAGCTCTTTATACAGTTTAAGCTTCCTCGGGTGAGTAAGCCTGCGCTTTTTATGTTTTTCGCGCGGCCAGGGGTTACAGAAGTTTATATATATCCGCTCGATGTTATCGTCTTTTCCGATTATCTTATCAAGCATATCAACGTTATATCGGACGAGCGCGATATTGTCGATTTCTCTTTCTTTTTCTTCAAAAAGCTTTACGATATTTCTTCTGCCTACTCCGAGCATATCGAGCTTGATATCGACCGCGATAAAGTTGATTTCGGGGTGTAAAATCGCCATTTGCCCGACAAAGGAGCCTTTTCCGCAACCAACCTCGAGCATAAGCGGCTTATCATTCTTAAAAAACTCGCTCCAGCGGTTTTTATAAGCCTCGGGTTCCGGGACGTAAAAGTCACAGGCGGAGAGCTCCGGCTCTGCCCATTTTTTCTTTCGAATACGCATTGTTCACCTTTACATACTTACACTTATAATCAAAATACATTATAACAAATAATCTTCAAGATTGCAATTATTATTTTACAATTTGTTTTATTTTGTCCAATATATATGAAAAGGCTGTAATTATCATTACGGGCGCGAGTTCTGCGGTCATTCTGCACAACAAATCGTTTTTTGATTTAGCTAATTCGCCGAATTATTTATATTTTACTCTAAAATCTTCCTTTTCTAACGTCTATATTATATAATGAAGCAAAATGGTGAATTATTATCGCTTTTAGTTTAAGGCTTCAGATATGAGGAGGTATAAGTTATGAAAAGAATGATTTCATTTTTTCTTATGGCCGCAATTGTAATAAGCGTTTTTTGCTGCGGAGCGATTTCCGCGGGGGCAAAGAAGAGCGGGGATTTTGAATATGACGTGCTTAAAGACGGCACCGCTCAGATATCCGCTTATCTCGGAAAAAGCAGTACCGTAACGATTCCCGAAAAGCTCGGCAAATACACGGTTACGAGCCTTGGCTGGAATTGGCTTGACGAAAAGAGCGTTAAGGTGCTCAACCTGCCCGCGACAATTACAAAAATTGACCGCTACGCATTTCCCGCGACGCAGGCAAATAATATTGACGAAAACAATCCTGAGTTTAAATCGATCGACGGTATCGTGTTCAACAAAAGCGGCACAAAGCTCATCCAGTTTCCGCCTAAGAAGCTAAAAAACTCGGTTTACACAATTCCCGACGGAGTTCAGACAATCGGCGATTCCGCCTTTTCTCACTCAGAGCTCAAGGGAGTAGTCTTTCCCGACAGTGTAAATAAGCTTGAGGCAGGTGCGCTTTATTGCTGTGAAAAGCTCGAGTCGGTAACTATTCCCGAAAACGTTGAGGTTCTGGAATGGGAATGTTTTGCTAACGACTCAAGCCTTAAGAGTGTAACCTTAAGCAAAAATCTCAAAAAAATAAAGGATAGCTGTTTTAACCGGTGCTCCTCGCTGAAAAATATTGAACTTCCCGAGGGCTTGGAGAGAATCGAGTACGAAGCCTTCGGTATGACGGATATAAGCGAAATTAAGCTTCCGTCAACTTTAAAATACTTAAGCGGCTTTAGCGGAACAAGAATAAAAAGCGTTGACGTCCCTGCTTCCGTTGAAACTATCGACAATCATTGCTTTGCCGATTGTGATGATTTAAAGACGGTTAAGCTTCACGAGGGACTTAAAAAAATCGGAGACTGCGTGTTCTTTTACTGCGGAAGTCTTAAAAGCCTTAAAATCCCCTCGACGGTAGAGCGTATAGAAGGCGACCCTTTTGTTGAAACTAAAATTAAGGAGCTCACCCTGCCTGAGAACCTTAAATATCTCGGTATAGATAAATCGGATTTCGGAGTTTTTCCGACTTCCTTAAAAAAGCTGTCAATTTCAAAGAGCAATAAATATTACTCAACAAAAAACGGTTTGCTCTATAATAAAAAGCGGACAAAATTCCTCTATTACCCTAATAACCGCGGTTTAAAAACTCTAAAGTTTCCTAAATCCGTCACGACTGTAAGGGGCAACGCTTTTTCGGGCGCCTATCTGAAAAAGGTGGTTGTCGGCGGAAAAATGCGTAAGGTCGGTAAATACGCCTTCGCTCATGCCTGTATTGATACGGTTGTTTTCAGGAAGGGCTTAAAGACCTTGGGAAGCTATTCCTTCTATTTCGCTCAGGTGGGGAAAATCAAGCTCCCGAATACCGTAAAGAAGATTGAGAAGGCAGCCTGCAGCGCAAGCAATCTTCAAAAAATCAACATCCCGAAAAGCGTAAAGTCAATCGGCGCCGAGGCGTTTTTCGGCGCTGATTTAGGTAAAATAACAATCTATCCGACAGTCAAAAAAATCGGAAAGGAAGCAATCGGAATAATCTACGGTGAATGCGGCTCGAACGGCGGTGTAAACAAAAACACCGTAATAAGGTGCAAGAAAAACTCCGCGGCTTATAAGTACGCGAAGAAATATAAGGTTAAATATGAACTTATGTAAAAAGGTCGGCTCAGTTGAGCCGGCCTTCGTCGTTAAAGATAATTAATTTTATCCGTGCAGTTTTTACTCCTGATAAACTCAACGTCCGGGAAGTTTTCGTTCAGCTTTTCTGTAAACGGAGTAATTACGATATCCTCGGTTTTAAAATGTCCGGCGTCAATGATTGCGATACCGATGCGGTTCGCTTCAAGAATATCGTGGTGCTTTATTTCGCCTGTGAGAAGAACGTCCGCGCCGTTGGCTTTAGCGAGCGAAGCTAAGTCGCCGCCGCTTCCGGAGCATATCGCGACTTTCTTCACCTTTTTATCAGCGAGAGTATACCGTACGCCCTCACAGCTAAGCGCAGCTTTTACTTTTTCGGCGAAGCTTTTATTAGTTAATTGTTCGTCAAGCTCGCCGATGTAAAGACATTCTCCGTCAACAAACTCCGCGTTTTTAACTCCTACAGCTTCGGCAAGGCAGGTGTTTACCCCGAATTCGGGACTTAAATCGAGATTGGTATGCAGGCACAGCGCGGCGATACCGTTATTTATAAGGCGGTAAACAATGCTGTTTTCTTCAATTCTTTTTAAGGGATCGAATATAACGGGGTGGTGGCTGATTATTAGCCCCGCGCCGTTTTCAACCGCCTCGTCAATCACGCCCTCGGTAATATCGAGCGCAACCACCGCTTTTTTTACCTCGGTATTTTCGCTTCCGATAAGAAGCCCTACGTTGTCAAATTCCATCGCCGAGTCAAGCGGAGCGAAGGTTTCTATATAGTTTAAAATCTCTTTTATAATCATAGTATCATCTTCTTTAATTTTTTTACAAGCGGCTTAAGATTTGAGTCGCCTATACTTTTATTTTCAAGGTGTCTGATATGTGCGCCGAGAAAAAGCCTGTTTGTTTCATCCGTTAAATCAAGCTTTCCGATATAGGGAAAAATTTCGTCAACCGAAATTCTGTTTCCGCTGTAACGAACCTTCATCACGGTGTAGCATTTGCCCTTTGAAACGACGCATTTCTGCGCTTCAATCTCAAAGCCGTTTTCATAAAGCAGGCTTATAAGCTCCTCGCTTTTAGTCATAGGCTGGAGAATTAAACTGAGGTTTTTATTCTTAGTAAGCGGACTGTTAAGAATGATCTCGCCGATTATTTCTCCGCCCATACCCGCGATAACAGCGTCGGTTATTTTATCGTTCGCCGAGATCGGTTCAAGCCCCGGACCTAAGCGAAATTCTATATTATCCGCGCCGTACTTTTCGGCGGTGCGCTTTCCGCTTTCGAGGGGTTTTTCGTTGATGTCCGACGCTATGGCATAAGATATTTTATTGTTTTTAATAAGCCAGACCGGGAGATATGCGTGGTCGGTTCCAACGTCAGCAAGCCTTGCGTTTTCCGACACAAGGCTTGCACACATTTTTAATCTTTCGTCAAGACTGAAAAGCCTTTCCATTACTCGCCGACAGCTTCGTTGAGCTTGGCGATAAGCTCGTCGGGGTCAACTCCGTGAACCATGCACGCGTCAGCGACCGACTCGCCCCTTGAAGCGGGACATCCGAGACAGTGCATTCCGATAGAGAAAAAGATGGGAGCGGTCTGGGGATAAGCATCCAGAACGTCGCCGATAATTGTATCCTTAGTAATAGCCATAAAAATTACCTCCGTATAATTTTTTACATTTTATCATACTAATTTATTTTTTTCAACATTTATAGAAACAATAAGCCGGATGATTCGCTGTATCCGTTCATTAATAATGAAGATTTTTTGATGATTATTTTAAAGTTACGATAGTTACTCCGCTTTCGCCCTCGCCGAAGGTCCCGAGACGGAAGCTCTTTACGAACTTGACCGTTTTTAAGTGCTTCTGAATTTCCGTTCTCAGTACGCCGGTGCCTTTCCCGTGTATAATCGTTATTGTTTCGATATTAGAAAGCATGGCGTTGTCGATCGCCGAGTCAACCGCCATTATTGCTTCGATCGCGGTCTGGCCTCTTACGTCAACCTCAGTCATAGGTCTTATGTTGACGGTAGAGGGAACGTTTCTCCTTCTGCTGTTTTGGGCTGAGGATTTTTTAGCCTCGCTCTTTTTGAGGCGCAGGTTGTTAAGCTTGACCCTTGTTTTTATTATGCCTGCCTGTACGAGGACCATATCATCCTTGTCGGGAAGCTCCAGCACAACTGCATCCTTATCGATATCGTAAATGAGAACGTTATCGCCGATTCTGAGCGGACGCGGAAGGGTGTAGCTTTCGCTTTCCTTTTTGCTTTCAACGGGATTTGAGCTGTCCTCGATTTTATTGATTTCACGGCGCAGTCTCGCGCGGCTGTCCGTGGCGTTTGCTGATTTTTTAGCCTTTTCCATCTCATCGAGCAGGGCGTAAGCCTGAGCTTTTGTGCGGGATACTATTCTTTCTGCTTCAGCCTTAGCCTGTTCGATCTCGCGCTCTGCTTTTTGCTTTGCCTTAGCCAGCTCGTTTTCCGCTTTCTGCTTTTCGGTGTTCGCTTTTTGAGTTAAAAGACGCGCGTTTTCAAGCTGTTTTTCTAAATTCTGGCGGCGGCTTTCGAGCTTCGTAACAACGTCCTCAAACTGACGGCTGTCCGAATTTACGAGTTCCTGCGCGCGCATCACGACATTTTCGTCCATACCTAAGCGCCTGCTTATCGCGAAAGCGTTACTCTTTCCGGGAACGCCTATTAAAAGCCTGTATGTCGGTCTTAGAGTTTTGATATCAAACTCGCAGCTTCCGTTTTCGATACCCTCGGTTCTGAGAGCAAATTCCTTCAACTCCGCATAGTGGGTAGTGCTGGCGATTTTTGCGCCGCGTTCCCTGAGCTTTTCGAGAATGGAGATCGCGAGGGCGGCGCCCTCTACCGGATCGGTTCCTGCTCCGAGCTCGTCTATGAGCGCGAGCGAGGAGCGGTTTGCGCTTTTAAGTATGCCGATAATATTTGTCATATGAGCCGAGAATGTCGAGAGGCTCTGTTCTATGCTCTGTTCGTCTCCGATGTCAACAAGTACCTTTCTGAATACCGAAAGCTCGCTGTTATCACCTGCGGGAATCATAAGCCCGCACATCGCCATTAAGGTGAGCAGTCCTATTGTTTTAAGTGTTACAGTTTTACCGCCCGTATTGGGGCCGGTGATAACGAGGGTGTCGAAGTCCTTGCCGAGGTTTACGTCTATCGCTACTACCTTGTCTGCGGGAATAAGCGGATGGCGCGCTTTTTTTAGATCGATAATTCCCTTGTCGTTCAGCACGGGTAGGGTAGCTTTCATGGAGTACGCTAAATCCGCCTTGGCGAAAATGAGGTTCAGCTCAACGAGGCACTTATAGCTTCCGGTAATAACATCGGCGTATGAGCCTGCGGTAGCCGAGAGCTCAAAAAGGATGCGCTCTATTTCAGCTTCCTCTTTCGAGAGGAGTACCTTGATATCGTTGTTAGCCTGCACAACGCCCATCGGTTCGATAAATACCGTCTGACCGCTCGAGCTCGTATCGTGAACCAGTCCGGGGACGTTTCCTCTGCATTCCGCCTTTACCGGAACGACATATCTTCCGTCGCGCTGAGTAACGATCGCGTCCCTGAGATACTTTTGATATGTGCTGCTGTGCACGATTTTTTCAAGCGCCTGACGTGCCTTCGAGCTTGCCGCGCGGATTTTTCGGCGTATATCGGATAAAGCGGGGGAGGCGTTGTCGGCGATTTCCTCCTCGCTTATAATACAGGAATGGATTTTATCTTCTAAAAACTTATTGGTGACAAGCCCCTGAAAAAGCATATCGAGCGTAGTCTGAACTCCGGCGCATTTGCTCTGCCATTGCTTAACTCCCCTTATGATACGGAGCGTTTCGGCTATACGCAGAAGCTCCTTTGCCGATAGAAGTCCTCCTGCTTCTCCGCGTCTTAGCTCGTTTGCAACGTTTTTCATATTGCCGAATGAGGGAGCGCCGAATTTGTTCATAAGCACATAAGCGTCGTCCGTCATTTGCAGGTTATGTACGGCTTTTTGAAGATTGAACTCGGGCTTGATTTCAAGCGCAAGCTCCTTTGACTCCTCGCAGGAAGCCTTATCGGCAAGCATATTCAGGATTTTATCAAGCTCAAGAGCCTTATAATGTCTGTCCATTTAAAGCAGTCCTTTTAAAAATCTGAGTGTTTTAAAATCACGTTCAAGCATAAGTTTTATGTATTCCTCGCTGCAGAAGCTGAGGTTTTTAAGGTTGTCCTGCGGCAGCGAGAATGAAAACAGCTTTTCGTCCTCACAATAGCAGCAATGCCGCATTGCGGTGAGGGAGCTGCGATCTAAATTGATTTTATATTCGGTATTTTCCGTTTTTTCACAGCAGTCCTTACATATAAGTCTGCCGGTTTTCGGAAGAAAGCACATTACGTCCTTTTCGTATTCTCCGCACTCGCAGCACATCATAATATCCGGCATATACCCCGAAAAGCACATAAGCCTTAATTCAACGCAGGGCTTGACGAGAGTGAAGTCCCGTTTGTTCTCTGAGAGAAGATACAGCGCGTTGAGAATCAATCTGAGTTGTCCCTTTGATTCCTGCTCAACGGGACAGAGCGCACCCGCAAGCTCGCAGAAATACTGGGCAAGGTACATATTTTCGATACTGTTCCTGAGCCCCGAAAAAATCTTTTCTGCTCTTGCGTCGCCTATAAGATAGTTTTCCTTTCGCTTATGGAAGGTAAAGCGTGAGTAGGTTAAAAGCGTGGTCGCGGCGGACTTAGGACTTTTTATATCCTTGGCGCCGTGTACGAAGGCTTTTATTACGCCGTGGCTGTCGGTGAGTACGGTGACGAGCTTATCCTTCTCCCTTATATTCTGTTCTTTGATTATCAGTCCGTTGGTTATAAACTTCATTCTTATTCTCCGGAAATAGATTTTCCGTTCTGTCGTTGTGAATACTTTTATACATTAAATAGTCATAAATTCTTCCGCTGTACCAAAAAGCGTTCCAAGCATCAATATCGTTCATAGTATCACCCTTGGATATTTTTAGCGGAAAAACGGTTTATATAGTTGGAAAATTTTTAAAAATCTGTTTACTGACGGAAGTCGTTTTCATCAAAACCGAAATTACGCATAAGCTGGACGCTGTTGCGCCAGTCCTCTTTTACCTTGATCCAGGTTTGTAAAAAAACCTTACATCCGAAGAAGTTTTCCATATCCTGTCTGGAGTAAGTGGAGATCTTTTTTAGCATACTTCCGTTCTTCCCTATTAGTATACGCTTGTGAGTTTCGCGCTCACAGTAAATCGTCGCGTCAACATCGAGGATATCCTTGCCCTCGCGCATACGCATTTTTTCTATTACTACTGCTATTCCGTGGGGGATTTCCTTATCGCACAGTCTTAGGATCTTTTCTCTTATCATTTCGCTTGCGAGCACGCGCTCTGGCTGGTCGGTGAGAGTATCGTCCTCAAAGAAGTGGCCTCCCTCCATTGCCTGCGCCTTAAGCTCGTCCTTAAGTGCGTCGAGTCCGTTTCCGTCGGCAGCACAAACAGGTACGACCGCCTCGAAATCATAAAGCGAGCTGTAGGCTAAAATCTGCTTCATAAGGACGTCCTTTTCTTTAAGCATATCTATTTTGTTTATCGCCAGTATCGCGGGCATTTCCATCGCCTTGAATTTTTCGATAAGGTTTTTCTCGGCAGGTCCCGGTTCCTTATCCGCCTCAACAACGAGCATACAGCAGTCTACTCCGCCGACGCTTTCGTTAACGGAGCGCACCATATATTTACCGAGGCTGTTTTTCGGCTTATGCATACCCGGGGTGTCAACAAACACGAGCTGAACGTCGCCCTCGGTAAGTACGCCGGTGATCCTCGTTCTCGTGGTCTGAGGCTTGCTTGATACTATCGCGACCTTTGCGCCGAGCAGGCGGTTTAAAAGAGAGCTCTTTCCGACATTCGGACGTCCCACAATCGCGATAAAGGCTGATTTTTTGTTATTACCGTTATTATTGATGTTCATAGGAAACCTCAATTCTTACAATGTTATTATAATTCAAAAAAGCCGGCGTTAAGCCGACTTTTTACTGAAAAACTTTTTTATTCCTGTCGGTCCCGCCCATATAAACACTACCGATATTATAATGGATACGATTAATAAAATCAACAGTATCGGGTTATTAAAAAAATACAGACAGAGACTTTTTATTTTATCAACGTCAAAGTAGAAGATAAACGCTGTCGCGACTGCCGCGAAGGATAATACCAGCACGGCGGCGGCGCTTACGTCTTTGATAAACTTTATCCTCAAATCATATTCGCCTGTTATAAGGTCGCAAATCCGCTCGATAGCCGTATTGATCAGCTCGGCAAATATTATAAGCGCGATAAGTATGAGCACAACCGCCCATTTTACGGCGCTGAGCTGATAGAAAAAGCTAAGCGCGATAACATAGACCGCGGCGACAAGATGGAAGCGCAGGTGCCCCTCTTCTTTTAGGGCGGATCCGATTCCGCGAAAAGCGTAGCCGAAGCTTTTTAGCTGCGATTTCAACTCTCGACGATATAGCTCGAGGAAGCGGGGAGTCCGAGCTGGTTCATAACGAGCTCTTCCTTTTCTCTCATCCTGACCTTTTCCATATTTTCGGTATGGTCGTAGCCGAGAAGATGAAGAACGCTGTGAGCTGTCAGGTAAGCGACCTCTCTCTGGAGCGAATGGTCGTATGCGTTAGCCTGCTCAACCGCTTTCTCCATTGAGATTACGACGTCGCCGAGGATTTTTGCGCCGGTCTCGAGATTGATGTCATACTGACCGTTTTCGCCCATAGGGAATGATAAAACGTCCGTAGCCGCGTCGATATTTCTGTACTGAGCGTTGAGTGTTCTGATTTCCTCGTTGTCGGTAAATCTTACGCTGATTTCTGCGGGACCTTCAAATTTCTCGAGCTCAAGCACAGCGTGACAGCAGCGCCTGATAAGCATCCTGAGCCCTGTAGGGATCTTAACTGCCTTCTGGTTGTTAGTGATAATAACTCTGATTTTATTTTCTGTCATTTCGTTTCGCCTCGTTTTTCTCGTAAGCTTTTATAATGTCCTGGACTAACCTGTGTCTCACAACATCCTTTTCGTTAAAGCTGCACTGAGCGATATCGTCGATACCGCGAAGTATTCTTAAACAGTCTTTAAGTCCGCTTTTGGCGCCGTGAGGAAGGTCGATCTGGGTGATATCGCCAGTGATTACCATTTTGCTGTTGAAGCCGAGTCTTGTTAAGAACATCTTCATCTGTTCTTTTGTGGTGTTTTGAGCTTCATCAAGGATAATAAAGCTGTCGTCAAGCGTTCTGCCTCTCATATAAGCGAGCGGCGCAATTTCAATATTACCCTTTTCAACATATTTGTGGTAGGTTTCTAACCCGAGCATATCAAAAAGCGCGTCGTACAGAGGTCTCAGGTACGGATCTACCTTGCTCTGTAAATCGCCGGGAAGAAAGCCGAGCTTTTCACCTGCCTCGACCGCGGGACGCGTCAGTATGATACGGTTGATCTGTTTGCTTCTGAAAGCAGTTACCGCCATAGCTACGGCAAGGTAGGTTTTTCCCGTTCCCGCGGGCCCTACGCCGAAGGTGATTGTGTTTTCGGAAATCGCCCGGCAGTATTTTTTCTGACCTATGGTTTTAGGCTTTATCGGCTTGCCCTTTGCTGTAATGCATATGCAGTCGTCAGCAAGATTTCTGAAGCCGTCGGAGGTTCCGTCCTTTACCGTTGCGATACAGTAGCGTACATTTTGTTCGCTTAAATTCTCGCCGCGGTTTATGAAGTGCATAAGCGCCTCGAGGACCTTGCCTGTTTTAAAAACGCTCTCATCGTCGCCGCTGATTTTAAGCTCGTCTCCGCGAACAGTTATTTTAACGTTGAACTCCCTTTCGATGAGCTTGATATTCTCGTCAAAGCTACCGAAAAGCGCGACCGCGTGCTCCGTTCTTCCGATACTGAAGGTGTTTTCCGTAACGCAATTCTCCTTTTTATCATACTTGGTAACAATATTAAAAACATTATATCATAAATACATTTATAAATAAACCCATATTTAATATTAATGTTCTTATTTTATAAACTTTGTAAGATATGTGCATAATTGTGTAAAATACTCTCTCTTCGAAGGTAAAAATGTACATAATTATTGACATTGTTAAATGATATTTGCTAAAAAAATCAGAATTCAGGATAAAAATGTAATATAAAGATATAAAAAACCGGGAATAAAGTACAAATACGCTGCGTATAACGAATTATTGCGAGAAAAGGTATTGACATTCAAAAGGTTTTATAATATAATATCAACTGCTGTAAAGATTTTTGCTTTACACTTACCGATAAAGGGCGGAGTTAAATTGGAAAAAAATATTGAGATTTCTCTGCTGTTTGATTTTTACGGTCAGCTCTTAAAGGAAGTCCAGCAACGGGCGGTTGAGCTTTATTACAACGTCGACCTGTCGCTGTCCGAGATTTCCGACCAGCTCGGCATCACCCGCCAGGGGGTGCGCGATTCGATCAAGAGAGCCGAAAAAAGTCTGTATTCCTTTGAGGAAAAGCTAGGGCTTTTAAAGAGATTTCAGGAAACCGAAAAAGGGCTTTTTAAAATCGAGGAGCTTTCAAGGGAGCTTTACGACCGATACGATAAAGAGTTAGTACGGCAGATTATCGAAACTGCGGAATCCTTGCACGAATAGAGGTGTGCTTATGGCTTTTGAGGGTTTGTCCGAAAAGCTGTCGGGCGCGTTTAAGCGTCTGAGAAATAAAGGTAAATTAAGTGAGACTGACGTTAAGGAGGCTATGCGCGAGGTGCGTTTAGCGCTTCTTGAGGCCGACGTTAACTATAAGGTCGCAAAGGAGTTTACGGCTAAGGTTACCGAACGCGCTATAGGCAGCGACGTAATGGAGAGCCTTACTCCGGCTCAGATGGTAATAAAAATCGTAGACGAGGAGCTTACGGAGCTTATGGGCCCCGAAACTGCCCGTATTGAGTTTTCTTCACATCCGCCTACGGTTATTATGATGTGCGGACTTCAGGGTTCGGGTAAAACTACCCACAGCGGTAAGCTTGCCTTGATGCTGAAGAAGCAGAACCACCGGCCGCTTCTCGTAGCGTGCGACGTTTACCGTCCCGCGGCTATCGAACAGCTTAAGGTAGTCGGCGAAAAGGCGGGAGTAAGCGTTTTTGAAATGGGACAGGATAAGCCTGTTAAAATAGCGAAGGAAGCTATAAAGCATGCTAAGGACTACGGCAACGACGTAGTTATCCTCGATACAGCCGGCCGTCTTCATATCGATGAGGAGCTGATGGATGAGCTCAAGAATCTTAAAGCCGAGGTCAATCCCTCCGAGATACTTCTCGTTATTGATTCAATGACCGGTCAGGACGCCGTAAATGTAGCTCAAAGCTTTAACGAGCTTCTTGAGATTTCGGGCGTTATTATAACTAAGCTCGACGGCGATACCCGAGGCGGCGCGGCGCTTTCCGTTAAAAAGGTAACCGGCAAGCCGATCAAATTCGCCGGCACGGGCGAAAAGCTCGAGGATCTCGAGCAGTTCCATCCCGACCGTATGGCGAGCCGAATTCTCGGTATGGGCGATGTTCTTACGCTTATTGAACAGGCGGAGGAAAAGCTCGACGAGAAGAAGGCCGAGGAAGTCGCTAAGAAGATGATGCAGAATAAAATGGACTTCAACGACCTTCTCGACCAGTTCCGTCAGATAAAAAATATGGGACCGCTTAAGGGTATTCTTTCGAAAATCCCCGGTCTCGGAAATAAGCTTGACGATGTCGATATCGACGACAGGGCGCTTGACTGGACGGAGGCAATCATCCTTTCGATGACTCCCGAGGAGAGGTCGAAGCCCGATTTAATAAATCCAAGCCGTAAGCGCAGAATTGCCGCCGGCTCCGGAAGAAGCGTAGAGGAGGTTAACCGCCTGCTCAAGCAGCTTAAGGATATGCAGAAGATGATGCGCCGCTTTAACGGCAAGGGCAAGAAACGCCGCGCTATGAATATGCCGGGTATGCCCCCGGGAGGCGGGTTCCCCGGATTCTAAGGTCTTAGGTCTATAATAGTCATATATATAATATGTATGCTTTATATAGAATTCCGCGCAATTCAATTTGACGCGGATAATTAAAAAATGGAGGTGAATTAATAATGGCAGTTAAAATCAGACTCAGAAGAATGGGTGCTAAGAAGGCTCCTTTCTATCGTGTAGTAGTAGCTGACTCAAGATATCCCCGTGACGGACGTTTCATCGAGGAGATCGGTACCTACGATATCTTAAAGACTCCCTCGGAGTTCAAGGTTGACGGCGAAGCTGTTAAAAAGTGGATCGCTAACGGCGCTCAGCCCACAGATACCGTTAAAGCGTTATTAAAGAAGAACGGTTATATAGACTAAGAAAAGCCGAGGAGCGCAGCCTTTAATTAGCGACCGGCGACAACTAATTTGCAGAGCAGTAAAACTGCGGCGCGAATTTGGGGAGCTGTAGCTAATTAAAGAACAGCAAAGCTCAATGAGGTTTTAAAAATGTTGCTTATACCGTATAGTAAAGAATGGAAAGGAATTTTTATAATGAAGGATTTACTTACAATTATCGCTAAGGGCTTAGTAGAAGATCCCGAGGCAGTAGTAGTTACAGAGGACGCTCCCAACGAGGAAGGCGTTATCGTTTTCCACATCCACGTTGCAGAGGATGATATGGGACGCATCATCGGTAAGCAGGGCAGAATTGCCAAGGCTATCCGTACAATCGCACGTTCTGCCGCTGTAAGAAACGAGCAGAAGGTAATGGTTGAAATCGACTAAGCTTTCAGAATAAAAAATCCCGCCCGTAGAGGCGGGTTTTTTACTTTGTCCGATTAGTTTTTAATATTTGATTGCCATATCTTTTAATTCGTGGTAGAATTTAATAGATGAAAAAACTTGAATTTGAGGAGCTTATGATTCGTAAATTATATCCTAACGGAAAGCCGAAGTCGTTTAATGTCACATTTGATGACGGCGTATTACAGGACGTTCGTTTTGTCGATCTGCTTAACAGGTATAATCTTAAAGGAACCTTTAACCTGAATTCGGGGTTAATGGAGAGCGAATTTGAATGGACGCATAAGAACGGAAGTATCGTAAAGCGTCTTTCAAAGGATAAGGCGATGCCCTTATATGAGGGACACGAAATAGCAAGTCATACTCTTACTCATCCGTATATGGATAACCTTTCCGAATCCGAAATCCTGTATGAGCTCAAAACTGACAAGGATAAGCTGGAAAAGTTTTTTAACAGAAAAATAAAAGGCTTTGCCGTTCCGTTCCATTATTACAGCGAACTGATTGAGAGCTGCGTAAAGCAATGCGGCTTTTCATATGCGCGCATATCGGAAGAAAGTCACTCTTTCATACCGCAAAACGACTTCTTTAAATGGAAAGCAACGATATTTCACCCCCGTAATTCATTTGATGATATCGTAGATGAGTTTATTAAAACCGGCGAGGAGCTTGCGTTGCTTCAAATCGGAGGTCATTCTTACGACCTTGACGCGGAGGATATGTGGGATTGTTTTGAAAGCGCGTTTATAAAAGTATCAGCTCAAAACGATATACTCCCTATGACTACAATCGAGATCATTGAGTATTTGCAGGCGATGGATAAAGCCGAAATAACCGATAGAAATATAAAGAATAACAGCGATATAAGTTTATGGTTTTCACTTGACGGTTTAGTTTTTGAAGTGCAGCCGAATAAAACTATGATGTTATGATGATAGAGAATAACGAGGTAAATTATGAAAAAACAGTTTTTAGAAGTCGGGAAAATCGTCGGAACTCACGGCGTGCGCGGAGAGCTTAGAGTTAACCCGTGGAGCGACAGCCCTGATTTTCTCACGGATTTTAAGGAGCTTTATTTTGATGAGGGCGCCGAAAAAATAAAGGTAAAATGCCGCCCTCATAAGAATATCGTGCTTATGACCGTAAGCGGAGTAGATACCGTCGAAAAGGCAGAGCAGCTCCGCGGTAAGGTGCTGTATATCAATCGTGACGACGTAGTTCTCCCCGAGGGCAGAAACTTCGTGCAGGATTTGATCGGCTGCAGGGTGCTCGATGCCGACGATAAAACCGTTGAATACGGAGAAATCGCGGATGTTTTTAAAACCGGTGCGAACGATGTCTACACCGTAAAAAAGAACGGCAGGGAATATCTTGTGCCCGTTATCGACAGCGTTGTTGTTGAAAAGAATGTTGACGAGGGTTATGTGCTTGTAAGACCTATGAAGGGACTTTTTGACGATGAAAATTGATTTGATAACTCTTTTTCCCGAGATGTGCGAGGCGGTGCTCGGCGAGAGTATTATCGGTCGCGCCCAAAAAAGCGAAGCGATCGAGATAAAATGCCACCAGCTGCGCGATTACGCGTTCGATAAACACCGCCGCGTCGACGACACAACCTACGGCGGCGGAATGGGTATGCTTATGAAATGTGAGCCGATCGCGCTGTGCTTCGAGGATATTGAAAAACAGCGTGGAGCAAGACCGCATTTTATATATATGTCGCCTCAGGGAAAAACAATGACTCAGAAAAGGCTTAAGGAGCTCTCGGAGCTTGATAATATTTGCGTTTTAGCCGGGCATTACGAGGGCGTAGACCAGCGGATTATCGACGAGTTTATCGACGAGGAGATCTCGATTGGCGACTATGTGCTGACAGGCGGCGAGCTTCCCGCGCTCGTTTTTATCGACGCGCTCGCCAGGCTGGCTCCCGGAGTGCTTTCCAATAACGAGTGCTTTACCGAGGAGAGCCATTTTAACGGATTGCTGGAATATCCTCAGTATACTAAGCCGATGGAGTGGAGAGGACTTGAGGTTCCGCCTGTGCTTTACAGCGGAGACCACGCTAAGGTAGACCGCTGGCGCTATGAGCAGAGCCTTTTAAATACCGCGAAAAAACGTCCGGATATGCTGGAGAAAAAGGAGCTTTCCGAGGACGATAAAAGGATACTCGAGAATCTTATGCCCAACGATGATTAAAATGTCGTAAAAACGTCAAAATCATTCAAATAATACGTCATTATAATGGAAGTATTTAATATTAATTTCACACTAATGATTAAATTTAGTTAAGTTGCACAAACGCAAAATGCCTAAAACAAATATAATTATTATTAAATCCAAAATTGATTTCGGAGTGTTGACGTAGAAGAAAAAAATGATATAATATTTATTGTGGAAATGCCCAGAGTGGTATGACTTTTAATATTTTAGGAGTTTAGAGAGGGTTTAATTATGTACGTTAAAGATGTTTTAGTTGAAAATAAGGCGGGTTTACACGCACGTCCTGCAACTTTCTTTATTCAGAAGGCAAATGAATACAAGTCTACCGTATGGGTTGAAAAGGAAGAGAGAAGAGTAAACGCAAAGAGCCTTCTCGGCGTGCTTTCGCTCGGTATTATCGGCGGTACAGAGATTAAGATTATCGCTGACGGCGCTGATGAGCAGGAGGCTGTTGACGGTCTTGTGGCTCTCGTTGAGTCTGGATTTGCCGATCAATAATAAAGCAGGAAATTAACGGGCGGTAGTACCGCCCTTTTCTTTTTTGGCAGGAAATAACAGCAAATAGTATAATGAAATCCATACTATCTGTAATATTTATTGTCATGATAAATAGGTAACTCCTGCAAAATTAAAACGATTTATGTTGTCCGCTCAGTTTTCTGCTGTGCAGAAACGAGCGATGACTATCCGAAATGCGCGCAAAGCGCGCACGCTTTCTTTTTGTGTATAATACACAAATGTATTTTCTGATTATGGAGAAACTGAAAGAGCTTCGAAAAAAAGCTATGGCGCTTCCGCTTTCGCCAGGTGTATACATTATGCACAATAAAAGCGGGAAAATTATATATATAGGAAAAGCTAAGGCGCTTAAAAACCGTGTGTCTCAGTATTTCGGCTCTCAAACCAACCATTCCGAAAAGGTCAGGCGAATGGTTGAGAATGTCGATTACTTTGAGTACATCATCTGTGACAGCGAGTTTGAGGCGCTTGTACTTGAGTGCAGTCTTATAAAACAGCATACCCCGAAGTATAATATTCTGCTTAAGGATGATAAGGGCTACTCGTATATCAGAGTAAGCCCGGGAAAATGGCGCAAAATAACCTATGAGCTGCAAAAAAAGGACGACGGTGCTCTGTATATCGGACCGTATAAAAACAGCTTTTATGTTAAGCAGTCGGTTGAGGAGGCTAATAAAATCTTTAAGCTGCCGACCTGCAACCGCAGATTTCCCGAGGATTTCGGCAAGGCTCGCCCCTGTTTGAATTATCATATCAAGCAGTGTACGGCGCCCTGTACAGGTAAGGTTCGGTTTAAGGATTATAATGAAAACGTTGAGCAGGCGCTTGACTTTCTTAAAGGAGGAAGCTCCGCTTCGCTTAAAATGCTTACCGAAGAAATGGAAAAGGCGGCTGAAAATCTCGAGTTTGAGAAGGCTGCCGATATCCGCGATAAGATTAACGCCGTCAGGAAAATGGCGGATAAGCAGAAGGTCGTTTCCGTAAGCGTTCCCGATCAGGATGTTATTGCTTACTTTACAGATAACGACAGGGGATGCTTTCAGATATTCCGGTTTGAGGGCGGCCGGCTTTACGACCATGAAAATTTTGTCGTTAATTCACCGATGGACGGTGACGATGAGCTCTCTCAGTTTATTTTGAACTACTATTCGCTCAACCGCAGGATCCCGCGTAATCTTACTTTAGACAGAGAGCTCGAGGATAAGGAAGCGGTTGAAAAATGGCTTACCGAAAAGCTCGGGCGCAGGGTTTATATAACATTTCCTCAGCGCGGAGAGCAGGCTCAGCTCGTAAGTATGTGCCGAAAAAACGCTGCCGAGGCGATTGCTCAGTTAAAGGGCAGAACCTCGCGTGAGTATTCTGTTTTGGAGGAGCTTAAGAATCTGCTCGGGCTTGAGAAAATCCCCGCGTATATCGAGAGCTACGATATTTCCAACCACGCCGGCGACGAGAATGTTGCGGGTATGGTTGTCTATGAAAACGGAAAGCCGCTTAAAAGCGCGTACAAAAGGTTTAAGATAAAAAGCTTTGAGGGCCAGAACGACTATGCCTCCATGGCGGAGGTGCTCGACAGGCGTTTTACCGAGTATGAGGAGAATAAAGACAGCGGCGAGGGCTTCGGAAGATTGCCCGACCTTATCCTGCTTGACGGAGGAAGAGGTCAGGTCTCTGCTGTTGAGCCGGTGCTTAAAAAGCATAACGTCAATGTTCCGCTTTTCGGAATGGTAAAGGATTCTCATCACCGCACCCGGGCGATTACCGGTTCAGGCGGCGAGATCACAATTAATTCCAGGAGAGCCGTGTTTACGTTTATAAGTAAAATGCAGGACGAGGTTCACCGTTTTTCAATCGGCTACCACCGTACCAGAAGAAAAAATAAGACCTTCAAAAGCTCGCTGACCGATATCGAAGGTATCGGAGAGGTGAGAGCAAAGGCGCTCCTTAAGAATTTCAGAACGATTGAAAATATAAAAAACGCCGATTTGCAGGAGCTCGAAAATTGTCCGCGTATGACTCATGACAGCGCGGTGAGCGTGTATAATTATTTCAACGCGGAGCAAAGAACGTAGAGCCGGAAGCAAAACGCAGAACATATCCCAAGCCTACGAAACTTCATAGGATGCTGAATGTACGGGGATATAAATTTTACAGAAAGGAACGTCCGCGTTTGACGCGGACACTGAAATATGAGAGTAATAACAGGTGAAGCAAGAGGAAGAAAGCTTCTGACCTTAGAGGGCGAGGATGTTCGTCCTACTACCGATAAGGTTAAGGAAGCGGTTTTCTCCGCGATACAGTTTGATATTCAGGACAGGGTATTTTTAGACTTGTTCGCGGGCAGCGGTCAGATGGGTATTGAAGCTTTGAGCCGAGGAGCGAAATCGGCGGTTTTTGTCGACAGCTCAAGAAAAGCCGTTGACATTATACGAAAGAATTTAAATAACGTAGGTTTTTATGATAGGGCGAAGGTTCTTCACGCCGACAGTCTTTCATATCTTGATATGGTGAGCGAGCCGTTCGATATCGTTTACCTCGATCCGCCTTACTCAACGGGCGATTTGCAGGAGGTTATGCCTAAGATTGTCGAAAAAGTGAAAAAAACCGGTATAATTATCGTAGAAAATCCGGAAAAAGAGACAATTTTACAAAAATATGGTGAATTTATGCTTGACAGACAGAAACACTATGGTAAAATAAAGGTATCTATGTATCGGCATAGTGACTATGTTTAACGTTTGGGAAGTTATATATGGGTAAAAAGGTTATTTGTCCGGGCAGCTTCGATCCCGTTACCTTCGGCCATATCGACATCATAACCCGAGCCTCGAAAATGTTTGACAGCGTTGTGGTAGGTGTTTTGAAAAACGCCGCTAAAACTCCGAGCTTTTCCACTGACGAGAGGATAGAGCTTTTACGCGAGGCAACGGCGGGACTCGAGAATGTTGAGATCGTCGGATTTGACGGACTTCTGGCGAATTACGCTAAGGAGCAGAACATTACCGCGATAGTTAAAGGACTTCGGGCGGTGTCGGACTTTGAATATGAATTTCAGCAGGCTCTCACAAACAAAAAGCTGAACCCCGAGCTTGAAACCGTTTTCCTGACCTGTAACTCCGAGTTTATGTATTTAAGCTCGAGTATGGTAAAGCAGGTTGCGGCTTTAGGCGGAGATATCAGTTCATTTGTGCCTGAGTGCGTGCATGATAAAATACTTAACAGGTTAAAATCTTTAGATAATGGAGAGGAAAGAAAATGAGAGTAGACGATTTAATTCTGGAATTACAGGACATGGTAAACAACGCTAGGGTTATGCCCCTTTCTAAGGACAAGAAGGTTCTTGTTTCCGGCGAGAGAATTTTTGATATTCTAGACGAGATTGAAGACACTCTTCCGAGCGAGATCCGTCAGGCTAAGAATATTGTGGCTGACCGCGAGCAGATTATTGCCGAGGCTAAGTCAAACGGCGAGGAGATCATCCGCCAGGCTGAGGAGCGCCGTAAGGTTATGGTAAGCGAGCACGAGATCACTCATGCCGCTGAGGCTCAGGCACGCGAGATTATCGCCGACGCTAAGAAAAAGGCTAACGAGATCACAAGAGCCGCAAACAACTTCGTTGATAAGGTTATGAAGGAAACTGACGAGGCAATTGCAGCCTGCACTAAGGATATTAACGCAATCGGCCAGGATATCCGCAAGGCACGCCAGAACTTCAAGCAGGCTAAGAAATAAAAACAAATATAATTAATTATGGGAACAGAAACCGGTTTAACAGATTCTGTTCCCATTTTTAACGGAGCGCAAAATGGATAAATTGGAAACAGAGCTTCTCGAAGAATTTAAAAGGGTTGACGCCATTTGCAAAGATATTCTGTCTTCTGAAAAAGGCGTAAACACATATATCGAATTAATGGACCAGACTCCCATAAGTATAAGAATGAGGATTCCCGACTGGGATAATACTTATCGCAGTCTGAAGCGCGTGCGATGGATTCGCAATCAGATTGCCCATGAACCAATATGTGAAGATTGTAAATTTGAGGATTTGAAGTGGCTTGAAAGCTTTCATGAAAGACTGATAAATCAGACAGATGCGCTTGCGTGTGCTGATAAAATGCAGAATACTCAGACGAATAAGATTAAGACCGTTAAGAAAATGCCGCAGTCTGACAATAAAGGAGTTTCAAAGGGTGAAAACTCTATTAAATCTCGTTTTGTTATATTTGCGGTTATATTTGCTTTTGTGTTTGCAGCGGCAGTAGCCGGTGCGGCAATATATTTAATAAATATGTTTTACCATTTTTTCTGAGCTAAAAGTTACAGCTAATGCTTCGGACTGAAGTGAAAAATTAACACTTTGTAACGGCACAGTGTCCGATTTTCGGGCATTGTGTCTTTTTTTGTGGAAATTAACAAAAAATAAGGGGTGATATTTAGTAAAAATGCTGTAACTTTTTTCTTGCAATTTCGTTTCTGATAATGTATAATGGTTACACGGTGGCAATTTGTGTCATTTAGTGGCGCTATATAACCACTATGTGGCAATAGCTGTATTATTATGATTAGGAGGTGGCAAGATGTTCTTAGGAACCACTACACATAGTATCGATTCTAAGGGAAGGATCGTTTTGCCGTCTCGTTTCAGGGAAGAGCTCGGAGAGAGTTTTTATATCTCGAGAGGCTTTTTCGATTGTGTTCAGGTGATCTCTATCCCCGAATTTGAAGGTTTAAGGAAAAAAATTAAGCAAATGAATGCGTCGGACGCGTTCAAACTGCAATACAGGGTTATTGCGACTGCCGTTGAGGTTTCTCCTAATTCGCAGGGACGAATTTCTATCCCGGCGAATTTGAGAAAGGCGGCGGGTCTTGAAAAAACTGCCACCGTAGTTGGTATGGACAACCGTATTGAGATCTGGGACGAGGAAAAGTTCAACGAAATGATTTCAACCAGTGACGAAACGATCGAGGCGGCGTTAAGTCAGCTCATTCTGTAAAGGGGAAGGCTATGGAATTTTCTCATACTCCCGTGCTGCTTAACGAAGCTGTCGGCGGTCTCGACATAAAGCCGAACGGAATTTATGTTGACGGAACAGCCGGAGGCGGGGGACATTCCGCGGAAATTCTTAAAAGGCTGAAGCTCGGAAAGCTTATTTCCATCGATCAGGACCCCGATGCGATCGCTGTCGTTACAGAGCGGTTTAAGGATAATGAAAACTCAATAATAATAAAAGGCAACTTTTCAAATATGAAGAGGCTGCTCAATAACAGGGGAATCTGTCAGGTAGACGGAGTTCTGCTTGATATCGGCGTTTCGTCCCATCAGCTCGATACCGCCGAGCGCGGATTTTCCTTTCACGAGGACGCTCCTCTCGATATGAGAATGTCTCAGTCGGGACCCTCGGCGGCGGATTTAGTAAATACGCTGTCAAAAAAGGAGCTTTCAAGGATAATATATATGTACGGTGAGGAAAAATACGCTGATTCCATTTCCGGGGGTATTGTAAAATATCGGGAGGAAAAGCCGGTCGAGACTACTTTTGAGCTTGCCGAGATCATAAGAAACAGCGTTCCCGAGCGTGTAAGACGCGCGGGTCATCCTGCAAGAAAGACGTTTCAGGCACTTAGAATCGAGGTAAATCACGAGCTCGACGCGCTGAAAAGCGGTCTTTCGGACGCTTTTGAGCTTCTTGCACCCGGCGGAAGGCTCGCTGTAATTACCTTCCACTCCCTTGAAGACAGGATCGTTAAGCAGACGATGGCAGGATGGTGCCGCGGATGTACCTGTCCGAAGGATTTTCCGGTATGCGTATGCGGCAATAAACCCAGGGCTGAGCTCATTACCCGAAAACCCATTGTAGCAAATCAACAAGAATTATCAACAAATCCGCGCTCCAGGAGTGCAAAACTAAGAATTTGCCGTAAAAAAACTGAAAATACTTGATATGGGCTGGACATCTGTTACATTCTGTAGTAAAATATAACAGAAATGTAAAAAGTGCAACAACAACTGTAACCACAATAGATTGTGTAAAAACAGGTAGCAAATCACAATATTCAGTATTTACTGAGCGGCGATTTTCCGAAAAATACGTTACGAAATCAAAGAAAAATTAAAAAATTGTAATTTTTTTACTATAAAGAAATATACGACGACAATTTTGGTGTATGATAGATAACCGTTGAGGTAAGATATATGACATTAACATACGACAACAGAAGCGCCGCGTATGACTTTAATCTTTTTAAAGACAGTACCGCGAAGAAGCTTCCGAAAAAGAAAACTGAAGAAAAAACACAAAATACTAAAAATAAAGTTGTAACTATACCGCAGGACGAGATCGTTAAGATCCGCAGAAGAAAGCACAACCCTTTTAAGCTCTTTATCGGCGCATTAGCCGGTGCGGTCATTACGTTCGCGGTAGCGATGATTATTATCGGACAAGTTCAGCTCACCGAGCTCAATCAGCAGATTATCACTAAGAAAGCTGAGCTCAGCAACGCTCAGAGTACATATACTCAGACCCAGATGGCTATTCAGTCCAAGCATTCTACAACCGATATCGAAAACTACGCTAAGAATAAGCTCGGAATGAGTAAGGCGGAAAATGTTCAGAAGGAGTTTGTTTCCCTGTCAAAAGGCGATAAGGCCGAAATATCAGGAGACGTGAATAAAAACTTCTTCCAGAAAATTATTGACGCGGTTACGGGACTATGGTCATAACATTCGGGTTAACTTAATAAATATGTTATGTGTGAATAAGAGTTGAGATGTGTAATCTTAACTCTTATTTTGGCTATATATTATATAGGTATATGAAAAAAATACTACGGAAAGGAGAGGTTGTATGGCAAAATTCGGCAGAAAACGCGCGAAAAAAGGAGCTTCTCAGCTGCTCAGAATGAGAACTACGATACTCATTTTGCTTATTTTGGTGCTGGGCTTCGGAGCCATATCCGTAAGGCTCGGATATCTGCAGCTTGTTTCGGGCTCGTATTTGCAGGAAAAAGCGGTTGAACAGCAGCTTGTCGATACAACCGTAAACTCAAAGCGCGGTACGATTTACGACGCTAAGGGAAAGGTCTTAGCTCAAAGCGCGTCCGTATGGAAGGTTATTATGGCTCCTGCTTATATGGAAACTAAAGAGCAGAGAGTATATGTGGCAGAAAATCTCTCAAAAATCCTTGACTTAGAATATAAAGATGTTTACAGAAAGACGAAGCTTAAAACTTATTATGTAGTTGTTAAGAGGAAAATCGAGAGCGACGAAAGAGAAAAGATATTAAAGCTCTGCGAAAAGATCAACGATAAGTATAAGGGCTTGAGCAATGTTTTAACCTTATTTGACGATTACCGCCGCTATTATCCGTATAACGACCTTGCTTCCTCGGTAATAGGCTTTACCGGTTCGGACGATCAGGGACTTGAGGGAGTAGAGTATCAGTACGATAAGTATCTCACCGGTACTCCCGGACGAATTATAACCGCTCGCAACGCCAACCAAACCGATATGCCTTTCCAGTACGAGCAGAATGTTGCGGCTAAGGACGGAAACAATATCACGCTTACGATTGACGAGACGATTCAGTCAACGGCGGAAAAGTATATGAAAAAAGGTCTCGCCGATAACGAGGTAGTAAACCGCGGCGTTTGTATTATTATGAACGTTAATACCGGAGCGGTGCTGGCTATGGTTACAGCCGACGGCTATAATCTTAATAAGCCCTACGATTTATCGGACGCGGACTTAGCCGCTATCAAGGCGCTGCCCGAAAAGAAACGAGGCGAGGCTGAGAGCGCGGCGCTTGGAGCTATGTGGCGTAATAAGGCGATCGCCGATACATATTATCCCGGTTCCGTATTTAAGATGTGTACCGCTTCAATGGCGCTGAACGAGGGCGTTGTTAACGAGAACTCACACTTCTATTGCAGTGGTTCAACTACGATCTATGACAACACCATTCACTGCCACCATAAGGCAGGTCACGGCAGCCAGAATCTTTTCCAGGCAATCGCTAACTCCTGCAACCCTGCGTTTATCGATATTGGCGGGAGAGTAGGCGCCGAGAAATTTTACAAGTATTATCAGGGCTTCGGCTTCTCTGAGCCGACAGGTATCGATCTTCCGGGCGAATCAGACGACCTGTTCTTTAACGAGGACGGCTCAATGTCCGCAACAGACCTTGCGGTTGCCTCGTTCGGTCAGAACTTTTCGATTACTCCTATTCAGATGATAACTGCATGCGCGGCGGTAGCTAACGGCGGTAAGGTCGTTCAGCCTTATGTTGTTCAGAAGATTACCGACGCGGACGGAAATGTTATAAAGAATACCGAGCCGACAATCAAACGTCAGGTTATTTCGGCTTCGGTAAGTAAAAAAATGTGTAACTTCCTTGAGAGGAATACTACTCAGGGCGGCGTTAACAACGGTTATATCGCAGGTTACCGTGTCGGCGGTAAGACCGGTACATCCGAGAAAATCGGTCAGTCTCAGAGCGGTTACGAGGATTATATCGCTTCGTTCTGCGGCTTTGCTCCTGCCGATAAGCCTCAGCTCGCGTGTCTTATATTCTTTGATACTCCGCGAGGCGCTTCATACTACGGAAGCCAGGTTTCCGCGCCCGTATTCGTTAATATTATGAGCGAGGTCCTTCCTTATCTTGAGATTCAGGCGGAATACTCAAACGGAGAGAAGCAGTACGTTGATACCGTTACTGGCTCTTATGTCGGACTTTCTGTCTCAAAGGCTCAAAAGCAGGCTAAGGCTGACGGCTTTACGACTACCGTTAAGGGCAGCGGCAAGAAGGTTGTTGCTCAGATTCCTTCCGCGGTAACTAAGATACCCGTAGGCGGAAATGTTGTGCTCTATACGGATAAGGAATCTAAAAAGGAAAAGGTTACGGTACCCGATATGGTCGGTTACTCTGTTTCTACCGTTAATGAGATAGCCTCGTCGGCAGGGCTCAATATAAGCTTCTCCGGCGTAACGGCAAGCTCGAGCGCTGTCTCAAGCTCTCAGAGTATAAGCGCAGGTGAGAGCGTGCCGCGCGGCACGGTCATTACCGTAGAGTTCTCCGGAAGCTCGGTTGTGCACGACTAAGATTAACGAACCCTTTCATTAACTGCTTAGCAGGTATAAGTATGTATTATTAATGATTTTTATAAAATCATCGGATCAGTCTTCCGTGAACCCTATGCCCATTTCAAGATCCGCAATCGCTGAGGTCAGAGAAATAACGGATAGGGCATACGCGAAAAGACGAGGACAATTAAAAAGAGGAGGATGGAAAAGATGACAGTTTTCGGAATATGGACATTTTTATCCGCGCTTTTATCGTTCGCGATAACCGCGCTGATAGGTAAATTTCTGATACCGTTTCTTCATAAGGTGAACTTCGGTCAGACGATACTTGATATCGGCCCCTCGTGGCATAAGGATAAGCAGGGTACCCCGACAATGGGCGGTATTATGTTTATTATCGGTATTACCGTAGTTACCTCGGTAAGCGTTATACTTTACGCAGTATTCGGAAACAGCTTTGTGGGAGCTTATCAGCTCGACCCCTCGAGATGTGTAACCTTCGTGTTCGCGGGACTCGGACTCGCTCTCGGTCACGGTATAATCGGTTTTATCGATGACTATATAAAGGTTGTTAAGAAGCGTAATTTAGGACTTACAGCCGTTCAGAAGCTTGTGTTTCAGTTCGCCGTTACGATAGCGTATCTTGCCGTACTCGGATTTATGGGATATAAAACCACTACTGTCATCCCCTTCGTAGGTCAGGTTGACCTCGGCTGGTTCTATTATATAATTTCAGCGATTGTAATTGTCGGTATCGTTAACGCTGTTAATCTTACCGACGGTATCGACGGACTTGACGGCTCGCTCACATTCTTTGTCGCGATTTTCTTTATGCTTATCGCAAGCCTCGTGAGCTTGATGGGGGTTTCCTTTATGGCGGCTGCCGTTGCCGGAGGATGTTTAGGCTTTCTTGTGTGGAATTTCCACCCCGCAAAGGTGTTTATGGGAGATACCGGTTCGCTGTTTTTAGGCGGAATCGTCTGCGCGATGGCGTTTGCGATCGATATGCCGATTCTTCTTCTGCCGCTCGGACTTGTGTATTTGTGCGAGATGGGCTCGGTTGTTTTGCAGGTCGCTTATTTTAAGCTTACCCACGGAAAACGTCTATTTAAAATGAGCCCGATACATCATCATTTTGAGATGTGCGGCTGGTCCGAGGTGAAGATTGTTTCCGTATTCAGCGCGGTAACGGTCGTGTTCGGAATAGTTTCATTTATACTCGTTTATTTCGGAGTATAATTTCAGTATTAAATATATCATTTGTAATTTATCAGCCGAAAGCAGAGTTTTCCTGTATTAAAAAACTGAAATATAATTGTAATTAGGTGTATTTCAGAGGAACTGCGCGGACTGACGAGGAGATATGAAATGGCGCCACAGGTTGAGGTAATGCGTCGTGCCGACGTAAACCGGCTCTATGATGAAAAAGTGAATAGACAACGTGCGCGCAGGGAAAATGCCCCCGTTGAAAAGTCCGGACGCAAGAGTAAGCGAAAGATACGCCGCCCGTTATTCGAAAGAGGAATGGGAATCGACCTTCCGTTTTTACTCTTAGTACTGGTGCTTGTTATTATCGGAATGATAATGATGTTCTCGGCGAGTTATCCGTCCGCTTATTATAAGCTTAACGACAGCTATTTCTATGTGCGCCGCCAGATTATTTACGCGGTTATAGGAATAGCGGCTATGATAGGCGTTTCGTTCTTTAACTATAATAAGCTTCATAAGCTTGCGCCGATTTTACTGGGCGTATCGTATATTACGCTTATGATAGTGCTGGTGCTTCCGGGTAATGTACACCGGTGGATCGAAATCGGTCCCGTAAATATTCAGGCGTCCGAGATTACTAAATTCGCTATAATCCTGTTTTTTGCTCACTGGGGAAGTCTTTATTACGATAAAATGCAGTACGCTAAATACAGCGTTCTGCCGGGTATACTAATTTTCGGTTCAACAGCTGCGCTGCTGCTTTTAGAGCCTCACTACTCGGGTATAGTAATTATCGCGATACTTACGATCATTATGCTTTATATAGGCGGAATGAAGGTCAAGTTCCTCGTTATCGGAGGAATCATACTCGGAGTAGCGGTAATAGGAGCGTGGGCTACCGGCGTTTTGACATACGCTATGCAGCGAATGGACGGCTGGGGTCAGGCGCTGGTATATACCACAGAGGAAATGTGGCAGACTACCTGGCAGACGAGAAACTCACTGTACTCGATCGGTTCGGGCGGGCTTTTCGGTCTCGGTCTCGGTCAGTCAAGACAGAAATACCTCTATCTGCCGGAGCCTCAGAACGACTTCGTTTTCGCTATTGTATGCGAGGAGCTGGGCTTCATCGGAGCGCTTATCATACTTCTTATCTTTGCGCTGCTGGTATGGAGAGGAATTACCTTAAGCCTTCGTTCAAAGGATACCTTCGGTAAGCTGCTCGGAATAGGACTTTCGTCTCAGATAGGCGTGCAGGTCGTACTTAATATACTGGTTATAACCGACTGGCTGCCTAATACGGGTATTTCACTGCCGTTCTTCAGCTTCGGCGGAAGCTCGCTTATTATGCTTCTTGCTCAGATGGGACTTATCCTGTCGATTTCACGAACGGCGAATATCGAAAAGCAGTAACAGAAGCATTAAAAGAGAACTTAACCTGCTAAGATATTATTCTTTAGAAAGGAACGTCCGCGTTTGACGCGGATAGAGATAATATGAGGATACTTTTTGCGGGCGGCGGAACTGCCGGCCATATCAATCCGGCGCTTGCTATCGCGGGATATATAAGAGAAAAGGATAAAAACGCCGAGATCCTCTTTGTAGGAAACCGCGGAGGTATGGAGGAAAAACTTGTGCCTAAAGCGGGATTTGAAATGGCATTTATTACAATAAGCGGCTTCAGGCGCAGCCTCACTCCCAAGGCGATAAAGCAGAATGTTATGACTTTTAACAGAACCTTTTCGTCCTCCAAGGAATCGCATAAGATAATCGAGGAGTTTAAACCCGATATCTGCGTCGGCACCGGAGGATACGTCAGCGGTCCGGTACTTAGGACTGCGGCTAAGATGGGTATTCCTACTATTATCCATGAGCAGAATGCATATCCCGGAGTAACCAATAAAATGCTCGGCAAAAACGCGAAGAAGGTTATGCTCGCGGTTAAGGACGCCGAGAAGTATTTTGATAAAAATTGTAACTTCGCGGTTACGGGAAATCCCGTCCGCAGAGAGATTATTGCCGCTGATAAGGATTCGGCGCGTAAGGAGCTCGGGCTTGACGAGCGTCCGGTAGTGCTTTCGTTCGGAGGCTCGCTCGGAGCGCGTAGGATCAACGAGGGCGTAGCCGGACTTATAGCCCGAAGCGGAAAAGACGGAAAATACCAGCATATCCACGGCTACGGCAAAAACGGACTTTGGTTCCCTGATTATATCAAGGATAGGGGAGTAGACGTCCGAAGCTGTCCGAACCTTGATGTGCGTGAAT
Organism: uncultured Ruminococcus sp.; assembly: GCA_964514785.1. Classification (GTDB taxonomy): domain Bacteria; phylum Bacillota; class Clostridia; order Oscillospirales; family Acutalibacteraceae; genus Ruminococcoides. The sequence goes on along the minus strand of CAZERR010000002.1, from coordinate 3,569 downwards.
ATATCGACAATATGGCGACCTGTATGGCAGCAGCCGACCTCGTGATTTCGAGAGCGGGAGCGATCACCCTATCCGAAATCCAGGCTCTCGGAAAGCCCTCTATACTTATTCCTTCCCCGAACGTTGCCGAAAATCACCAGTTCCATAACGCGATGGCGCTTGTTAACAATAAGGCGGCGGAGATCATCGAGGAAAAGGATTTGACCGAGGAGCTTTTAATAGAGAAGGCGGACAGTCTGCTTCAAAATCCCGAAAAGCTCAGGGAGTATACCGATAACGCCCGCAATATGGCGATCATCGACGCCAACGAGAGAATCTACTCGATTATAAAGAAGATAACCGGAGCGATAGGGTAACACATTTCCGATATCCCCATAAAATATGACTGGTAAATATTTTATGCGGGGTGCTTTCGGTGTCGAGTTTCATTGTTTACGGCAAAAAAAGATTGTCCGGAGAGGCGGAGGTTCAGGGCGCAAAAAACAGCGCGCTGCCTATACTTGCCGCAACTGTTCTTACGAAGGGCGAGAATGTACTTTTTAACTGTCCGAGGCTTTCGGACGTTGACGCGTCGCTTCGGATCCTCCGGTTTTTAGGCTGCGAGGCTAAAGAACAGGGCGAAGCCGTTATTGTAAGGAGCGATAATCTTGCCGACAGCGAGATTCCCGAGAGCTTAATGCGTGAAATGCGCGGCTCAATCGTGTTTCTCGGCGCGCTTTTAGCGCGTACCGGAAGGGCGAGACTCAGTTTCCCCGGAGGCTGTGAGCTCGGCCCCAGACCGATTGATTTACATTTAAAGGCGCTTCGTAAGATGGGCGCTAAAATATCGGAGCGCCACGGTGTGATTGAATGCAAAGCCGATAAGGGACTTAAGGGAGCGAAGATCAACCTTTCGTTCCCGAGCGTAGGTGCAACCGAGAACATTATCCTGGCGGCAGCGCTCGCCGAGGGTACGACAACGATAATAAACGCGGCTCGCGAGCCTGAAATAAGCGATTTATGCGATTTTCTTAATGAAGCGGGAGCTAAAATCTACGGCTCGGGCGAGGGCGTGATCGTGATAGACGGGGTTGAGGAGCTCAACGGCGCCTCTCACGATATTATCCCCGACAGAATTGAAGCCGCGACGCTTATGTCTGCCGCGGCGATCACAGGAGGAGAGATAACGCTTCGCGGCGTTATCCGAACTCATCTCAGTTCGATTGTTCCGCTGTTTGAGGAAATGGGATGTAATATCAGCTTTAATAACGGCGATATGAGCTTTAGCGCTCCCGACAAACTGAGGGCGGTACCGCTTATAAGGACGATGCCTTATCCGGGTTTCCCGACCGACGCTCAGGCTTTGCTTATGGCTGTAACGACGGTTTGCGGCGGAACCTCGGTGTTTGCGGAAAATATTTTTGAAAATCGTTTTAAACACGTCGACGGGCTTATGAGGCTCGGGGCGGATATTCACGTTCAGGGCAGGGTTGCCGTCGTGAACGGAGTAAAGGAGCTCTACGGAGCGAGAGTTGAGGCAACCGACCTTCGCGGAGCAGCTTCGCTGATAGTTGCGGCGCTGAGAGCGGAGGATAAAACCGAAGTATACGGTATAGAGTATCTCGAGAGAGGATACGACAGCCTTGAGCTTGTATTGAGCTCGCTCGGGGCGGACGTCAGAAAACTATAGACGTAAGAAAAGGGGTGAAATTATGGACGACAGAAGACCTAAGCGCAGGCGTCAGCTTAGCCCGAAGGAGCTTAAGGCGCTCGAAAAACAGCGTAAGAAGCAGCAGGAGCTTGATAAAAAATTTGATAAAAAAGCCGCCAAGTACAGGGAAGAAGCCCGAAAGCAGGCGCGAAAGGCAGAAAACGCCCATAATAGAGCTCAAGGATCCGATCCCCGAAGCGCAAGAAAGCCGGAGCGTGCGGTTGATTACAGCCGCCGCGATAAAAACGACCGCAGGCGTATAACGCAGGACGAGAGCGTCCGCGTTCAGCGCATAGAGGTTGACAGCGTATCGGGAGAGAGAAGGCCCCGAAGAACTTCGCAGGAAAGAAACATTCCCGAGAGAAACGCAAGACCGGCAGAAAAAAGAGATAGCAGAGATATTAAAAAGCGCCGGGAGCCGGAAAAGGCAAAAGCGCGTAAGGATATTAAAAAAGATAAAAGGAAAAGAAGACCTAAGTCCATTCCCGATATAATCGAGAAGGAGACCGATAAGAGAGTACGAAACCTCGAGGCGACCGATCATAAGGACGGGTTCTATGCAGATGAGGTTGAGATAAGAAAGGAACAGGCGCGTAAGCAGCGCCGCGAGCGCAGAAAGAGAATCCCTAAGCCGATTTCACCTGCAAAGCGTCGCGCGAGAAAGATTTTTGCGTATGTTTCGATTATCGTTATTGTACTGACGGTCGGGATAGTGCTGTCGCTGACGGTACTTTTTAAGACGGAAAACATATATGTGCGCGGTAATGAGTACTACGCAAATGATACGATCATAAGACTCGCTAAGGTGAGCGAGGGCGATAATATCTTTATCGCCTCGATGTTCGGCGATAAAAACGCGGTGAGGGACAGCCTGCCCTATGTTAAGTCGGCGGCTATCAATTTCCAGCTTCCTAATTCGATCATAATCAATATCGAGAACGCGACACCCTCATACTCGCTTAAAACCGACGGGCTGTATTATAAGGTCAGCGACGAAAACATTCTTCTTGAGCAGGTAGGCTCAAAGCCGAAGGGCTTGATTTCTATGATAGCGCCGAGCCTTAAGTCAACTAAAATCGGCGATAAGGTCGAGTTTAAGGACGACCGCTGTACTAAGGCGCTTGAGGAGCTCACCGCCTGTATCAAGAAAAACAACTACCAAAAGATCACCGAAATAAATATACGGAAAATCTCCGATATTTCGATTACATATGATAACCGCATTAAAATTAAAATCGGACTTCCGGAGTCCATTGATTATAAGCTCAGGACGGCTTTCGCGATCATAAACGAAAAGCTCGACCCGAATAAAACCGGAAAAATAAAGGGCGTTCTTAATGTTTCCAAGTGCGATAAAACGAGAAAATCCTATTTTAAAGAAGGAAGTATAAAGGATAAGGACGAGGATGTTACTCAGCCCGTCACCGAAATCACCACCGAGCCTACCTCGGTAAGGACAACCTATGTCGCGCCGATAACTCAGGCAACTCCTGCTCCCGAAGATAACGAGGATGAGGAAAACTACGAAAACAACGAGGATAATGAGGATAACGGCGACGAGGATAACGACGAAAACGAGGATAATTATGGTGAGGATGACGGAGAAAACGACTACGATGGTGGCGACAACAACTACCAGGAGCCTCAGGAGTAACAAAAATGCCATAAAATGGCTTAAAAAGTGATTAGTTTTTGTCTTTTTAGTTAAAATTCTTTAATTTATATTTACTTTTAGGAAAAATTGTGATAGGCTAAAGTAGTTGATTTTTGTAATTAATATCTAAATAGATTATGATTTTTGGATGAAATTGTAAGGAGGAAGTTAAAATGGCTTTTGCTTTAGAAATGGAAAGTGAGTATATGCCTGTTATAAAGGTAA
>CAZERR010000001.1:57380-61932 GCA_964514785.1 uncultured Ruminococcus sp. | reverse complement strand
GTAAAATAGTGAAATAATAGTGAAAATTAGGGGGCTTTAGAATGTCGCGATTTATTGCGTTTGACGTTGAAACGCCGAACTATTATAACAACCGAATGAGCGCTATCGGCATCACCGTAATAGAGGACGGTGCTATTGTCGACGACTATTACTCGCTCGTTAACCCGGAAACGCATTTTGATATTTTTAATACGGAGCTGACAGGTATCAGCCCGAAAATGGTCAAAAACGCTCCGACCTTTCCTCAGCTTTGGAGAGAAATAGAGCCGATTATGTCGAGCGGACTGCTTGTCGCGCACAACGCCGTATTTGATATGAACGTTTTGAAGAAATGCCTGCGCGATTATAGGATAGCCTGGAAACCGTACGCGCGCTACACCTGCACGGTTCAGCTTGGCAGGAGGCTGTACCCCGGTGTGAGCCACAGGCTGAACGATGACTGCGCCCGCCTGGGGATTCGCCTTAACCACCACCAGGCTGACAGCGACAGCCGCGCCTGCGCCGAGATACTCCTGCGCTATCTGAAATCAGGTGCCGACGTAAGGCAGTACATAAGAACCTGTTCGTTTAATAGGTGATAGATCTTTTGATTTTGATGTTAGTTTTTATCAATAATAAAACAACTATGTTGATTTACATATCGACAACGGTATCGACTCAAAAGTACATAAAGAGAGTGTAAAAGGGATAATAAACGAAGCGGAAATACAAGTATGCGAAGCTAAAGACTTTTTCGGTCTGTTTACAATTTACGGTTCGGGCATCTGCGATATACACATTAATTATGACTCGATCAAAGAATATTGCGAGTCAAGAGGATATGCAGGCGTTTCGGTAGAAATGTTTATGGAGTACACTCTTTCGCACGAAATGTTCCACTCTATTCACTACGCAGATACCATGACGGTTTCAGGTCGCTGGATATATACACGAAAAGACTTCTACAAACAGCAAGCCGCAAAAGAAGCTTTGGCTGAATATTTTGCTCTCGCTTATTCAAAACAGGCATTGCCCAAAGTCAATGGCGAGATTGATGTTGTTGAGCAGATTTACCATATGCGCAGGAAGCATGTATTCCCTGAAGATGGCGGCTAAAGCGGTGCGTTGATAATTGATAAACTCGATAGCAAAGGTAATTTTGCTAAAAATAATCGTTTATATTTCGATACATATCCGAAATCATTGTCCGATATGCCAGACGCTTTTTATAGAATACTAAAGCAATCAAAGATGTAATCTTTTAGTCTTTTATGTTTGTTTTTGTCTGAGGTTGCGGGAAGCTTATTATTGCAAAGGGACTGAAAAAGGGTAAGACATATAAAGTCAAAATAACCATAACCGCAAAGGGCAACAACAATTATAAACAAAAGAAGATAGTCAAAAAAGTTAAAATCAAAGTATCATAAAACAAGGCTGAGAGTTTTGCTCTCAGCCTTACTTTTATCTCTCGATATATTCCTCATTCTCTTTATCATTTCCTGCTTTTCCGGTATAACCCTGACTTTTTATAATCTTTAACGTATCTTTAAAAGTTTTTGGAACCGAAACGCTTTCGGTTGTTTTAATATCGAAAGACTCCTTTTCGTTTTCGTTCCTCTTTCCGTAATCGAAAAACAGCGTATATTCTGAGGATTCATCGCTATAGCCGTATTTATCGTATTCCTTCTTAAAGGTTTTTAGTATATTGCGGCATTTTTTCGCCGAACCCGCTTCGGCTATATTGTATGTCGTCATAGTTCCTTCATCGTCATCAACAACAACGCTCATAAGATACTTTTCGTCGCATACAAATACGGGACTTTTATTTTCCTTATACTCCTTTGTTCTCAGGAATTTGATTTCCGACTGCTCCTCATTAATTTCATCATCGTAATAATAATAATTAGGATATTCACGAGATATTTTACTGCCGTCGTTCATAGTATATGTAATCGAATAATTAGTATCATCCTCACCCAGCACATACGAGTAATCATAATTATCGGCATCAATCCGGTTAACCCTCGAACGGGAGAAAAACGGGCTGTTTTTATACTTATCAATACTATTAAGCGCCTGCTTATGAGCCGAGAGCGCCTCTTTGATAATTTTTCGGTCGGTCACTTCGTGCGCGGTAATATTTACTCCGTCAACATAGCAGGGAGTATTTCCCGTAAAGCTCACGCTTTTTATTTGGTCGGGGTTAGGCAGATAGCTTTCGTAACCGAAAAATCCCATATTCAGCGCGGTAAAGAATACCGCGAAACAGAGTATCATCGCGCCGTAGGAAATCAGCCCCTTTAAAAATCCCCGAGCTCCGTGATTAAAAATAAGCTGAACTATCAGATGAGCGATAAACGAGCCGAATATCATCCCTATCCAGAACATAACATAACCAATACTATGAGTGGCTCCGCTCATTCCTACCATTATGAAGCCCGTCACAATTCCCGCCGAAAAGCTTACAAGCACCTTGATTGCTACGAGAGGGAATTTGTACGCAAAATGCGACTGGGCGCTCTCGGCTTTTCGGTTCTTTATCAGGAAGAACGAGAGTATAAGGCATACCGCCGTAAAAATCAGCCAGTAAAGCGAATTGCAGTAAATAAACGCGAGCGCGGGACTAAGCGCCAACACCACGGCAATATTAACGTCGACCGTATAGCCGTAGAGCATAATAGCGGGCAGTATCATCAGCGCATAAACCGCGAACGGCGTCGCGAGATTGATTCCGACGAAGGATATTATCTTTTCCGAGGTTTTACCGCAGCAAACCGATAAAAGTCCGAACAGCGCTATGCAGGAAACTAATATTATAAACGTTCTTAAAAAGCTCAGCGGCGTATTATTTGACTCTAAAAACATTCCCGCGTAGTTTATGTAATTCCAGCCGAATAATAAGTTTATTATAAAACTTACCATTAAAAGCGGTATCCCCGAAATTACAACAGCTGAAATCAGCCTTGAAAAGAACATCGTCCGCCTAGATACGGGCAGGGAGCCGACTAAATCGGTCTGGCGTTTACTATGGAGATACGAAAACGACCTTATTGAAACTATCAGACCTATTATCATCGAGGTCAAAAAGGTTTCAAATACCATCAGTCCGATACGAAAGCCCGTATCTTCTGCCATTCCCAGCGCGAAATTAGTCAGCGCGAAAAATCCGATTATTGAAAGATAAACTATAATTACAGTCAGGTTTGTTTTTAACGTCCATAAAAATACGGACAAGCCCTGTTTAAGCTTAGACTCAGAGTATGTTGTTGATGTCATAGCCGGCACCCTCCATTTCATTGATAAATACTTCTTCAAGGGTAAGCGGAAGCGCCTCCATAAACGCGGGATCAAGCGCCTCGAGCTTAGGAATGATTTCATTTTCCTCGCCCTTTATTGTTAACCTGTACAAATTACCCGTACGGTTTTTGTTCACAATATCCAAGCCGTCGAAGATATCGTCGCTCACGTCGCCGTTGAAGGCTATCTGCACCTTATGTATACCGAGCTTCAATTCGTCGAGCTCTTTCTCAAGCAGGATACCGCCTCTGTGCAGAAGCCCGACATGGTCGCAGATATCCTCGAGCTCCCTCAGATTATGAGAAGCTATCATAACCGTCATTTCGTTATCAACAACGTCGGCTGCAATAAGCTTTTTAACGAGCTGTCTTACTACAGGGTCGAGTCCGTCGAAAATCTCGTCGAGAAAAAGATATTTCGGACGCGTCGAGAGCGCTAAAATGAGCGCCGACTGGCGCTGCATACCCTTCGACATATTTATTATCTTTTCCTTCGTATTAAGCGGAAAAGTTTTGCACAAGGTCTTAAAATATTCCTCGTCCCAGTTCGTATAAATCTTACGGTACAGGTAGGCGGTATTTTCAATAGTCGCGTTGTTCGAGAAATACGGATAGTCGGATACAAAAAAGCATTTGTTTTTTACTCCGATATTCTCAAAAACATTTTCGCCGTCTATCAATACCTCGCCGCCGTCGGCTTTAAAAACGCCGTTAATTACCCTTAAAAGCGTGCTCTTACCCGCGCCGTTCGAGCCGACCAAGCCGAAAACCGTACCGTCGTTTACCGTCAGACTAAGGCTGTCGAGCGCTTTTACCTTCTCAAAATCCTTACTTACGTTTTTTATTTCAATCATAATATACCTCCCTTAAACGCTTCGTCCGTTAGTTTTAAGATTTCTTCCCTGCTGATTCCTACCCTTTGAGCCTCTTTAAGCGCCGCTTTCAGTTTTTCCGAAGCAAGCTGTTTTTCCGCGCTGAGCGCGTTTAAATCGGGAGAAATAAAGGAGCCTTTTCCTACCGCCGAACAGATATAACCGTCCTGCTCAAGAAGCTTATACGCCTTTGAAACCGTATTCGGATTGACCGAAAGCTCGCACGCCAGCGTCCTGACGGGCGGAAGCTTATCATTCGGTTTTAAAACTCCTGCCGAGATAAGCCGCACGACGTTGTTATAAAGCTGTTCGTAAATCGGGGTTCGTGAAGTTAAATCCAAGCTGAACATAATCTCATTCCTTTTATCTCAATTGTATTAATACAAGTAGTACAATTATGTTATA
>CAZERR010000001.1:30721-57280 GCA_964514785.1 uncultured Ruminococcus sp. | reverse complement strand
TCTGAGAAATACTCGTCCAAAAGCGACTTCGCGACGTTCATACTGTACTTGCCGTGGGCGCCGTGCTCGAGCACAACGGCTATAGCGACCTTCGGCTTATCGTAAGGCGCATAACAGATAAACACGGTATGGTCAGAGCCTGCGTTCTCGGCGGTACCTGTTTTTGCGGCAATCGGCACCTTATAATTTCCGAATACCGAGTACGCTGTTCCGCCCGGGTCGGCAGCGACGTTTCTCATAGCGCTCTTAACAACCGAAAGGTTGTACTTCGACACACCGCAGGTATCCTCAACCTCGGGGTTTTTGCGACTGTATTTATAAAGTGTTTTATCCCTCTTATAGTTCTTGATTTCCTTAATAAGATGGGTTCTCAGCCGCGTTCCGTTGTTCGCAATCGTCGCGACATAGGTCGCAAGCTGAGCAGGGGTGAACGCGTTGTCCGACTGACCTATAGCTGCCTGAACGGTATTTCCCTCCTGCCACGTTTTACTGTCGCGTCCTGCTAAGAAGCCGTTGCTCTCGTCGATTTCGACTCCTGTTTTTTCGCCGAGACCGAATTTCTCGGCATAAAGATACATAGTATCAATTCCGAGCCTGCGTCCCGTTTCGGCAAAATAGTAGTTACAGCTTTTCGTAATCGCCGTTTTCAGGTTGATAGAGCCGTGGTATCCCATACAGGCGACGGGATTAGTCGGATAATAGTTATAAATCTTGGTACAATCGATAAAAGTTCCCTCGCCGATAATATTCTCCTGCAGCGCCGCAGCCGCAACGCAGGGCTTGAATACCGAGCCCGGGGCAAACGAGCCGATAAACGCGCGGTTATAGATCGGGGCGTTCTTATCGGTAACGAGATCAACGTAATAATCGCCGTACTTTGAATATTTATTAAGATTAAAGGTCGGGTAGCTCGCCGCCGCAAGTACGGAAAAGTCCTTTACGTCAAGCATAACAACCGCTCCGGTGCGGCAGTCCTCACCCTGACCTTCGCCCTTATAGGCGCTCTCGGTCTCGCCGAAGAGTCTCGCCGCCTCGACCTGCTTTTCAAGTGCCTTGTTTGCGGTTTTCTGGAGATTGCTGTCTAAGGTAAGCACGAGGGTATTTCCCGGCTTTGCGTTGACTGATTCGACAACCTTAGTAACGTTACCGTCGGAGTTCTTCTGAACGATCCTTTCGCCGCCGACGCCCTTCAGCTTATCCTCAAACGCCTGCTCAAGCCCGAATTTTCCGATACTGTCGTTTAAGCCGTAGGTTTTACCCTCCTGCTGTTTCTTATCATATTCCTCTTTCGTAATGCTTCCGAGCGCTCCGAGGATATGAGGCGCGAGCTTTCCCTCGGGATTATGACGGGTGAGGTAGGTCTGGATCTCAACGCCGCTTACGCTCTGCATATTTTCGCTGACGATAGCAAGCATATCGGAACTGATCCCCTCGGCAAAAATATAGGGATTGGTATTTGAATACCAGCTTCGCTCCATATTATAGTGAACGGAGAGGAGATTTTTAAGGCTCATCTTCGTTTTTATCTTTTTTATATCAATATCATACCGCTTAATGAGCAGCTTTGCCGCTGTCTCGGCATTATCCGAGGGCTTTAGGTCGAGAAAATCCTTTGATTTAAGAATTTTTATCTCATCCTTCTTGCTCTTTTTGAACTTAAAGGTTCCGCTGCGGCTGATTCTTATCGGGAGGATATCGATCCATTTTTCATCGCGGGTTTTCATCAGCTTAATAAGCGATAAAATCGTATGGTCGAGCTTATCCGCGTCTATATAAAGTTTGTCGAGAACTATGCGGTAGCCGGTACGGTTTACTGCTAATCCCACGCCGTTTCTGTCGAGGATTTCTCCCCGGGTAGCGTCGGTCTTAACGGTATAGGCGGTCGAGGTTTCCGCCTGCTTCGCGTAGTTTTTTCCCTCGACAATCTGCCAGAAAAACAGCTTCGTAATAAATCCGCAGAAAATTACCAGCGTAATAATTATACAAATAATAACGCGTTTTTGAATAAATCTTTTTTCGTTTTCCTGTTTTTCCTTATCGTCTACCTGTATCATAATTCTCACTCCCTTCTCCTAAGTCTTTCAGCTTCTAAAGGCGCTTAATAATCCAGCAGCGCTCTGAAAAGCCCTTTATTGATAAAATAAAGGATCACTCCGCATAAGAACGTATAAACCGCTCTCGATACATAATGGCTTAAGAAATAAATTCCCGGTTCGTCTTTTCCTGCGAAAATATAGAAAAACAGAAAATTAAGGCATATAAGCCCCGCGGTAATTATCGCGGAAAACGCCGTAGCGTTTAAAAAGCTTACCACCATATAGTCGCGGAATATCCATCCTAAAATAAAGCATATTATTCCGAGCATTATTGTATAGTATCCGATATTATCGCCGTAACCGAAATCAAGCAACGCTCCGCAGGCTATCCCGAAGAACATCGCCGGTATCTCGGGCTCGAGGTAGGCTATCGTCAGCGCCGCAGGTATCAGCAAAAGCGGTTTTCCGCCGAACACCTCGGGCATAAGATTCGGAGTTGACTGCAATATAAACATCAGCAGTATCTCAAGACCATACGCGAAATAACGGACTATCGTAAATTTTTTGTCCATTAATTATCCTCCTTGCCGGAGCTTCGCTTTATCTCGCCCTTGTTCTTGAAATCGGTCAGCACCACTACGTCGGTAACCTTTTTTATATTCTCGTAGGGAGTTACTACGGCGTACTTAGTCGCGTCGTATTTATCGTAGTTAATCTCGCTTACCTTTCCGACGATCAGGTTTTCGGGGTAGATTCCGCCGATTCCCGAGGTCGTTATGATGTCGTCCTTTTTGATCTTAGCGTTGGCGTCGATTTTTGTGAGCGTCGTTTTATTCTCGTCGGCATAAAGCGCGCTTCCCGCAACTACTCCGCTGTCCTTCGTGCGTTTATCGACTGCTCCCGCCTGTAAATCAGGAGAAAGGATCGTAGTCACCTTGCTCGTTACGGCGTTTACGGAGCTTATAAAGCCCACAAGTCCGTTTTCGGTTATAACCGGATCGTCCTTATGAATACCGCTTGAGGTTCCGGCGTCTATTGAGAACGAGTAAAAATCCTGACTGCTGTCGCGGTTTATTACGGAAGCGGGCATAATCTCGTAGCTCGGGTTTTCCCTTTTTATCTTATAGTATTTCCACAGCCGCGCGTTCTCATCCTTTAAGTCGTAATAATCGACAAGCTGAGTACGCAGGTCTGCGGCTTCCTTTTTAAGCTGATTGTTTTCCTCTTTAAGCTCGTCGTAGGTTTTTTCTCCCTGAGAAGCCGCGGAGGCGCTTACCTGGAACAATCCTTTCGTGAGGAAATTAACTCCCGACGATAAAATCGGAGTTCCCGCCGCGCCGAATATCATCAGTACAACGGCAACGACTATCGTTATCGTCACGATCTTTACTTTTTTATTGCTGAAAAACTCCATTTTTATTCTCCTCGTATTTTCGGACGTTCCTTTTATATCACTGCGGTTTTGCAGTTAAAATCACGAATTGCAATAAGGCTGACCTAAATTTAAGCCAGCCTTTCCTTACGATATTTAACCCCTGTTATTCGCGGTTATGCTTGTACTCGGCTTTTGCTCCGCCGAGACGTTTTCCCGTTCCCTCGACAACGCAGTCGAGCGGTCTCTCCGCTACATGCACGGGCATACCCGTCTCCTTCATAACGAGTCTGTCAAGCCCTCTGAGGAGAGCTCCGCCGCCTGTGAGCATAATTCCGTGGTCGATAATATCGGCGGAAAGCTCGGGAGGAGTTTTCTCGAGAGTAGTTTTGATAGCGTCGATAATCACGGCAAGCGGATCGGCTAACGCGTCGCGGATCTCCTCGGCAGAGATCGTAATATCCTTCGGGAGGCCTGTTTCGAGGCTTCTTCCCTTAATAAGCATATCCTTTTCGTCCGAATACGGATACGCCGAGCCGATTGCGATTTTTATCTCCTCAGCAGTTCTGTCGCCGATCAAAAGGTTGTATGTCTTTTTAATGTAGGTTACGATTGCTTCGTCGAACTTATCGCCGGCAACTCTTACCGAGCATGCGGTTACGATATCTCCGAGCGAAATAACCGCTACCTCCGAGGTACCGCCGCCGATATCGACTACCATCGAACCGGTAGGCTCGTCAACGGGAAGTCCGGCGCCGATCGCAGCCGCCATAGGCTCCTCGATAAGCATAATGTTCTTGCTTCCGCTCGCCTGAACCGCCGCGTTCTCAACCGCGCGTCTTTCGACCTCGGTAACGCCGGTCGGCATACATATTACGATCCTCGGCTTGCTGAAAAGCGAGGGCTTAGCCGCTTTACGGATAAAGTGCTTGAGCATAGTCGCGGTAATATCGAAATCGGCGATAACGCCGTCCTTAAGCGGACGAACCGCCACGATCGAACCCGGGGTTCTTCCTATCATATCTCTCGCCTGCTGTCCTACCGCGAGAACAGTATCGTTTCTTATATCGACCGCTACGACCGAGGGCTCGCGCATTACGATACCCTTACCCTTCATACATACTAAAGTATTAGCGGTTCCCAGGTCTATTCCTATATCTTTTGAAAATGAAAACATATATAATACTCCTTTCGGATTTAAAGGTTTAGTTTGTATCCTATATATTATATCCCATTCTAAAGCGTAAATCAACCTTAATTTGTCATTTTTTGCCTGTAGAGCCGAATCCGCCCTCGCCGCGCGCTGTTTTATCGAGCTCATTTACCTCTAAAAGCTCGGGAATTATCACCGGAGAAATAACCATCTGCGCGATCCTTTCGCCCGGCTCTATAGTATAGGGCTTATTTCCGACGTTACAAAGTCCGGCGCAAATCTCTCCTCTGTAGTCGGAGTCGATTACACCTACTCCGTTTGAAAGGCAGATTCCGTGCTTTACGCCGAGCCCCGAACGCCCGTAAAGATACGCGACGCAGGAGCTGTCGGGCAGGGCTATCGCTATTCCCGTCGGGATAAGCCTAAGCTCCCCGGGGTTAATGGTAACGCTCTCATCGAGACACGCATACAAATCCGCTCCCGCGGAGCCCTTAGTTCCGCGCGTCGGAAGGATAGCGTTTTTTCTAACCTTTTTTATTTTCAAAATCATTCCGTTCAACTCCGAAAACTTGCAAAATCCTCAAAATCCTGCAAATATTAAAAAAGTTAATATTTATACATTTTTTATTATTCCTATATGAAATAAAGCTAATTTCCGCGAAAGAAAATATAATTTTTCCGACCCGGAATATTAATCATAATACTCCCCTTTTCAACAATCCGCTCGTCTTTTGAGAAGAATTTAGGCTCTGACTGATAAAATCGGGTAACTTTTCCACGTTTTCCACAGAGTTTTCCACAGAAAACCTATAAAATGAGAGGTCTAGGTTTTTTGAGCCTTCTACCTCTTTTATACCGTCGAGAGGAAGGGTGTTGAGTATTTCTGTCGCGTATCTGTCACAGCAGAAAATGAAGGATTTGCCCAGTCTGTCCTGCATTTTTCCTCTGCCTTTACAGTCGGCGCACTTGATTTTCGCGCTCTTATTCGGGCAATTTCTGGTAAGCATTACAGGGATATATCCGAAGCTCATAAGCCCTCTCGGGATATCAGCGCCGAGCTTTTCAGCCGCCCTCAGAGTAAGCTCCACACTCAGCTCCGCGTCCTCAAAGCCCATTTTTTCAGCCCATTCAAGGTCGAGAGTATTCGTAAAATTCAGCCCGAATCCGCCGTGGATTTTAAATCCGAGTTCCCGTGCTATATAAACCGCGCCGAGATTATTACACAGCGCATCCGTTACTCCCGCTTTTTTTAATTCGGCAAGCTGTTTTCTAAGCTTGTTTTCCCTCGAGAACAGAGCTCTCGGGATTTCCGCGCCGATTTTAAAGCCCTCGCTTATAAGCCTTTTTACTTCGCTTAGCTCGCTGTCTGACGGAATAAAGCACATATCGAGCTCTTTAAAGCCCTTACCGATTTCGGTCGAGATAAACCGGGCGTATCTCAGCTTTCTTTTAGCGCTATGCGGCTTGATATCGGGTAATTCTATATCTTTGATTTTATATACTTTTTCTTTCGCTCGTTTTTCGCTCAGCGCGTCGAGCGCCCCGCGTCTAAGGCTGTTCAGTTTTGACGCCGCCATAGCAGCCTTTCCGTCGAGCGTGACCTTTAAGTCGGTTACATTATAGGGAGTAGCGCCGGTTTTTTCAAGCTGACGGCGCGCTCTTTCCTCATCAAGCACAACCCTCTCCGCTTTCTCACACACTTCTTCGCTCTCTGCCGAGACGGTAAATTTTCCGTCGGACACGGTAAGCTGAGCGTGTTTTCCGGCTTCGGCGCAAAACCAAGCCGTTATCTCTACTCTTTTAGGCTCGTCCTTATAGCTGTTTCTGATTTCGCTCAGCAGCTTATTCGTAGCCGAAACAACATCATCCTTACGGCGGTAGCCGAACATCTCATACCCAAGCTTAGAGGTATAGTAGCCGTCGGTAAAGCCGGTACGCGAGAAAACGCTTTCGAGCTGAGCCTTTGTTTTCCCGTCAACATATCCGTTATCGCGCGACTGAACACAGGCTCTCACGGCGCAGGAAACATACTCGGGACGCTTGAGCCTGCCCTCGATTTTTGCCGAGGTGACGCCGATTTTTTCAAGCTCGCCGATATACTCGATAATGCTGTTGTCCTTTAAGCTTAAGGCGTATTTACTCTTTCCGATACAAAACGGAAGCCGGCAGGTCTGAGCGCAGCGCCCGCGGTTTCCGCTTCTCGAGCCGATCACGGCGGAAAAATAGCACTGACCGGAAACGCTCATACACAGCGCTCCGTGCACAAATACTTCTATTTCGATCGGACAGCTCTCCGCTATCTCTTTTATCTCCTCGCGGCTTAATTCACGCGCCAGCACAACACGCTTAAAGCCTGCTTCCCACAGCAGCTTTGCGCCTCCCGGGGAATGAACGCTGAGCTGAGTTGAGGCGTGAAGCGGAAGCTCCGGCGCGATTTGTTTCGCCAAAGACGCGAGCCCTAAATTCTGAACGATAAGCGCGTCAACTCCGGCTTTCGCGGCAGCGGTAATAAGTTCGGCAGCTTTTTCAAGCTCGCTGTCGAACACAACCGTATTCACCGTCAGGTATACTAAAACGCCTCTGATATGGCAGTATTTTACCACCTCTTCTATCTCCTCAAAACTGAAATTTTCCGCTCCGGCTCGCGCCGAAAGCTGTTTCGCTCCGAGATAGACCGCATCCGCTCCGCTTCTTACGGCGGCAACTACGGAATCAAATCCTCCGCAGGGTGCAAGAATCTCAATTCTTTTCATCTTCAAAGAGCGAGAACTGCCTCATAGGCTTATAGCCCTTATTCTTCTTTTTCTTTTTTCTGCCCATAGGCTTCTCGGGCTTCGGCTGAACTGACATATCCTGACTTTCAACCGCAGAAGCTTCCTTCTGTTCGTCTGAGGGTTCTGCTTCGGCTGAAATCTCTCCGGCGGGAGTTTCATTTTCCGTTTCCTCTCCGCCGGAAATCTGAGGTCTGTTTTCAAGTTCGTTTTTTAATTTTACATTTTCCTCAATAAGAGTCCTAATTTCCTCGTCTTTCTTCTCGAGGATAGCGGTAAGCTCGCGGATCTGTTTAGCCTGCTTATCCGCCTGAGTAATAAACGGCTGAGCCTTATCGGAAAGACTTTTATTACGGAGCTTTTCCTTTTCCATATCATCCGCATAATCAAGCGCGCACAAAAGCGCCGCGCTGCGGCGGTCAAGCGTCGGGTTTTCCGAGATTATTTTCGTAATCGTTGCGCTTACATTATCGGCAAGCTTCTTAACATAAGCTTCTTTATCGTCGCTTAACAGTACAAATCGTTTTCCTGCGACGAAAACGGTATGTTTATTCATTTTGTTACCTCCTTATCAAGCAACCTTTTTTTCCACAATAATTATAGTATAAACGTAAAAAGGAGAAAAGATAAGTATTAATATTGTAAATTTAAAAAACGGTTTTGTAACCCGTGGCGATACTTTGTTTTATGGCTTTTAAGCAATGAAACAGGCTAAGAAAGCGCGCATTGGATAGTCATCGCTCGTTTCTGCACAGCAAAAAACTGAGCGGACAATAAAAAACATCGGCACCGTTTCCGGCGCCGACATTTAAAAATATCAACTTTAGAACCATCAAATATTGTACGAATAGTTCGGGCTTTCCTTAGTAATCTGGATATCGTGGGGGTGGCTCTCGCGTAAGCTCGAGGCTGAGATCTGAACGAACTTTGCCTTTCTGTGGAGCTCTTCGATATTAGCGCAGCCGGTATAACCCATACCTGCTCTGAGTCCGCCCATCATCTGGTAAACCGTATCGGAAAGAAGCCCCTTATAGGGTACTCGTCCTTCAACTCCCTCGGGTACAAACTTCTTGTTAGCTGCCTGGAAGTAACGGTCGGAGCTGCCCTGACCCATAGCGCCGAGCGAGCCCATTCCGCGGTAAGTCTTAAACTGACGTCCCTGGAAGATTTCATTCTCTCCCGGGCTTTCCTCACAACCGGCTACGAGCGAGCCTACCATACATACGCTGCCGCCTGCGGCGAGAGCCTTAACGATATCTCCGCTGTACTTGATACCGCCGTCGGCGATAACGGGGATTCCGTATTTTGACGCCGCGCAAGCCGCGTCGTAAATCGCTGTGATCTGAGGTACGCCGATACCTGCTACGATTCTTGTCGTACAGATAGAACCGGGCCCTATACCTACCTTGACCGCGTCCGCTCCCGCGTCGATAAGCGCCTCGGCAGCTTCGGCAGTTGCGATATTACCTGCGATAAGCTGGAGCTCGGGATAAGCCTTCTTTACCTTTTTAACGGAATTAATAATATTTATATTATGACCGTGAGCCGAATCAAGACAACATACGTCTACACCGGCTTCAACAAGCGCCGCTACTCTGTCGAGTACATCGGCGGTTCCGCCGATAGCCGCGCCGCAGAGAAGCCTTCCTTTCTCATCACGGGCAGAATTCGGATACTGAACCGATTTTTCTATATCTTTAATGGTAATAAGCCCTTTAAGGAATCCGTTTGAGTCGGTGATCGGAAGCTTTTCGATCCTGTGCTGACGGAGAATTTCCTGAGCCTGCTCCATAGTTGTACCTACGGGAGCGGTAACAAGCTCCTCCTTGGTCATAACCTCTCTGATTTTCGTTGCGAAAACCTCAGGCTTCATAAAACGCATATCACGGTTTGTAATAATACCTACAAGTTTTCCGTTCTCACAAATCGGTACGCCGCTTATTTTATACTTCGCCATAAGCTCGTCCGCATCGCCTACGGTGCTTTCGGGAGTTAAAAAGAACGGGTTGGCGATTACTCCGTTTTCACTTCGCTTAACGCGGTCTACCATATCCGCCTGCTTCTCGATACTCATATTCTTATGAATGATACCGATACCGCCCTCACGCGCAATCGCGATAGCCATAGCCGTTTCCGTAACGGTATCCATAGCGGCGGTCATAAGCGGAGTGTTAAGGTGGATTTTCTTAGTAAGGTCGGTTTCGACGCTTACGTTTCTGGGTTCAACGTTTGACTCTCCGGGAATAAGAAGAACGTCATCAAAGGTTATACCCTGTTTTCCGAATTTGTCGTCAAAGTTAATGTTCAACATTTCGTCATCCCCTTTTTAAAATTACCTAAATATTAAAGTTTATTATACCAAATTCTTTCATCAGGTGCAATACTTTTTTTCATTTTTTGTTAAATACTCAATAAACAAACTGTATCTTGACATTTTATTAAACTAAAGTTAAAATTACATTATATGATTTTCGGAGGTTCGATATGAAAAAATTTCTTTCAATAACAACCGCTGTGATGATACTGCTCTGCTCGGCAGTATTCTCAGGCTGTACTGATAATAATAACAATACCGCTCCTACTACCGCGGCAACCGAGGCGGCGAAACCCGATAAATACTCCTCGTCTGAGCTTAAAGCTTATCTTGACAGCTTTACAAAAGGCAAATCCCCGGTTTACGGAACCTGGAAGATCGAGGGGATCAACGCGGTAAGCTATATTTTCAGAAACGACGGCTACGCTCAGATGGTTATGGGCACCGAGGCGGATTTCACGAAGCTTGAGCTTGACGAAAAGAACAAAACCCTCGGCGCGGCTTTTATCCTCGGAATAAACGGAACCTACAGCTACACGCTTTCGTCCGATAATAAAACCCTTACTCTGACCTCGGACGACTCAAAATACGTTCTTAAAAAACAGAAAGATTATAATCTTCTTCCGAAGCCCAAAAAGAACCCTAAGCTCGATAAGGAGCTTTTCGGCTGGTGGAAAAGCTCGGGTAAGCAGATATATTTCTTCGGCTCGGACGGAATAATGTACTCTAACACTATTTCGATGGAAACCTGCTATACCTACAACGCCGAAAAAGGTAAGATAAGAGCGATATACGATTACGCAGGTGATGTTAAAATCGATTTAGCGTATTCGGTTAAAAACGATAAGCTCACCCTTGAGGGAAATAAATTCAAGAGATTTGAACCGTAAAATATAAAATAACAGGTCGGAAAGACTGCTTTAAGCTTTTCTTTCCGACCTTTTCTTATTCAATTTTTAAGCGTCCTTTTTCGCGATAAGAAGTCTATGTACGATACCTGCTATCGCCGCGCCTACGAGCGGTGCGATAATAAATACATAGAGCTGGCGAAGAGCCATACCGCCCTGTAAAATCGCGGGGCCAAAGCTTCTCGCGGGGTTTACGGATGTTCCGGTAAACGAAATACCGATAAGGTGTACGAGAACGAGAGCTAAAGCGATTACCACACCTGCTACCGCGCCGTTCTCTACATTTGAGGTAACGCCGAGTACGGTAAGCACGAAGATAAAGGTAAGAACTACCTCTACGATTCCGGCTCCGAGAGCTCCGATACCGAGAGCGCTTACTCCGCCGCCGTAGCCGTTAGCTCCGAGGCTCGCGTTGCTTCCGAATACAAACCATAAGCCGGCGGCGCCTGCTGTTGCTCCCAAGAACTGAGCGATGATATAACCCACGAAATCCTTAACGCTGATTTTTCCGTTGATCAGAAGACCGAGGGAAACCGCGGGGTTGATGTGACATCCGGATACGTTTCCGATCGAGTATGCCATAGCGACAATACAAAGTCCGAACGCCAGCGCGATCGCTATAATCGTTCCGCTGTTGGGAATAGCAGTACCGTGCGAAGCCGAAACCGTATTAATAGCGACAGCGGTTCCGCAGCCTCCGACTACAAGTACGCCTGTACCGATAAATTCGGCGATATACTTTTTGATACTTTCCATTAATTTTCCTCCTTATTTTATATGTCCACGTCAAACGTGACAGTTCCTATTTTAAACCGATATCCCCCGAGCAAAAACTCCCTGTGAAGCTTTGGATAGAAAGGATAGGTTCTGCTTTTGACCGTAAAGCAAGCGTGACAGTTCCTTTTTAAAACAGATTTCCCTGATTACTTAATTACTTCCATACCGCCCATATACGGTCTGAGCTTTTCGGGGATACTTATCGTTCCGTCCTCGTTGAGATTGTTCTCGAGGAAGGCGATCAGCATTCTCGGCGGAGCAACAACGGTATTGTTGAGGGTATGAGCGAAATACTTTCCGTCCTTACCTCTTACGCGGATCTTAAGACGACGCGCCTGAGCGTCTCCGAGGTTGGAGCAGGAGCCTATCTCAAAATACTTCTTCTGTCTCGGCGACCACGCCTCAACGTCGATAGAACGAACCTTAAGATCAGCTAAATCTCCCGAGCAACACTCGAGTGTTCTTACCGGGATATCGAGCGAACGGAATAAATCGACTGTATTCTGCCAGAGCTTATCGAACCACATTCTGCTGTCCTCGGGCTTACATACAACGATCATTTCCTGCTTTTCAAACTGGTGGATCCTGTATACACCGCGCTCCTCGATACCGTGGGCGCCTTTTTCTTTTCTGAAACAGGGAGAATAACTCGTTAATGTCTTCGGGAGCTCCTCCTCGTTGATCATCTCGTCGATAAACTTACCGATCATACTGTGCTCGGAGGTACCGATAAGGTAGAGATCCTCTCCCTCGATCTTATACATCATAGCGTCCATCTCGGCAAAGCTCATAACGCCCGTTACAACATTCGAGCGAATCATAAACGGCGGTACGCAATAGGTGAATCCGCGGTCAATCATAAAGTCGCGGGCGTACGCGATAACCGCGCTGTGGAGCCTTGCGATATCGCCCATAAGATAATAGAAGCCGTTGCCCGCTACCTTGCGCGCTGCGTCAAGGTCGATTCCGTTAAACTTCTCCATAATCTCGGTGTGATAAGGAACCTCGAAATCGGGAATCACAGGCTCGCCGAATTTTTCAACCTCAACGTTCTCGGTATCGTCTTTACCTATCGGAACACAGTCGTCGATTATATTCGGAATAGTCATCATTATCTTTGTAACCTTAGCGGAATACTCAGCCTCCTGCTTTTCGAGATTTTCGAGCTGTTCGCCCTGAGCCTGAACCTCAGCCTTTAACGCCTCGGCTTCCTCTCGCTTGCCCTGACCGTAGAGCGCGCCTATCTGCTTAGAGAGCTTGTTGCGGTTAGCTCTTAACGCGTCTGCGTCGCCTTTAGCCTTACGGCTTAATTTATCGAGTTCGATTACCTCGTCAACAAGCGGGAGCTTGCTGTCCTGAAATTTCTTCTTTATATTTTCCTTTACCGCATCGGGGTTTTCTCTTAAAAATTTAATATCGATCATTTTATTATTCCTTTCTCTGCCCTATTTAATAAAACAAATGTTCTTATTTGTCTTCCAGTTTGGCGGCAAGATCTTTCAGCTCTTCGTCGCTGTAAAAATCAATTGAGAGCGTACCGCCCTTTTTATTTGCCATAGGCTTAACCTTAACCTTTTTTCCGAGATACTCCGAAAGCGTCTGCTCAACCATAGCGTAGTAGCTCGGCTGCTTTACGGGTTTTTTGTCTTTAGGCTTAGCTTTAGTCTGCTTAACGAGCCTTTCGACCTGACGAACCGATAAATCAGAAGCGACTATATCGTCGGCGAGTTTTTCCATCGCCTTCTTATCTTCGACCGCTAAAAGTGCTCTTGCGTGGCCTGCGGAGATTTTTCCGTTTTTCACCATAGCGCTTACTTTATCGGGTAAATTGATAAGCCTTAAAGTATTTGCTACCGCGGGGCGGGATTTGCCGACCGCCTCGGCAACCTCCTCCTGAGTTAATCCGTGCTCGTCCATAAGAGCCCTGTATCCCTGAGCTTCTTCAATCGGATTTAAGTCCTCGCGCTGCAAATTCTCGATAAGCGCGAGCTCCATTGTTTCCTGATCGGTCAGCTCTCGGATCGTTACCGGAACCTCCGTAAGTCCCGCGATCTGACACGCGCGGTATCTTCTCTCACCCGCGACGATCTGATACCCTCCGCCGAAAAGCGGTTTTACGAGTATAGGTTGGATAAGTCCGTGAGCTTTTATACTTTCGGCAAGCCCGTTTAACGCGTCCTCGTCGAATTCCCGGCGGGGCTGATTATGATTAGGCTCGATTTCCGAAATTTTTAATGTGACTGTATTTCCGCCGTCTTCGGTTTCGTTCTGGATAAAAATCGCATCCAATCCCCTGCCTAGACCGCCTTTTCTTTTAGCCATACTTTACCCCTTTCCAGCTATTTCCTTAGCAAGCTCGGTATAAGCGATACTTCCCTTGCAGGATTTATCGTAATAAATAACCGGCATTCCGAACGAGGGTGCCTCCGAGAGCCTTACTCCGCGCGGGATAACCGTCTTAAACACCTTTCTCGGGAAGAATTTTTTAACCTCGTCAACAACCTGCTGAGTGAGATTCAGTCTTCCGTCGTACATCGTA
Organism: uncultured Ruminococcus sp.; assembly: GCA_964514785.1. Taxonomy (GTDB): domain Bacteria; phylum Bacillota; class Clostridia; order Oscillospirales; family Acutalibacteraceae; genus Ruminococcoides. The sequence goes on along the minus strand of CAZERR010000001.1, from coordinate 43,410 downwards.
AGCAAAACGCCCTCCAGCTCTAAAGAAGAATTGTACTGGCGCTTTACCCTTCTTACTGTGCTCATAAGCTGTGAAAGCCCCTCGAGCGCATAATACTCGCACTGGATCGGTACAAGTATGGTATCCGCTAAAGTCATAGCGTTAGCCGTAATAAGCCCTAAAGAGGGCGGACAATCGATTATTATATAGTCGTAGTTGTACTTTATCGGCAGCACGGCATTTTTAAGAAGCGCCTCGCGGTGAGGTTTTTCGACGATTTCGAGCTCCGCCGCCGCTAAATCTAGCGAACTCGGTAAAATATGAAGATTTTTATAAGGAGTACTGAATAAACATTCCTCCGCCTTGATCCCGTCTACAAGGATATTGTAGGTGGATTTTGTGAGCTGTCTTTTATCTACTGCGACTCCGCTTGTTGCGTTTCCCTGAGGGTCAACGTCAATTAAAAGCACTCTTTTTCCCATAGCGCCTAAGCAAGCCGCCAGATTTACGGAGGTCGTAGTCTTTCCTACTCCGCCTTTCTGGTTTGCTACTGCAATTACCTTTGCCAAATTATCAAATCCCTTTTAAAAATATCTGATATTATTCTATCACATCAACCGTATTTTGAAAAGAGTTTTTTGATATTCGGTTGATTTTTTTCAATGTTTCATGTGAAACATTGAAAAAGCCGAAAGCCGCGCATTTCTGCGCGGCTTTGGCAAGGGGTTAGATAAGGAAATGGGTATGAGTGGATTGGACAAGGCGTTAATTTAGGAGTATTACGCCTTTTATGTCCTTCCGGAAAGCAATTTAAGCTGACCTTTCGGCCCTTGTTTTCGGGATTTTAAGAGTGTACTCAATAAAATCCCCGCTGTCGCGTTTTTTACAAACGGCATCTATTCCTGCCTGTTTCATCGTTTCGACAGCCTTGTTTATCGTATTAATGAATATTCTTATATCTTTAATTACTATTTTTTGTCTGCCGTTTTTCTTTTCCGGCAGCGCGCAATTATAGAGCATATTCTCTATAAGCTGCTCACTTTGAGCGACGTTAAGATTTTCCGCTATGATTTTTGAGAGAGCTTCTTTTCTCAACTCCTGATCGTAAATCTTAAGAAGCGCTCTTGCGTGACGTTCGGAGAGCCCTGCCTGTACTATCCAGTCCTGCTCGTCGTAGCTTAGATTTAAAAGTCTGAGCTTGTTCGCGATCGTGCTCTGGCTTTTTCCGAGCTTTAAAGCAGCCTGCTCCTGAGTTATTCCGTAACGCCGTATGAGCTTTGAAATACCTCTTGCTTCCTCGAAAATTCCGAGATCGCACCGCTGGAGGTTCTCAAGCAGCGCAAGTACCGCAGATTCCCTGTCGTTGCATTTTATAACAATACACGGTACTTTTGAATATCCGGCAAGCACCGCCGCGCGGAGTCTTCTCTCTCCTGCTATAATTTCATATTCGGATTGGCTGACTCTACGAACCGTAAGCGGCTGGAGTATTCCGTTTTCTTCAATCGACTTAGCTAAGTCGCGAAGCTTGTCCTCCTCAAAAATCCTTCTCGGCTGAGTCTTGTTTGGACGGATTTTAATTGTCGGGATATCAGTTATCCTGTTTTCTGATTTACTAAGGTAATTCAATAACTCACCTCTCTTTGAGGTTGTCCCCCTCAGTGACTATATAATATCATACCTGTTTTAAAAAGTGTGTCGAAGTATGAGCGATTTTTATAAAACTTTTTACCTTAAAATGTAGAATAACGCCGAACCTAAGTCCGACGTTATATTATAATGGTTTATTCTTTATTTTAACTCCCTGTCTGGGATATTTTTCGGGAGTAGCTTTTATCTTTTTTATAACTACGATAGTTCTTTCTCCCGCTTCACCGAGATCAAACTCATCAACGGATGTTATCTCTCCGCCTAAAAGTTTTATCGCGTTTTTTGCCTCCTTAAGCTCCTCGCCGAGCGACGGTCCTTTCATTGCGATAAAGCTGCCGCCGATCTTTACTAGCGGCAGACAGTATTCGGAAAGAGTATTCAGTCTTGCAAGCGCTCTTGATTCGGCGATATCATATTTTTCGCGTTGGGCTTTATTTCTTCCCGCTTCCTCCGCTCTTGAATGAATTGTCTCGGCATCTATTCCGATCTCATCAGCCGCGGCTTTCAGGAAAGTCAGACGCTTATTAAGGCTGTCAAGCAGGGTAAGCTTTATATCATTCAAATATATCTTCAGAGGTATTCCGGGAAAACCTGCTCCTGTTCCGACGTCAATCAGCTTTGAACCTTTCGGAATATTAAAATATTTTATCAGGGTAAGGCTGTCTGCGAAATGCTTGAGCGCAACCTCCTCGGGTTGTGTTATTCTGGTTAGATTTATTTTCTCGTTCCAATCAATAAGAATATTATAATATTTTTCAAATTGCCGCGCCTGTAAATCAGTCAGCTGAATCCCTATATCCTTACAGGCGTTTATTACAAGATTTTTCATTAGTTTTACCTTTTTTGCGAGAGCCATATAAGCAGAACGTTTATATCCGCAGGAGATACTCCGGATATTCTCGAAGCCTGACCTATATTAAGCGGCTTGATTTTATTTAGTTTCTCCTGAGCTTCAAGTCTCAGCCCTTTAATTTCGGTATAATCAAAATTCTCGGGGAGCTTTTTCTTTTCAAGCTTATTCATCTGCTCTACCTGTTTAAGCTGCTTTTCAATATATCCCGCGTACTTTACTTCAATTTCTACCTGCTCGAAGATATTGTTGTCGAGTTTCGGTCTGGTTGTATCAACCGGCTCCAAATCCTTATAGCTGATTTGAGGTCGCCTGAGTAAATCAATAAGCTTTGCTCCCGTTGAAAGCGGTGATGTTTCATGTGAAACAAGTATTTCATTTATAAGCTCTCCGGGAGCTATAGTTACCGAGCTTATGCGTTTAAGCTCCTGAGCCTTCAATTCCTGCTTTTTATTAAAACGTTCCCAACGCTCATCAGAGATAAGCCCGATTTTTCTTCCTATGGGAGTAAGCCTTACGTCTGCATTATCCTGTCTTAAAACAAGCCGGTATTCGCTCCGTGACGTCATCATCCTGTACGGTTCGTTTGCACCCTTTGTAACGAGGTCGTCTATCAGCGTTCCGATATATGAGCTTGAGCGTTCTAAAACCATAGGCTCTTTTCCCCGGATTTTCAGCGCCGCGTTAACTCCTGCGACAAACCCCTGAGCCGCAGCTTCCTCGTAGCCGGAGCTTCCGTTGAATTGCCCCGCGCCGTATAAACCCTCAAAGCTTTTAAACTCAAGCGTTGCTTTCATTTCTGTCGGATCAATGCAGTCGTATTCTATCGCATAAGCTGGACGCATTATTACCGCGTTTTCAAGTCCCTTTATAGTATGATAAAACTTTATCTGTACTTCCTCTGGCAAAGACGAGCTCATTCCCTGAAGATACATTTCCTCGGTATCAAGTCCGCAGGGTTCAATAAAGAGCTGATGTCTTTTTTTCTCACTGAAACGCACAATCTTATCCTCTAAACTCGGACAGTATCGCGGTCCGATTCCCTCGATTTTTCCGCCGTATAAGGGCGAACGGTGAATGTTTTCAAGAATGATTTCCTTAGTTTTTTCATTAGTCCAGCTTATATGGCATTTAACCTTATTCTCTCCTAATTCCGCTGTATCGTAGGAAAAAGGAACAGGCGGTTCATCTCCTAGCTGTTCCTCCAGTTCGGAAAAATCTATACTGCTTCTTAAAACTCTCGCGGGAGTTCCGGTCTTAAATCTTCTGAGTTTAAGACCGAGCTTTTTTAAGCTTTCTCCGAGAAAGCTCGCCGGGAAGGTCCCGTCGGGACCGCTTTCATAGCTTACTTCACCGATAAAAACCCTGCCGCCCAAATACGTTCCGGTTGCGATTATTACAGCTTTCACATCGTATTCGGCTAACATTCTTGTGGTGAGGGTATATCCCCCGGCTGTTTTCTTTATGTCTGTTATCTCCGCCTGATGAAGCTCCAGGTTTTCCTGCAGCTCAAGCTTATGCTTCATCACATCGGAGTATTTTCTACGGTCGATCTGAGCTCTTAAGGAATGAACCGCCGGACCTTTTCCGCGGTTTAACATTCTGCTCTGTAAAAAGCATTCGTCGGCGGTTTTTCCCATCTCTCCGCCAAGCGCGTCTATTTCTCGCACGAGGTGTCCTTTTGCCGTTCCGCCTATCGAGGGATTGCAGGGACAGTTTCCGACAGCGTCCATATTGATTGTAAAAACTACTGTACTGCATCCGAGGCGCGCCGAAGCAAGCGCGGCTTCTATTCCCGCGTGTCCGGCTCCGATAACGGCAACATCAAATTTTCCCGCCTTATAATTCATACCTTTCACTACTTTCCGACACAGAAATTGTGGAATATCTTATCAACAACCACATCGCTTACTCTCTCTCCCGTAAGCTCCAAAATATTTTCGATCGCTTCCTCCAGCGTAACCGTGACCGCATCATAAGTCATCCCGAGATTTAGCGCGTCAATTGATTCTTTCAAAGCTTTTTCGGCGTTTAATACCGCTTTTCGCTGGCGTTCATTCGCGAGAATTCCCTCGCTCGGGTTGAAGTTCTCAGTACCCGCGATTTTTTCAATCATTTTAATCAGATCATCAACACCGTCGCCGTTCTTTGCGGAAATTCTAACGGTATTTTTTATATTATCTGAGATATATTTTTCGTCAAGCTTGGTTTCAAGATCTGTTTTATTTATTACCGCGATAACCGGAGCGTCCTTTATAATCTCAATCAGCCGTTTATCATCTTCATCAATCTTTCGTCCCGAATCAAAAACAGCCATAACGAGACCGCAGCTTTGAACTCGGCTTTTTGCTATATCTACTCCGATTTTTTCGACAGTATCTTCGGTTTCTCTGAGTCCGGCTGTATCGCTCAATCTCAAAACAACATTTCCGACATTGACTGTTTCCTCAATAACATCCCTCGTAGTTCCGGGAATATCGGTCACTATACTTCTTTCCCTGCCCGAAAGCAGATTCATTATTGAGCTTTTCCCTGTATTAGGCTTGCCGGCTATTACAGTATCCAAGCCTTCTTTAATGGTTTGACCCATATCGTAAGTATCAAGCAGCTTTTTTAATTCGAACATACATTCTAAAAAAGTGCGGTTCAAGCCTTCCGTCGTAATCTCCTCGATATCCTCCTCGGGATAATCGACCCATGCGCTTAAATGAGCCGCAGTATTAACGAGCTTGTTTTTTATTTTTTCGATCCTGTTCCACAACGCTCCGTCTTTTGCCGAAATCGCGGCTCTCGCGGCAGTTTTGCTTTTGGCGGAGATTATATCTATTACCGCCTCTGCTTCCGTTAAATCGAGTTTTCCGTTTAAAAAAGCTCTTTTTGTGAACTCTCCCGCTTCGGCAGGAACCGCTCCGGAATCAATAACGGCACGCAGAACCTCTCTTGTAATGAAAATTCCGCCGTGACAAGACAATTCTACAACATTTTCTCCGGTATAGCTGTGGGGTTCTCTAAAAACAGTCGCTATGACCTCGTCGAGTTTTTCTCCGTTATAAGACACATAACCGAACGCCGCGGTATATCCTTTCATTTCGGTGAGCTTTTTTCCCGTAACAGATGTAAAAAGCTTACTGCATATATCTATTGAATTTTTTCCGCTTACTCTTATTACACCGATTCCTCCCTCGCCCTGAGCTGTAGAAATCGCGCATATTGTATTATTTTTCATAGTCAAAACCTAAAAAGAAAAGGTCGGGTGACATCGGTAATTAATATCACCTTACTGTCTACTCGACCTTAAATCATTATTAATCAATTCTTCCGTAAAGTCCGGCGCCGCCGCTCTCGTCAAGGGGCTTGCGGTCGGGATCAGGGGCAGGCTTGCTGTTATAATTACCGCGGTTATTTCTGCGGTTGTAATTTCCCCTTCCGCCTCTGCGGTTATTTCTCTCCTTAGGATCGGGGCCGATCACAACGTGTCTTTGAGTATTCTCTCCCTCACTCCAGGATGTTGCTCCTCTTACCTTCTGTACGGTAGTATGTAAAATTCTTCTTTCGTAAGGATTCATCGGCTCTAAGGAAGTTTTCTTTCCTGTTTTTACAGCCTTAAAAGCAAGCTTACGGGCAAGAATTTCGAGAGTTTTTTCTCTCTTTTCACGATAATTTCCCGTATTTACGGTTATCTTAAAATAGCTGTTATCAACGTGATTAGCAACTAAGCTTGTAAGATACTGAAGGGCGTCGAGTGTTTCTCCGCGTCTTCCGATAATATAGCCTACGTCCTCGCCTTCAATATTAAAGGTAGCGCTGGTCTCATTTTTCTCAACCTCTACGGTTACTCCCTCGAGGTTCATAGCATTAATAATGCTTACTAAAAACTCCTCGGCAACATCCGCGGGATTATCTTTCTCATTTACGGTGATTTTTACCTGAGCCTGTTTTCCGCCGAAGATGCCGAGAACCTTTTTTTCCGCTCTCTGAACAACTTCAAAGTCAAATTCGGAATTATCGTCTAAACCGAGCTGAGCTTTAGCGTTTTCAAGGGCTTCCTGTTCCGTATCGCCGGTACCAATAACTTCTTTAACCATTATTTCCCTCTAATTTCAAAATTACTTTTTATTCTTTTTTGTATTACTATCTGACGAATAACCTGCGGGTGCATATTCGTATTTCACAAGAGCTTCCTTCTGCTCAAGCAAAGCGATATGCTGAGCTTCGCTCTTAGCTGTAAGAGCGGTTGGGTTGTAGAATTTACCCATAACAAGTGACTGCACAAGCGAGAATACAGAGTTACAAATCCAGTAGAAACCTACCGCCGCAGGTACCGAATAAGCGATCCACGCCGAGAACAGCGGCAATCCTATGAACATAATCTTCATACAACCCTGCTGAGACTGTGCGTTGCCGTTGATCTTCATTGTAATAAGCGAAGTCGCTACAGAAGTAACGAAGCACAGTACGGGAATAAGCGAATAAACCGAAATCATTCCCTGACTGCTCGGGCTGATAAGAAGGTTAAATCCTGCGAAATTAAAGCCGTTTACAAACATCTCGATATTGGCTGCGTCGCTGCCCGAGGTAAATAGTTGTCCTATTAATTCTCTCGAATCCGCTAAGGTACGAACAAGATTAATTTCCTGATATGTCGCGCCTGTAGCAGCTCCGCTGTGATAAGAAAATCCCGGAATGGAATTAATAAAATTCGTGGCGTTTGTAACTAAATCCTGATTTATATGCAGTGTATTTGTAAGAGGATACGCAACACAGTAGAAAATTCCGAGCATAATAAACATCGGTACTATACTCGTAAGGCATCCGCCGGTAGGGCTTACTCCTTCTTTTTCATACAGTTTTTGTATCTCTTCGTTTGCTTTCTGCTTATTATTTGCGTATTTTTCTCTTATTTCCTTTTGTTTCTTCTGGAGTCTTGCTGTACTCGCCATACTTTTCTGCTGCTTAATTGAAAAAGGAAATAATACAAATTTTATTATAATCGTAAAGATTATAATTGATACTCCGAAGTTCTGAAATACATAAAACAGAGCCCAGAGCAAGTATCCCATGATACTACCGAAAAAACCGAAAATTTGCACTAAGGTTTACCTCTCTTTTTTCCCTTTTATACGCCTTTCGGGCACAGGGTCGAAACCGCCCTTTGAAAAGGGATTACATCTTAAAAAACGCCATAATGTTAGAAAAAAACCTTTAAAAGCGCCGTGCGTCTCTATAGCTTCTATCGCATAATGAGAACATGTCGGATAATATTTACATCTCGGCGGAGTTCTCGGCGAAATATTTTTCTGATAAAATCTTACAGATCCTATAAGTATCCTTTTCATATCAGGTTACTTTCCTTAAACGCTTTAGCCATTGCCCTATTTATATCCGTGCTTTTAAGATAAGGGGTTTTTCCCCTTGCTACGAAAACAAAATCATAATTACCCTTAAGCTTTTCGGATATATCATAAAAAGCTGCTCTTATTATTCTTCTCGCACGGTTACGTTTTACGGCGTTTCCTATTTTTTTTCCTGTGGTTATTCCAAATCTTGTTTCACTTTTTCTGTTTTTACTAAAATAAATAACCAGTTCGGGAGTTACTAAGCTTTTTCCTCTTCTGTAAAGCCGGTGAAAATCCCTGTTTTCCTTTAAGATTTTTACCTTATTCATTATTAACCACCCGGAAAAAGAACTTTACAAAAACTTTCGTAAAGTAATAAAGACCACCCTTAAAAAAGTGGCCCTATTTTAGTATGACAACTTCTTTCTTCCTTTAGCTCTTCTTCTTGCCAATACTTTACGTCCGTTACGAGTTGACATTCTCTTCATAAAGCCGTGTTCTTTTTTTCTGTGTAATTTCTTAGGCTGATATGTTCTCTTCAACTTGATTACCCCCTTTCGGACATAGTATTACATATAAATGTACTAAGCTATTATAGTATAAAAATATCAATTCGTCAACAAAATTTTTTTCTAAAATTGTATTTTTTAAAGATTTATCTAAAACATACAATATGTAGTATATCTCAGAAAATAAGACACAATTTATAATTGATTAAATTACACTTTCACCCGTGTTAAAATATTTGTATTATATATACTTATATATATTACAAATTTTTAATTGCTTTTTTGAGTAAAAGTTGCTATAATATAAATGATTATGATGGAGGAGTTTGGACTGTTATTTTTCAACCGTTTTCAACTCCCGGTTATCGTGAAAATACTGAATATAAAGAAAGGGAAAAAATGGAAAATTTTAAAGAAACTTGGAGTATAATCTGCGATTACTGCAAGAATAAAATGACTGATATCGCTTATAATACATGGATAAGTAAAATAGAACCTATGGGACTTGATTTTGATAAGAAAAAAGCTGTGCTGATCGTTCCCAACGATTTTCACCGCCAAACTCTGGAGCGCTGTTACAAGGTTCTGCTGGAGGAAGCTTTCAGGGCTGTTTTTGATACCGATATCAAGGTCGAGTTCACTATTTCCAGCGAAGAAACTAAGGAAGATACTCCCGAAAAAACTACTGAAAACAGTTATGAATATACCTTCGACAATTTTATCGTAGGAAATTCGAATAAATTTGCTCACGCCGCATGTCTTGCGGTAGCTCAGAATCCTTCTAAGGCATATAATCCTCTTTTCCTGTACGGAAACTCCGGGCTCGGAAAAACTCACCTTCTTAATGCGATAGGTAATGAGATAAAAAAGAATGATTCATCAAAATCAATCTGCTATATCAAGGGCGACGAATTTACAAATGAGCTTATCGAATCGCTTCACCGCGCAAAAATGCCCGAGTTTAGACAGAAATACCGGTATGCCGACGTGCTGCTGGTTGATGACGTTCAGTTTATAGGCGGTAAAGAAAGTACGCAGGAGGAATTCTTCCATACCTTCGAAAATCTCTATCTCGACCATAAGCAGATAATTCTTACATCCGACCGTCCTCCAAAGGAGATCAAAACTCTCGACGATCGTTTAAGAGGAAGATTTGAGATGGGGCTTATTGCCGATATCCAGCCGCCCGATGTTGAAACCCGTATAGCAATCATCAAGCGCAAGGCGGAGCTTATGGATATTGAAATTCCTAACGACGTCTGCGAATATATTGCCAACAACTTAAAAAGCAATATCCGCCAGCTTGAGGGAACTGTTCAGAAAATCAAAGCGAGAAATAATCTCGACGGAGAAAAGCCTTCTATTAAATCCGTTCAAAATATTATTGCCGATATACTCAATAATGAAGAACCGCCCGAGGTCACGGTAGACAAAATCACCGAAGAAGTTGCGAGAACCTTCAACGTTTCGGTAGATGAGCTTAAGAGCTCTAAAAACAGAAGCGCGTATATCAGCGGACCTCGTCAGGTTGCAATTTACATAATAAACGATCTTACTACCTTAACTCAGGAGAGTATAGGTAAGGAATTCGGCGGCAGAGATCATTCTACTATAAAATATGCAATTGATACTACCGCTAAAAAATTAAAAAAGGATTCTAAACTTCGTTCTATTGTTGATGATATTATTAAGAACTGTTCAACTTAAGTTTCTCTTTTTAAAGATATATAAATATTATATTTTATAGTAGTATTAGTAGAGACTGTTGAAATGTTAAAAATTTAGCAAATGCAGGCGTTTACTGAAAAAACAGCAGGAAAGTTTTTACAGGTTAAATGTTGATAATGTTGAAAATTAATTACTAAAGTAAAAATTTTCCTCATACTGTTGAAAAATGATTGTTGAATGTTGAAATAAAAGTTGAAAACTTTTTCAGTTATTCGGAGGTAAAAATGAAGATAAATGTTATGAGAAGTGATTTAGCCGAGGCGGTGACTATTGTATCGAGAGCTGTGTCGAGCAAAGCGACAATTCCCGCACTGGAAGGAATACTTATTAAAGCATATGGTTCAAAGCTCAATATCTCGGGCTATGACCTTGAAATCGGAATTAATACAAATATAGACGCGTCGATTTCACAGCAGGGTGAGATAGTCGTAAGCGCTAAGTATTTTTCCGAAATAGTCAGAAAGCTTCCCGAGGAGGTTGTTTGTATAGAAACCGACGACAGGATGATAACTTATATTACAAGCGGTCACGCCGAGTATCAGATTGTCGGAATGAATTCCTCCGAATATCCCGACCTTCCCGCTTTTGAGGAAACAGAAGGGTTTGAGGTAGAAAATGATTTATTGAAAGAAATGATAAGACAGACGGTTTACGCCGTATCCGATAATAACTCAAAGCCTATTTATACCGGATCTCTTTTTGAGATTGAAAATAAGATATTTAAGATCGTTGCTATTGACGGTTACAGAATGGCGATTCGTCAGGAGGCTATCGACAGCGATATTAACACTCAGTTTGTTGTTCCGGGAAAAACCCAGCAGGAGGTTTTAAAAATTTCCGGCAGCGATGAGGAAAAGGTATATATCAGCGTAGGCCAGAGAAACATTATATTTAAAATAGGGGAGTACAGTATAATTTCTAGACTGATAGAGGGTACTTTCCTTGATTATAACAGCACTATTCCGAAAACAGCGAAAACAGAATTAACGGTAAATACAAGACTTCTCATAAGTTCTGTAGACCGTATGTCGCTTTTAAACGGAGATAAGCTTCAAAGCCCCATAAGATGTAATTTCTCGGGAGATGAAATAAAGCTTTCGTGTTCATCTTCAATAGGTAAGGCTAACGACGTTCTCTCCGTTCCTATAAACGGAGAAGATGTAGAAATCGGATTTAATAACCGTTATCTTCTCGATGCTTTAAGAAATGTTGATTCAGATGAGATTAAAATTTCTCTTAACGGAAGTCTTTCTCCGATGATCATAAGACCTGTATCGGGCGACAGCTTTATAAGTCTTGTAGTACCTATGAGGCTTGCAAATGCGTAGAGAAAAAATAAAGATAAACGGTGAATTTATTAAGCTCCAGGATTTGCTTAAACTTTCCGGGCTTTGTATGACAGGAGGTCACGCCAAGGTTGTTATACAAAACGGTGAGGTCGAGCTTAACGGTGAAGTTTGCACAATGCGAGGAAAAAAGATAAAAAACGGAGACGTTGTAAAATTCGACGGAAAAGAAATAGAAGTTGTTTTAGTATAATATTCTCCGGACGGCAGGGTAAAATAATACGAACCTCGGTTATACCGGACAGCTTTCCTCCTTTTCTTTGTTAAAAAATAGGTAAGGTAAATTTCTCCGTTTAGAGCGTGGATAGGATTACTCCTGTTACCGTAAGTGAGGGAAAAGATTTGTTTATAAAAAGTTTGAGTTTTAAAAATTATCGAAACCTCGCCGACGGTGAAATTATACCCTGCGAAAAAATCAACGTTATTCACGGAAATAACGCTCAGGGAAAAACAAATATCATAGAAGCGCTATGGCTTTTCTGCGGAGGGCACAGCTTTAAGGGATCTAAGGAAAACGAATTTATAAAATTCGGAGAAAAGTTTGCGAAAATTAAAGCCTCCTTCTTCTCACAGAACAGGGAACAGGAAGCCGAGATTATTTTTAACGGCAATAAAAAAGAGGTAGTAATTAACGGAGTAAAAAAAGGTTCTTCGGCTGCGCTTATCGAAAAATTCAACGCGGTGGTTTTTTCCCCTGAGGATCTGACTCTTGTTAAAAGAGGGCCGTCGGCAAGGAGAAGATTTATTGACGGAGCTATTTGCAGGGAAAAACTGAGAAACGCCGTGACTATTTCTAAGTATAATCAGACTCTAAATCAGAGAAATGCTCTTTTAAAGGATATTTTCCGACATCCTGAGCTTAAATCTACCTTATCTATATGGGACGAAACCCTTTGCTTACTGGGTGCGAAGATAATTTATCAAAGATTATCCTATATAGACAAGCTTAAAAAGGACGCGGGGAAATATCACCTCGGCATTTCCGATAACAGTGAAAAGCTGGATATTATTTATAATTCAAATTGCGCAGCTGTATACGGAGATAATGAGGAAAAGATATATAATAAAATGTATGAATCCTTAAAAAAATCAATTAAGGATGATATAAACAGCGGATTTACGAATATCGGCCCTCACAGGGATGATTTCAGTATAATTATAAATGAGAGAAAAGCTAAGATTTTCGCGTCCCAGGGTCAGCAGCGCAGCGCTGTTTTATCCCTGAAACTGGCAGAAGCAAAGGTTTTAAGTACGCTGATGGGGGAAAATCCTGTAATTTTGCTGGATGACG
>CAZERR010000001.1:18471-30711 GCA_964514785.1 uncultured Ruminococcus sp. | reverse complement strand
GATGACGTACTCTCCGAGCTCGATAAAAAGAGAAGGGATTTTTTACTCAGTAAAATAAAAGAGTATCAGGTTTTTATTACTACCTGCGAAATTCAAGAGGACGAAATATTAAAGTCCGGAAAAAGCTTTTTGATAGAAGAAGGAAAAATAAGCTGATGTATCTTCACCTGGGGGAAAAAACAGTTATCCGAACCGAAAATATTATAGGAATATTTGACCTGGATAACAGCACTATATCCAAGCATACGCGTGATTTTCTTGCAAAAGCCGAAAAAAGGGGAGAGGTAGTTAACGTAAGCTATGAACTGCCGAAATCCTTTATTATATTTAAAGAAGATAATATAAAGAAGGTTTTTTTAAGCCAGATATCGGCGCAAACGCTTTACCGAAGAATTATAAGTAACGCAAAATAAAAATTCAGTAAATAGTCTAAAGCAGAACTCATATTTTCAGTTTAGGATCCGGTCGGGATATGAGGATAGAAAAAGAGCTGCGCGGACAGACGAGGAGATATAAAAATGGGAAAACATTGTCCTTATTGCGGGAGAAGAATAACATATTTCTCAACATTCCACGAGAAAAAAAGAGGACTTCATACTTGTACCCGCTGTAAAAAGGAAAGTAAAATAAAGACGGATTTCAGACTTATTATCGCCTTTATCGCTGTGGTACTGATTGTTCTGATGTTTATGATAGTATGGTTCGGCTCGGGAAATTATAATAATTTTCTCGGCGTGATAATCACGGCAATTATTTTGACGATATTCTATTTTATGACTCCGCTGTTTATCAGATTTGTACCGCTTAAAAAGTACAGGGAAGACTCTACATATAGCGAGGAATATGAATACGACTACGATTATGATAATATTTCCGATGCTGACGAGGATGATTTTTCAAAAACCTTTACCTTTAATAAGGATATATTCGATCAGATAAAAGAAAAGCGTAATTCAACAATAGCTAAGAATAATACCGAACCTGCTGAAGATATCGGACAAACGAAGGTTGCGGATAAGAACTACGTTCCTATAATCAAAGACGTTACCGAGGCTCACGCTTCATCCTCAAGCGAGCCCTTAAGAAAGGTTAAAACTCCGAGCCGAAGTCAGTATGACTATGAATCGAGAGATAATTATGACGACGAAGCGGCAGTATATGTTCCGAGACGCGAAAGAAAAATCAATGAAAAACCGGACGGCTCAAAATATACAGCCAACAGAAAGTTCTAACTATGTTTAAGCTGCCAACCTGTCCTTACTGTAATACTATTTACAGATACCGCGATGTAAAAAACAATAATAATATAAAAGTAATAAAGTGTTATCACTGTAAAAATTTAATAAAAAAGTCTAAATTAAAAGGTTATATAGTTTTAGGGCTTATACTGACCGCGTTGGCGGTAACGGTTAATATACTGATTTTAAATTTAACCGCCGATTTCATAACCTCGGTTGTACCGATAACAGTTATAAGCATAGCAACAGTTATATTGTTTATGATATTAAGTCCGTATTTTACGGATTATAAAAAAATCTCAGGTGTTTTTGAAAAGGAAATACCGTCAAAAACAATAACGGAGCAAAATGGTAAAATGAAACGCTCCGTAAAAACAAGAGAAAGAAAAGCGAATAAGTAAATGTTCTTTTTGGAGGTAATTTGATGGATAACGAAGAAGTAAAGGTTTCAAAAGTCGAAAACGATTACGGCGCCGATGATATACAGGTGCTTGAAGGGCTCGAGGCGGTTCGTAAACGCCCGGGCATGTACATAGGCTCAACAGGGCCGAGAGGACTTCATCATCTCGTTTATGAGATCGTTGATAACTCTATTGACGAGGCGCTGGCGGGTTATTGTTCGAAAATCGACGTTGTAATAGAAAAGGATAACGTAATAAGAGTAAACGATAACGGACGAGGTATTCCCGTAGGTATCAATGAGAAAACCGGCGTTCCCGCCGTTACGCTCGTATTTACCGTACTCCACGCCGGAGGTAAGTTTGGCGGCGGCGGATATAAGGTATCCGGCGGTCTCCACGGTGTAGGCGCCTCGGTAGTTAACGCTCTTTCCGAATGGGTAGAGGTCAAGGTTTGCGACGGAGAGGATATCTACTTCCAGCGCTACGAAAGAGGAAAAACCGTTTGTGACCTTAAGAAAATAGGCAAGAGCACAGTTAAGGGCACCGAGGTTCGCTTTAAGGCTGACGCGAAGATTTTTAAGGAAACTACGGTTTACGAGTACGAGATCCTTGAAAAGCGTTTAAGAGAACAGGCTTTTCTCAACGCCGGAGTTCATATCGAGCTTCGCGACGAAAGAACAGAGAACGTTATTCAGAAAAACTTCCTGTACGAGGGTGGTATTTCAAGCTTCGTTGAGTATATAAATAAGAAAAAGCATGTTGACGCTATCCACCCCGAGGTTATTTACTTCGCCTCAAAAAACCCCGAGGATACCGTTACCGTTGAAGTAGCTATGCAGTATACCGACAGCTATAACGAGCTTATGCTGTCGTTTGCGAATAATATCCACACCGTTGACGGCGGTACTCACGAGGAAGGCTTTAAAAGAGCGCTCACGAGGGTAATGAACGATTATGCCCGTAAGTTTAATAAACTTAAGGAAAACGATAAGAACCTTTCCGGTGAGGATGTAAGAGAAGGTCTTACCGCCGTAATCAGCGTTAAGGTCAAGGAAGCTCAGTTTGAGGGTCAGACTAAGGCTAAGCTCGGTAATACCGAAGTAAGAACAATGGTGGACAAGCTCATTAGCGATAAGCTTGCCGTTTTCCTTGAGGAAAATCCTGCCGTTGCAAAAGCGATATTCGAAAAAGCGCTCGCTTCCGCGAGAGCGCGCGAGGCAGCGAGAAAAGCGAGAGAGAGCGTAAGAAGAAAATCAGCTCTCGAAAGCGCTCAGCTTCCGGGTAAGCTTGCCGACTGTCAGTCAAAGGACAGCTCCGAAACCGAGATATTTATCGTCGAGGGAGATTCCGCGGGCGGTTCCGCAAAAGGCGGCAGAGACAGAAGAATTCAGGCGATCCTTCCGCTATGGGGTAAAATGCTCAATGTTGAAAAAGCAAGACTTGATAAGGTCTACGGAAACGATAAGCTCACTCCCGTAATTACCGCGCTCGGTACAGGTATCGGCGAGGACTTCGATATTACTAAGCTGAGATACGGAAAAGTTATTATTATGGCGGATGCGGACGTCGACGGTCAGCATATCAGAACGCTTCTTCTGACATTCTTCTTCCGTTTTATGCGTCCGCTTATCGAGGAAGGCCATATCTATATCGCTCAGCCTCCGCTTTACAGGGTAACTAAAGGCAAGGAACACAGATACGCTTATTCCGATATTGAAAGAGACCGGATTCTCTCGGAAATAGAAGGAAAAACCGAGATCCAGAGATATAAAGGTTTAGGTGAGATGGATAAGGAACAGCTGTGGGAAACCACAATGAACCCCGAAAGCCGTCTTATGCTTAAGGTTCAGCTCAGCGACGCCGAGGCGGCGGACGAAACCTTCAGTATCCTTATGGGGGATAAGGTTGAGCCGAGAAGAGAATTTATCGAAACAAACGCTAAGTTTGTTCAAAATCTTGATATTTAATCAGAGGATATATTATGCATACAAGATCTTATTTTACAGTACGCTACGCAGAAACAGACCGTATGGGAATAGTTCATCATTCCAATTACCCCGTGTGGTACGAGATAGGAAGAACCGATTATATTAAAAGCTTCGGGATTTCGTACAGCGAAATCGAAGAAGCGGGAATACTTTTCCCTGTAACGAATTTAAGCTGTCATTTTGACCGCCCCGCCCGTTATGAGGATGAGATAGTCGTCCGTACTTGGGCGCTGGAGCTGAAAGCAGCGCATATTCAGTTTACCTACACCGTAAAGAAGATAAATCCCGACGGTTCTCAGGAAGAGCTCGGCTACGGCACAACGGAGCACGGAATTATCGACAGCAAAACCTTCCGCCCCGTAAGTCTGAAAAAGAGAATGCCCGAATTGTATGAAAAGATAAAGGCAACATTTTAATTGATACAGGATAGAGAGTAAACGTATAATTCAAGAGGTGAATGATTTTGAATAATGAAAACGAGATAAAGGAAATCGGAGGAAGAATTATAGACGTCGACGTCGAGAAGGAAATGAAACAGTCCTTTCTTGACTACTCAATGTCGGTAATCGTAAGCCGAGCGCTGCCTGATGTGCGCGACGGTCTTAAACCGGTACACAGACGTATATTATATACAATGTATGAGAGAGGGTTAGAGCCTAATAAGCCTTATCATAAGTGCGCCGATACAGTCGGAGCCGTGCTTGGTGCTTACCATCCCCACGGCGACGCTTCAGTATATGACGCGCTGGTTCGTCTTGCTCAGGATTTCTCTATGAGATATATGCTCGTAGACGGTCACGGTAACTTCGGTTCCGTGGACGGCGACCCGCCCGCGGCGTACAGATATACCGAGGCTCGTATGAGTAAGATTTCCACCGAAATGCTTACCGATATCGAAAAAAAGACGGTTGATTTCGTGCCGAACTACGATGACCGTCTTGAGGAACCAACAGTACTTCCGAGCCGCTTCCCGAATCTTCTCGTAAACGGCTCCAGCGGTATCGCAGTAGGTATGGCAACGAATATCCCTCCCCATAATTTAGGCGAGGTAATCGACGCAATAGACCTTCTTATAGAAAATCCGGACGCGGAGATCGCTGAAATTATGGAATGTATTCCGGGTCCCGACTTCCCGACAGGCGGAATCATTATGGGAAGAAGCGGAATAAAAGCCGCTTACGCTACCGGTCGCGGAAAAATCATCGTTCGCGCAAAGACCGAGATTATCGAAGCGAAAAACAACCGCTTTAAAATTATTGTTACCGAGCTTCCTTACGGCGTAAACAAGGCGCGCCTTATCGAGCATATCGCCGATTTGGTTAAGGATAAAAAGCTCGAGGGTATTACGAATATCGAGGATCATTCCGACCGTAACGGTATGCATATTGAAATCGATATTCGCCGCGACGCTTCGCCGCAGATTGTGCTCAATCAGCTGTTCTCATATACTCAGCTCCAGACTACCTTTGGCGCGATACTTCTCGCGATCGTCAACGGCGAGCCGAAGATTTTAAATCTGAAGGAATGTCTTGAGCATTATATAGATTTCCAGGTTGAAATCATCACCCGAAGAACTCAGTTTGATTTAAAGAAAGCTCAGGAGCGCTGTCATATTTTAGAAGGCTTGAAAATCGCCATCGACAATATCGATGAGGTAATTAAGATTATCCGCGCCAGCAAGGATACCGCTACCGCTAAGATAAACTTAATGGAACGCTTCGGTCTTGACGAGGTTCAGGCTCAGGCTATAGTACAGATGCGCCTCGGTCAGCTTACCAATATGGAACGCGGTAAAATCGAGGATGAAATCGCTGCGCTTCTCGCTAAGATCAAAGAATTTACCGAGCTTCTCGGAAGCCACCACCTCCTGCTCGAAAAGGTTAAGGAGGAGGCGATTGCGCTTCGCAATAAATACGCCGACCCGAGACGTACTGAAATCTGTCACATCAGCGGAGAGGTTGATATTGAGGACCTTATTCCGGAGGAGGACTGTGTTGTTACCATTACTCGCTTCGGTTACGTTAAGAGGATCGCCGAGGATGAATATACGATCCAGCACCGCGGCGGCAGGGGAGTCAAGGGAATGTCCACCCGAGAGGAGGACGTTGCGACCGAAATGTTTATCTGTAATACTCACAATTATATTCTTTTCTTTACGGATAAAGGACGGGTTTACAGGATAAAATGCTACGCAATCCCCGAAGGTACCCGTCAAAGCAAGGGTATGAATATAGCTAATATTCTCCCGATAGCGACCGACGAAAAGGTAACATCTATGATTCCGGTTAAGGAATTCGAGGAAGATAAATACCTTATTATGGTTACTAAATACGGTATAATAAAACGTATAGCGCTAAATGCATATAACACAGCGCGCAAGGGCGGTCTTATCGCACTCGATTTAAATGAAGGCGACGAGCTCGCGTGGGTAAGAATGACCGGCGGCGAGGACGAGATTATTATCGCTACCCGCGAGGGTATGTCGATCCGCTTTAAGGAAACCGACGTCCGTCCTATGGGACGTCAGGCGCGCGGTGTAAAAGCTATGAAGCTCAGCGAAGGCGATACCATTGTCGGAATGAGCGTTATTGATGAAAACGCGCTTGTGCTTACCGTTTCCGAAACAGGCTACGGCCGTCTGAGCAACCCCGATAACTACAGGGTTCAGTCAAGAGGCGGTAAGGGTCTCAGAAACTATCATGTCGCAAAATACGGAATGGTTGCCGGAATCAGCGTTATAAATCGCGATGACGATATTATCCTCATCAGCGAGGAGGGTGTTGTTATCCGTATCAACGCCGGTGATGTAAGGATCTGCGCACGCCCGAGTAAGGGTGTAACTCTTATGAGGATCAACGGCGATAACCGCGTTGTATCGTTTGCGCACCTGCCTCATGATGAGGACGAGGAAACCGAAAAGCCCGCCGACAATTCCGAACCCGAGGCGGAACCGGATACTTTGGAAACTGAAGAATAAAGGATAAGGATGGTAAGCAGGGTTACCCTGCTTACCATATTAATATACCGATAATGTACTCTTAAAAAACGGAGAAGATATGAAAATTATTCTTGCGTCCGCGTCTCCAAGACGCAGAGAGCTGTTAAAAATATTGTTTGATGAATTTGATATTATTCCCGCTGATGTTGACGAAAGCATCCCGGGGAATATTTCTGCCGAAAGCGCTGCCGGTTATCTTGCCGAAAAGAAAGCGCGGTTTATTGCCGAAAAATATCCCGAAGCGCTCGTTATCGGAAGCGATACAACGGTCGTTATCGACGGAGAGATCCTCGGAAAGCCTGCTGATAAGACTGAGGCGAAAAAAATGCTCAGAAAGCTCAGCGGAAAATCTCATAAGGTTATTACCGGAGTGAGCGCGGTATATAGGGGAGAGGCACATTCTTTCAGCGAGGTTACCGAGGTTGTTTTCTATGAGCTTAGCGATAGAGAGATCGAAACCTATCTTAAATCCGGCGAATGGTGCGATAAGGCGGGAGCTTACGGAATTCAGGGAAAAGCCGGGCTTTTTGCCGAGAAGATAATCGGCGACTACAACAATGTTGTCGGACTTCCGGTATCGAGATTAAACCGAAGATTGAAGGAATTAGGACTATGAAAAGAGCACTGGCAATAATTTTAGTGATGATTCTCGTCGTTTTCACCGCGTCATGCGGAAAAAAGGAAACCGCAAAAAAACTCCCTAAGGGAGCTACCGAGGATGAAGCAAACTATCCCTCGCGCGAAAAAGACAACTTTATCGAAAATGATAATGAAACGGGAATGACTTATAAATTCGGTCTGAAAAAATACACTGATGCGTTCAACAGCGTGTATGTAAAGCTCGGCGGAGAATACGACGACTATCCATATAATAAATGGAAGAAAAAAGCCACGGAAAAGCAGTCAAACGGCAAGGATTATAACTATTATTACCTCGACAGCGGAGAAATTGTTCTGACCGCTACCGAGGAGGACGAAAGCGGCGAGCTCGTTAACGTCGGCTGCGGAATAACCGTAGATAAATTCAACACAATCAGGAATATGAAGAATAAGGTTATGACAGTCTGCGGAATAATGGCGGTTGTATCAGGCGGCTACTCAAGCGACGACGTAAATTTTTTCGGAAACCTTTTTGTTGATACGATAAATTATGATGAGCATTGTTTCTGGTACGAGGACAGTATTTATCTCTATGATAAGGAAATTGCCCAAAACGGAAAAGCGACCGTTTTGTTCCGCACAATGCCGGCTGCGTCGAATATAGAGGACGACTGGAATTTGCACGATTATAAAGAATTCTGGTTTGAAAATAACTGATAAGAAAAGCGGAGCAAAGTGAGATCTACTCACAAAGCTTCCGCTTTTTTTGGTTTTTGCCCCTTTATATTAAATAAATCAGGAAAAATTATTTACATTTTTTTATAAATATTGTACAATGAAAGTCTAAGGATATAGGAGGGAGAGATAACAATGAAAAAAACTATATCTGTTATATTGGCAATAATGATGATGCTGTCATTATTTACTATTACTGCAAACGCAGCTAACGGGCCAAGCGAATTGCAGGACGCATACGGTTACTTAGCCTCCATCTACTTCATTGAGGATGACCCGATGCTCGATACCCCGGCGAAATATCCTATATTTAAGGATAACACCGAGATGAACTATTCGCTGGAGGGCGCGACCTACGATAAATCAACAAACACGCTTACTCTTACCGAATTTAACCGTCCCGACCTTCGCCTTGAATTCAGTATGATGGGTGAGGACTTTAAAATTCAGGTAGTAGGAACCGTAATTTTCTCAAGGTTAATTGCTCAGTGTGACGACTACGATACCAGGCTTACTTTTACCGGCACAGGTAAGATCACGATTAATCCGTCAAGAAACCACGAGGCGGCTATTGTTTTCAACGGCAGAGGGGCTGATTGTACCCTGCACGTTGACGCAAGCGTTCATACCGTAAAATTCTTAAGCTGCGGAAGCGCAATAGTTTTTACCGATGTCGATCATTCCGACAAGGATACTCTTTTCTCCGACGGAGAGAAAAAAATCACCGATTTTAACGGCAGACAGATCGAGAATGAGGTTACCGTAAGGATCCCCGGAGCGCGCTTAGGCAACCGTGTTGAGCACGGCTATGAGTTAGGCTCAGTAAATCAGCAGCCCGGAACTACCGCGGGAATGAATAATAAATACTCGGCAACTTCTCTCGGAATGAAGTTTTTTGAAGACGAAAACGGTGATGAAATAGATCCCGCAACAGGAAAAAAAGGCGTCAACAAAGAGGTATTTAAGGTAGAAAAATTCGTATATAATGAAAAATTAGGCGGATATATACCCGATCCTACCTTTAACGAGGACCCGATGACCGAGGATCAGATATTTGAAAAAGGCTTTTTCTTTGAAACTCAGCCGGGAAATGAAAAAGAAACGATAGAGTATTATGATTACGACGATGCTTCAGGAGAAATGGTTAAGAAGGAAGGATATATCGTCGATAATTATAATAACGGGCTTATGTATGTGACCGACGTTGATGTTGACTCTTTATCTTCGGAAGAAAAAGGATCATATATGGGAAAGGCCTATCCTATTTCGTATAATGATCAGACTCATAGATATGAGGTTGCAGCTACTGTTGGATTTATGGAATTCAGCGGCGACAACTTTTATAATTTAAACTTACATTACAGATATAAACAGGAGAAAGTTCCGTTTTATATTCAGGAACTCATAACCGGCGAGTACGATAAATACAAGCACACCGGAGAAGGCGGAACAAGCCTGCACGCGGTTGATAATATTCACTATGATGATACTAACAACCAGCCGCTGGCGGATATTTTCGACTATAATGAGGGAGACACTGTTGAAATAAACGGTAAGGAATATTTTATCCTTCACGGACCGTCAAACTACAGTCTTGATATGCTTCTTCCCGTTACCGAAAAAGAATACGGAAATTATGATTGGTTCTATGATTTCCCCGATTATATAAGAGTAAAAACCGATGTTACTCCGGACTCTCAGGAAACCGGAAACAACGGAACTGAGCCTTCCAGCTTTAATCAGCATGGAAATCAGGACGTAACAGGCGGAACAATACCCGGCTCAACAACCGAGCCTGCCGAAACCACGGATCCCACCCGTGATACTTCGTTTACGACAGCTCCCGAAGCAACTACCGACGCGACAGAATCAACTACCTCAGGCGCAGAGGGAACTACATCCGATACAACCGCACCCGAAGCAACGACTTCTCCCGAGGTAACAACAGACGCTACGGAAGCTACTACAGCTACAGAAAGCACACAGGAAACAACGCTCTATCCCATACTTCCCGTTGTTCCGACTATTCCTTATACAACGGCAGATCCTAACGCGACCACCGCGCCTGCTACGACCGACCCGAACGCGACCACCGCTCCTGTCAACACCGATCCCGCTACTCAGCCTGTGACTCAGAAACCGACCGATAATGCAATCGGCGGCGGCGATGCGGACGAGAAGGCTCCGATAGACGAAATCAAGAAGGGTGTTTCCGAGAAACAGGTCGATAAATTCGTCACCAAGCAGAAGACAGAAGATGACGTTAAGGGAAGTATATTCAACCTGCTCTGCTTAAGACAGAAGAAGGTTGAGAACAAGACGATTACCGTTATATGGAATAAGGTTAAAGGCGCGAAGTACTATGTGCTCTACGGCTCCAAGTGCGGAACCAAGAAGGGCAGTGTACCTCCGTTTAAGAAGATCAAGAGCTTAACCGGAAACTCTTATACTCAGAAGAAGCTCAAGAAGGGTACATACTATAAATATATGGTTATTGCTCTCGATAAGAATAAGAAGGTAATCACCTCCTCCAAGAATGTTCATATCGTAACAACAGGCGGTAAACACGGAAACGATAAGTCCATAACCGTGAAAACCAAGAGCGTTTCCTTAAAGAAGGGAAAGACCGCTCAGATTTCCGCTAAACAGATTCCGAAATCGAAGTCAAAGACAGTAAGACGCCACCGCAATATTAAGTACGAAAGCACAAATAAAAAGATTGCGAAGGTAAGCGGAAAGGGTAAGATCACCGCTAAAAAGAAAGGCACGGCGTATATCTACGTTTATGCTCAGAACGGACTTTACAGCAAGGTCAAGGTAACGGTAAAATAATAAAATTAACCCTTTGGGGCGGCTCAAACGAGCCGCCCCGTTTTTGTAAAAAAACACTTAGTAAAATATACTCTGTTAAATAGTAAAATATATAAAAATCTGTTTACAATTATATCCATATATTGTACAATGAAAGGACAAGGAAAAATAATCGGGAGGAGAACAATGAAAAGTTTAAAGAAACCCCTCGCTATATTTGTATCGTTCATTTTAATATGTACAACTATGATTTCAACCGCTCCTTTTTCCGCTTCGGCGACGAATGACGGATATAAAATTACGGTTGAAAGTGCTCAAAATGCTTTTTCAAGCGTAACAAAAACCTATCAGCCCGGAGACAGTTTTGACTTGAGATATATTGTTAGGGCAGATAAGTTTATGTATAACGGTTCGGTTTATATGCATTATGATAAAACTGCGCTTTCAATTTCGGTAAAACACGGAGCCGTATTAGGCGAAAAAATGCAGGAAGCCGGAACTAATATTATGGCTAACTATGACAGCGTAAATAACCGATATTCCTGTGTTTATAATCCTAACGGCAGTTACAGCTACGGAAATTACCGCAATGAGGATGTTCTGATCACATTCCGTTTTACGCTTGCGGAAAATATTAACAGCGACCAGGTTATCAATTTTGATATTGACAGTTTATGCGGAATCGGTACGGTCGGAGATGACCCCGAAGGAGAAGTCGATGTCAACACGAAAACAGATTATATCCAAAACGGTCAGATAGTTACCGAGAACGCCTCGGGCTTCAGCGTAAGAGCGGAGCTCACCGGCGGAACGGAGATTGAGCAGGAAACAACTGCGCCGGCAACCGAAACAGCTACCGAAACTGCCGCTCCAACTACAACAGCCGAACCGACAACAACACAAGAGGCAACAGAAACAACCTTACCCGAAACTCAGACAACGACCGTAACGACAGCAACCGATGCAACGGAACCCGAAACAGAAACAATTACGGAAACAACAGTCCCCGAAACAACGACCTCTCCGGAAACAGATACCGTTTCTGAAACCACGACCGCACCCGCAACATATGAGATAACGACCCTTATGTTCACAAATAACCAAAACTGGGATAAGGTATACGTTTATGCGTGGAACAGCGCTGATGATAATATCAGAAACGCAAATTGGCCCGGAGTAGAGCTTACACAAAAAGATGTAAACAGCTATAACGAACCTCGTTATGAGGCGCATATCGAGTCGAGATATGACCGTATTGTATTCTCAAACGGCGGTGAAGGAGATAATCTGCAGCAGACGGTAGATATCGCCTACGACAGTACCGTAGACGGCTACTATCCGGTAGAAACAGTTACCGAAGACGGAAAGGAAAAATGGAGGGTAGAGCCCTTTACCGAGACAACACCCGTTTCATCCGAAACCGATACAGAAATAAACACAACCGAACCTACAACCCATAAGGACGGCTA
>CAZERR010000001.1:0-18371 GCA_964514785.1 uncultured Ruminococcus sp. | reverse complement strand
TAAGCTTTGATATCGACGGCTTATACGGAATTGGAACGAAGATAGAGGACGGCGACGAAGTAATTGACGTAAACGCCGGCACCAAATATATCCACTCAGGACAGATAGTTACCGAAAACGCCTCGGGCTTCAGCGTAAGAGCGGAGCTTACCGGCGGAACGGAGGCCGGGGATGAAACCGAGCCCGAAACAACCGAACCGGTAACCTCCACCGAAGAAGAAACCACAACTGCTTTTGAACCTTCCGAAACGGCGACCGTATCGGAGCCGTCAGGCACAACAACTCTTTTATTCACTAATAATCAGAACTGGGAAAAAGTATATCTGTACGCATGGAACAGCGCTGATGATAATATCAGAAACGCGGATTGGCCCGGAGTTGAGCTCACCGAAACAAAGGGACTCAACTATTACGGTGAAATGATGTATTACGCGTATGTTGACTCGGCTTATGACAGGATCGTTTTCTCAAACGGAGAGGGAGAAGAAACTCTTCAGCAGACAATAGATATAACATACAGAAGCATTACCGGATATTATCCGAAAGAGCTTATTACGGTCGACGGAAAACAGAAATGGAATGTTGTAGGTTATATTGATGAGCCCGAAACAAATCCGACAGCACCCGAAGAAACATCGGAAAACGTCTCGGATACAGGTTTTGAAACTGCAACAACCGATGAATCCTCTGTTGCCGAAGAAACTACAACTGCACCCGAAGGATACGTTATCACTGTTAAAAGTAAGCAGAAAGTGTTCCCTGATTTTGCGAGAAGATATAAGGCGGGCGACTCCTTTGATTTAGTTTATTATGTAAGAGCCGACGAGTATATGTACGACGGAACCGTATTTTTATACTATGATAAAAACGCGATTTCCGTCAAAAACAGAAAAGGTGTAGAGCTCGGTGCTAATATGAAGGATGCCGATATGAACCTGATGGGTAATTATGACTCCTCAAAGGGACATTATTCCTGTATTTATTACCCCAACCCGAGCGATTACAGCTATGCGGATTATAAAACGGAGGGAATGCTTCTTGCCTTCCATTTCAATATATCCTCCGACATATCCTCCGACGAAACTATTATATTTGATATTGACGGACTGTACGGAATCGGTACGAAGATAAACGATGACGGCGAAGAGATAGTTGATATTAACGCCCGTACAAATTATATTTTGAACGGCGAAGTAATTGAAATCAACGCAGCCGGATTCAATGTAAGAACCGTACTTACAGGAGGCACCGCGGTATCCGGAGAACCCGATACTCCCGCCACTGCCACAGAAACAACGACTGCTGAAGAAACTACTACGCTACCTGTCGAGACAACAACAGCGCCTCCCGAAACTACCGCCGCACCCGAGACCACCACGGCGCCCGAAACCACAACAGCACCTCCCGAAACGGTTAAACTGATGTTTACGGATAACCAGAACTGGGGCAAGGTTTACCTGTACGCATGGAACAGCACTGATGATAATATCAGAAACGCGGATTGGCCCGGAGTACAGTTAACGGAAACTCAGAAAAACGACTATAATGAAAGTCAGTATTTAGCAGAATTTAACGCTGAATATGACAGGATAATTTTCTCTAACGGCGAAAGCGCAGAGAGTTTACAGCAGACAGTAGATATCGAATACGATAAAACGGTAACAGGCTACTTCCCGATCAAGCAGGAAGAAGTTGACGGAAAACAGAAATGGCTGGTTGAATACTGGACGGAAGAAAAGCCGTATACTACCGTTACTGTTTCCGAAACAACCGAACCGACGACAGTAACCGAAACGGTTACCGAAACATCAACGGCGACCGAGGAAACCACAACCAAGCCGACTGAAACAGAGAAGCCTACCGAAACTACGAAGCCTGTTGAAACAACTAAACCTACAGAAACAGTAAAACCGACGGAAACAACAAGGCCCGTCGAAACGACGACTGCTCCGCAGACTACTAAGGCGACCGAAACAACTCAACCCGAAACAGCCGCACCGACAACTACGGCGGTACCGGAAACCTCGTCGGCTGCCACACCGACAACGGCGCCCATAACAGCTTCACAGACAGTAACCGAAACAGAACCCGAAACCACAACAGCAGCCGAGCTGACAACAGCTCCCGAGTATTATAATTTCTACTATCTCCCGACAAAGGAGCAAGAGCAGACAAAGAGCAGATACACCGTTTCATATACTACCTATCCCGATAATCAGTTTGTTGAGCTCGATTTGATTAAGACTCCTATTACTAAGGAAGGAGTGAATCTGTACACAGCAAGCGTGCCGAAGCTCAGTGCTGATAAGGTTATGAACCTGGCGTATAACGTATACGAGGGCGAAGAATGGAAATCAGCGATCAAGATCGAGTATGCGGTACTCGGACATTATGATAACCACGTTGTTATATCAGGTAATGAGAACACTTATTATCCTGAAAGTCATGAAGAAAAACCTTCCGAGACTGAAACTGCTTCTACCTCGGCAGAAACAGCCCCGACCGAAACAACAACTGCTGCCGAAACGACCGAGCCCGAGTATATGCTTTACGGCGACGCCAACGGCGATAAGTTTATCAACATCAAGGACGGAACCGCTATACAGAAGCACGTCGCGAAAATCAGAAAGATAAGCGCTGAGTATCAGGTTGTTTCCGATGTTGACGGAGATGAGAAAATCACGATTAAGGATTGTACAGCTATCCAAAAATACCTCGCGTTTGTAAAGCATAACTCAAAAACAGGCGAGAAGTATTATAAGAAATAAAGAAAACGCCCGGCAAATGCCGGGCGTTACTTTTAAATAAGCGCTTTTCAGAAGTGCTTATATATTTTTATTAAGTTATCCTTTACTGTTCCGAGACCGTAAAATGTCTCCGAATTTTTTATGCGGAAAATCTTACCCTCGGTAACGGATTTGTTTCTAAGTGAGGTGCGGTTTATATCGAGGGCGCCGCCGTTAGAGAATCTTTTTGCCTGAGCCTTGCTAATATCAAGCTCGGGATAATTTAGAAATAAGCTTTCCGTAGAGCTAAGACTCAGCTCAATTTCAGCGGGGGAGAGAGCTCTCAGTTTTTCGAGAGGGATACAATCTTTCTTATTAAAGCCGCATGCCCTGGTCCTGTCGAGAGAGGTCATAACCGCGCCCGTGCCGAGCAGTTTTCCGATATCGTCAATAAGAGAGCGGATATATGTGCCCTTTGAACAGTATATTTTCAGGGTTCCGCCGGATTTATCCTCATCATAATTCAGTAAAACCAGTTCATATATTGTGACTCTGCGGGGTTTTCGTTCAACCTCGATGCCCTGTCGCGCTAAGTCATAGAGGCGCTGTCCTTTGATTTGAACCGCAGAATACATCGGCGGAATCTGGTCTATTTCACCGCGGAAGCTTTCAAGCGCTTTTTCAAGCTCGGCTCTCTTTACCGAAGGAGCTGAATTTTCTTTGATCTCGCCCCAAATATCAAGAGTATCGGAGGTAATACCGAGCTGAAAACCGGCGATATATTCTTTATCATGGTTCGGGATAATATCCTGAGCTTTAGTCGCGTTTCCTATTAAAATAGGAAGAACTCCCGTCGCGTTTGGGTCGAGAGTTCCCGTATGACCTATCTTTTTTTGAGATATTAGCCGTCTGACAATTGCGACAACGTCAAAAGAGGTGTGCTCCTTCGGCTTATCAATCAGTAAAACACCGTTCATAAGACTTCTTCCGCCGCTGATTTCAGCTTTTCAATAACTTCCTCCAAGCTGCCCTTTAAGGAACACCCGGCAGCTTCAGCGTGACCGCCTCCGCCGAAGCGTTCACAGAAATTACACGCGTCCACGCCGCCGTTAGTGCGGACGGAAACCTTAAAGTTGTTTTCTTTTTCACGGATAGTTATGCCGATTTTGACGCCCTCGATCAGGCGCGGGATCGACGCGATACCTTCGGTTTCATCGTCACCGAGATTCTCAGTCATTTTAAGGGTAGTATAAACGATAGCGCATTTTCCTTCGGCGCAGAAAATCATATTCTCGAGCACCTGGCGCTCGAGCTCGATTCTGCCCCTCGACTTGGTTTCAAACATACTCTTATTTATTTCGGCATGACTGCAGCCGAGGTCGATTAACTCTGCCGCGATCCTCATAGTTGCCGAGGTTGTATTTGAATACCTGAAGCAGCCTGTATCGGTGCTGATCGCCGTATACAGGCAGTCGGCGATATCCTTAGTATAGCCTGCGCCTAAAAGCGGAATAAGGCTGTAAATTATCTCCCCTGCGGCTGCCGCTTTTGAATCGACGTACTTATAAGGTGCGTCAATGCGGTTCGACTTATGATGGTCTATACATAAATCGATTTTACCCGAGTAGGCTTCCTTGTTGGGACCGAGAAGCTTTTCATCGGCTACATCGGTTGAAATAATATATTCCGCTTTGAAACAGGGCTCCTCAAACATCTCATAAATAAAATTATATTTATTAAGACGCTCGGTCATTATAACCCGGGCGTTTTTTCCGATCTGCTTTAACGCGAGCGCAAGCGCAAAGGCGCTTCCGATACAGTCGCCGTCGGGGTAATCGTGAGTTAAGATCTCAAAATTATTATGTTGTAAGATTAAATCCGATACCTCTTTAAGAGTCATAATTATCTTCGTCCTTGATATCTAAATCATTTAAAATCCGCGAAATATTCGCGCTGTATTCTATGCTGTCGCTGGCGGTGAATATCAGTTCGGGAACGTGGCGGAGCCTAAGTCTGTGACCGAGCTCCCTGCGTATAAAGCCTTTTGCGCTGTCAAGCCCTTTACAGGCGAGCTTACAGCGCTCCATTCCCTCAATCGCGCTGACATATACCGTACAGTAGGACAGGTCGTTGGTTACTTCTACCCGGATAATTGAGATAAACGCGTCTTTAACGCGCGGATCCTTGAGCTCGCGGAAAATCGCCGTGAGCTCTCTTTTGATATCCTCGGTAGTCCTTTCAATCTTGTGTCCCATTATTTTATGTGTCCACTTCAAACGTGAACGTTCCTTTCTGAATTGTCATATCCCCCGAACCGATAAGTCGCTGTCAGGTTTTTGATAGGGAGAATAGGCCCTGCTTTTTTATGACGCGAATTATCCTTTTATATTTATAATATCCCGGATGTGGGGTAGGGGTTAGTCTCTGTATTCCTCGATCTCATAAACCTCGAAGACGTCGCCTTCCTTGAGGTCGCTGAATTTCTCAAGGCAGATACCGCACTCATAGCCCTCGGCAACCTCCTTAACGGAGTCCTTAAAGCGCTGGAGCGAAGCGATGTTATCGTCGGCGATAATAATACCGTCGCGGACAACGCGAACCATACCGTCGCGCTTGATCTTACCTTTCTTAACATATGAGCCTGCGATCGTACCGACGCTCTTGATTTTAATAACGTTACGAACTTCGGCGATACCGAGCTCAACCTCTCTTGTCTTGGGTGCGAGCATACCCTTCATAGCGCTCTCGATTTCCTCGATACAGTCGTAGATCACGCGGTACATACGCATATCTACACCGTCGCGCTCGGCAATACTCTGGGCGTTGGAATCGGGACGCACGTTAAAGCCTACGATAATAGCGTTTGAGGCGTTCGCGAGCATAACGTCGCTCTCGTTGACTGCGCCTACCGCGCCGTGGATAACGTTAACTCGGACTTCTTCATTAGTGAGCTTTTCAAGACTCTGGCGAACTGCTTCAACCGAGCCCTGAACGTCGGCTTTAACGATGATTTTAAGCTCTTTCATCTCGCCCTGCTTCATCTGGTCAAAGAGGTTATCAAGAGTAACCTTGGTCTGAGCGTTGAAGATTTCCTCCTTGCGCTCATTCTTACGCTGCTGAACGAGCTGACGCGCAAGATGTTCGTTTGTAACCGTGTTGAAGATATCTCCGCCTACGGGAACCTCGTCGAGACCGATGATCTCCACAGGTACGGAAGGACCTGCGCTCTGAACCTTTTCGCCCTTATCGTTAGTCATAGCTCTGACTCTGCCTAAGCAGGTGCCGGCAACTACGGTATCTCCGGCGTTTAGAGTACCGTTCTGAACGAGTACCGTTGCGATAGGACCTCTGCCCTTATCAAGACGTGCTTCGATTACGATACCCTTAGCGGCTCTGTCGGGATTAGCCTTAAGCTCCTTCATCTCCGCGACAAGCAGTACGCTCTCGAGAAGGTCGTCAAGACCTTCCTTAGTCTTAGCCGAAACAGGCACGCAGATAATATCTCCGCCCCATTCCTCGGGAATAAGCTCGTATTCGGTAAGCTGCTGCTTAACCAGGTCGGGATTAGCGCCGGGTTTATCCATTTTATTAATAGCGACGATTACGGTAACGCCCGCAGCCTTCGCATGGTTGATAGCCTCAACCGTCTGGGGCATAATACCGTCGTCCGCGGCTACAACGAGGATAGCGATATCCGTAGCCTGAGCGCCTCTCGCTCTCATAGTGGTAAATGCTTCATGTCCCGGAGTATCGAGGAAGGTGATCGGCCGGTCGTTTACGATAGTTCTGTACGCGCCTATATGCTGCGTGATACCGCCTGCTTCGCCTTCGGTAACGTTGGCGTGGCGGATGGCGTCGAGGATAGAGGTCTTACCGTGGTCAACGTGACCCATAACAACAACAATCGGCGCTCTCGGCTCGAGGTTGGTATCGTCGTCTTCGCTGTCGTCAATAATCCTCTCCTCGATAGTAACTACTACCTCTTTTTCAACCTTGGCGTTAAACTCCATAGCGATAAGCTCGGCTGTATCGTAGTCAACGGTGTCGTTGGCGGTGATCATTGAACCCATCAGGAAAGCCTTTTTAACAACCTCGGCAACAGTCGCCTTAAGACGTGAAGCCAGCTCGGAAACAACGATTTCGTCCGGAACGGTGATAGTGATAGGACGCTCCTTGCGCTGCTTCTCGATACGGGCGAGTCTTTGAGCCTCGGTTTCGCGTTTACCGCCGCGGCGCTGGCGCTGCTTGCGGGCGCGGTTTGTGAATTTCTGTTTTTTACTTGTATCCTGATTACGGCGGAGCTTTTCGTTCGCCATATCGTCGTATTTCTGGTTATATCTTTCTACGTCAACGTTGGTCTGACGAGTATCGATTACGCGTCTGTTGGAGCGGTGATCGGATCTCTCTTCTTCAATAGTATTGACAACCTCGACCTTTTCGGGCTTACCTTTAACGTTCTTTGTCTTTTCGCCCGTCTTTTTAGAGGGAGTGGTTTCCTTTTTCTCAACAGGGATTTCTTTACGCTTGGGTTTTTCTTCTTTAATTTCCTTAACTTCCTGAGCGGCCTGTTTCTCATATTCCTCGACCGCTTTATCACGAACGGCGAAATACGCCGAAAAATCCTTAAGCGCGTTTTCGCTGGTCATAACATCGAAAATAACGTTAAGCTCCTCTGCTTCGAGGGAGGTCATTGACTTTTTGTTTACTCCGCAATGCTTGGAAAGGATTTCCGTAATTACCTTACTTTTTACGTTAAAATCGTCCGCAACTTCTTTAACCTTATATTTTATCATAGACAGTTACCTCCTGATTTCCATATTTTCAATTACTTTAGTTGATACCGTTCAATCTTCGGGTGAGTTTTCCGCTGATATAAGCTCACAAAGCCTGTTCGCGAAGCCCTTATCGCATACCGCGGCTACCGCGCAATATTTTCCGATTGCACCGGACAATTCATCGCGGGTACGGTTAAGCTTTAAAAGCTGTGTGCGGCAGCGGCCGCAGGTGTTTCTGAGCTTTTTTTCAGTGTTTTGCGATACGTCGTTCGACACTATTACGAGAGAGGCTTTTCCGTTTATCGCCTCGTCTGTCACGGCGTCGTTACCGATAGTGAGCTTTCCTGCCCGTCGGCAAATGCCGAGCAAATTCAGTATTTTATCATTCAAAGCTTTTCAGCTCCTCTTTAATTCCGTCGAAAAGTTCCCCGGGAAGCTGTCCTTTAAAGGCGCGCTCAAAGCGTTTTGCCTTGATTGCCTTTTCCAGACACTCGGTATTTTTACAAACGTAAGCGCCGCGTCCGGGTTTTTTTCCGGTTAAGTCAAGGCTTATTTCCCCTTTTTCGGTTATTTCACCGTTTTCTGATTTGATATCGGGAGCCTTTACGACTCTTACAAGCTCCGGCTTCGGCTTCATCTCGCCGCAGCCGATACACTTACGCATCGGTAATTTTTTCTGCTTCAAAATTATTCCTCGGTTTCTGTTTCTTCTTCTTCGTCCTCGCCGTAGAAGCCGGATTCGGGACGGATGTCGATTTTCCAGCCTGTGAGGCGCGCTGCAAGTCGGGCGTTCTGTCCCTTGTTGCCGATAGCGAGCGAAAGCTGGCCGTCGGGAACAGTTACCTTACAGCTCTTTGCTTCCTCGTCAATGATATCGACCTTAAGTACGGTAGCGGGGGATAAAGCCGCCGCAATATACTTTTCGGGTTCGTCGCTGTATTCGATAATATCGATTTTTTCTCCGCCGAGCTCCTCAACAATTTCGTTGACACGGTCGCCGCGTGTACCGATACAGGAACCGATAGCGTCAATATTGTCGTCGTTTGAGAGAACTGCCATTTTTGTACGGCTGCCTGCTTCACGGGCGATAGCCTTGATTTCAACTACGCCGTCGTAAATCTCGGGAACCTCCTGCTCGAAAAGACGCTTAACGAGCTCGGGGTTGGTGCGGCTGATCATTGCTCTCGGACCTCTTTCGTTGTCCTTAATATCGGCTACGAGAACCTTAATGTTATCGCCGTCTTTTAATACTCTGTCGCCGACCTGCTCGCTCTTGGGGAGAGTGGCAACCGCTTTGCCGATACGGATAGTCGCCATACCGTTAACGGGGTCAACCCTCTCTACAACCGCGGTAACAAGCTCGCCTAAGCGGCTTTTGAACTCGCGGAGCATCTGGCCCTTCTCGCCGTCGCGAATACCCTGACGGATAACGCTTCGGGCGGTCTGTACGGCGATTCTGCCGAGCTGCTTCGGGTCGAGCGGAACGTCATATTCGTCGCCGACCTCGATTTTTTTTCTTTTCTTACGAACCTCTTCGAGGGAAATCTCGAAATTAGGATCCTCAACCTCCTCGACAACAGTCTTAGTGAGTTTAACGTCGAAGGTGTTTTTCTCGGGGTTGATTTTAAACACTACGTTTTCGTTGCCGCCGTAAGAGTTCTTACACGCAACCTTGATAGCTCTTTCGATTTGCTCGAGCATATAATCCATAGGGATTCCTTTTTCCTTTTCGAGCAGCTGAAGAGACGCGAATAATTCCTTGTTGTTCATTTTCCTACCATTCCTTTCTATCAGTCAAAATCATCAAGCTTGATCCACGCGGCGTCCTTTTGAGAAATCGTGATCTCGTTCTCGCCGCTATGGTCGGTTATTGTAACTTCGCCGTCGCAGAAGGCAGTAAGAACTCCCTTGAACTCCTTACCGATACCTTCGATCGGGCGAATCATTTTTACCATAATATCGGCGCCAATAAAGCGCGTAAAATGTTCCTTGCGTATGAGTTCCCTCTCAAGTCCGGGCGAACAGACCTCGAGGGTGTATGCGTCCTGAATAGGATCCGCGTCATCGAGAGGCTTATCAATAGCTCTCGACATCTTCTCACAGTCGTTTATATCAACTCCGCCGTCCTTATCAATAAAGATTCGGAGATAGTAGTTTGCTCCTTCTTTAACATAGCGCACGTCCCACAGCCCGAGCCCGAGCTCGGAGGCTATCGGTTCGGCGATCTCCCAAACGCGTGATACGGTATTTTGTTTAGCCATAAATTCTCCTTATGTTATCAAATGCAGAGCAGCGGTTCTAAGCCCCTTTCTTGTAAGCCGCTTCAAACACTTCGTGTTCTTCACAGCTTAGTCCTCGTCAGTCGTTAATCGAGGGCTCCGAGCCTCGGCTTTTCTAAATACAAAGGAGCAAGCTGTTCGCTCACTCCTTCATACTTTTAATATTCAACAGTAGAATTATAGCACATTTTTCAGGTAAATGCAAGAGTTTTTTAAAAAACAATCTCGTTTTGATCGTCTTTATACGCCTTGGGCTCCTGTTCGCCGTGGAAAACGATCATATACATAATCTCCAGTACGAGGAAAATCAGCTTCATCAGCATAAAGATTCCCAGAGCAAATACTATGAAATAACCGAGTCCGTTTGTAATAAAAGCTCTCTCAACCCATTTTCCGTCAATTTTCTGAATATATGTAATAGTTAAAGCCATATAGTAGAAAACACCCGCCATAGCGAATTCACAGAAAGTAGCGAATCTCGGCAGGAAGATGAGGATAGCGAGAAACGCGAGAGCAGCAATCAACCAGATAATAATAGGGATAGTGCTGTTGGGCTCGGGGAGGATACCGAGTAAAAATTTTGTACGGATAAGCTCAAAGCCCCTGAAAGAGATTTTATTGATCGGTATAATAAAAAGAAGAAACGGAAGAATTATACGGATAAAAAGGGTATACCACTTACCCATATCTTCTTTATAGCAATCTATCTCGTCAAGATACCAGCCGATTTTTTCTTTTCTTGATTTAAAATGGTGTCTGTGTTCTGATTCGTGTGCCATTTATTTCACCTCAAATTGCATAATTTTATGAATAACATTTTATCAAAATTATACAAAATTGTCAACCGTATTTTAGGAGAAAAAGAGAAGATACAGGTTGCAGTTTGATTAATGCATCCTGTATCTTTTTACTTTATATTATTGCGTCCTGCGCACGCTTTCTTACCAGAAAGTTTTTACCTCTTTATCCTGCGCGACTTCGGGAGTCTGATCCATCAGCTTTTCAACATAAGTTGAAATAACCGTGCCGACTGTTTTGGAGTTTACGACGGCGATATACTTTGAACCGCTCTTAAAGAATGAAACCGTATCGGGCTTTCTGCCGGATTCGTAAGTGTACTTTATAGTCAGAGCAGGAGAGCCGGACGCGTTTTTAGAGAAGCTGTCCGCCTTGGTAATAAGATTAGCGTTACCGAAATAGGTCTCAAAGTTACCCTCGTCGATCTCGTTTCCGTTATACTTAGTCCTTGTGTCGGAGGACGAGGTTTCCTCGCCTTTTTCGTCCTTTGTTGTTGTAACGGTAGTCTTTATATCGAAATCGTAGGTTTTTTTCGATACCGTTACCGACATTTGCTTAAGTCCCGAAAGCTCAGGCTTAAAAACGTATTTCGTTAAGAGTTTTTCGGCGGAGGTATCAACCCACGGAATAGAAGCTCTGCCGATTGTATAAATAACGTTTCCTCCGGTTTTCATAAGGTAGCAGTTGCCCTTTGAGTCGGGCTTTGAGGCAACAAGGCTTACCGTCGTGTCGGAATAAACCGCATCGACTTTAGCATAGGGAGAGGATAAACCGTATTTTGCGATTTCGGCGGAGCCGGGCTTTACCGCGGCAACGCTTTCGGCGTTAAGTCCCCTGATCGCGCCCTGTATCTGACTTGCCTCGGTATCATCGGCGTAATCGCTGTAGGGAGAAATAATCATATGAGAATTTGAAACGTGCTTTGTGTCGGAGTTCGGCTTAAGCACGATATTGTTTTTGAAATGTGTTCCGGAAAGAGTCAGTCTGCTGAAATCGGCGCTGCCTTCGTCGGAAATGCTCTTATTGATTGACTTGCTGATAAAATCAGCAACCCCGTAAAGCAGTTTCGAGGGCTTTTCGCTTGAGCAGAGATAAACCGTTTTATTTGAACCGTACATAACGTAGGTGCCGAGCTGCTGAGCCGCGTCCGCGCCGACCTTGATTATTGATTTTGTACCGTCATCAAAGGTTACTGTCGCGACAGCTCTCGGCTTATCCAGTCCGAAGTCGGAGAGATTGGATCCGGCGTTTTCGGAGATTACTGACTTGAACTCCATTGTAGAGCAGGCGTTTGCCACCTCGTCGGGAATACCGTCCTGAAGCTTAAAGCTCTCAAAGCCTTTCAGCGTATATTGGGTTTCTTCGGTCTTATACTTTGTTTTACCTGTATCGGGGTCGGTTTCTTTTGTTTTCTTTTTCGGAGTATAAGACAGGAGAGTGTAACTGCCCTTGTTGTTTTTGATTTGAATTTCGGTTATGTCCGCAGGGACCTTTCCGACAAGCTCTCCGCTGCCGTTTTGGGTTATTTTACCGTTCGAGTCGGTTTTAACCTTTAATTCACGAACTTTGTCTTTTCCTATTTGGGATTTAACCTGCGCCGAGTTGCCTAAGGTTTCCGATTTGGACTCACCCTTCGGCGCGAATATCAGCAGCGCGCCGGCGCCGACGAGTACAACCGCCGCGATTATACAGATAATCAGCGCCTTGATATGGCTGTTTTTCTTTTTTGAGGATGAAGCGCTCTCCTTCGGGGTTTCAAATTTTCCGAGGAGTTCGTCGTAATCCTTATCTTCCTCGATCAAGACCTCGGTGTTCTTTAATTCTTCGCTCATTATTTATTCCTCCTGCGGATATACATAACCAAACCGATAATAAGCACGATTAACGGAATTACCGCAATGAAGATTATCGCGACCGCTGCTACCGTGGAAGTGCTTGTTACGCCGAGCTCGGTGTCGTCAAGAGCAGCGGAATTAATGGTAATACCCATATCTCCGCGTGCTGTAACCGTATTACAGAAGTTGATAATATAATTGGAGTTGTTGTAGGAGGCGGTGGAGAGGAAGTTGCCCGAGAACATATACGGCGAGCCGAATACGGCTACGTTGGATTTCTTATTATCGGAATTTGTTTTAGTTCCCACAGCCGCCAGGGTGACGCTCTTTTTACTATACTTCTCCATAGCGTCGTCGATAGTCATCTCGGATGTATCGACGCTGAAGGGGATCACGCCTACTGAGGATTCAACTCCGAGAAGCGCCTGAGCGGTTTCTTTATTCTTGATAGTGATATTTCTTGAGTTATAGGAGATTACGGGAATGCTGGAATTTTTAAGCGTCGAGCTATACTCGGTGCCCTTATAATCAGCGAGGAACATATACGGACTCTGAACCATATACTCGTCGCTGGTACAGAAGGACAGCCCGTTTGATACCTTCATACCGTAGTCCTCTAAAAGAACATCGAGATTCGGAGTAGCGGTTTCAACGTCCATCGGCAAATAAATCAGGGTTCTGTCCTTTTCGCCGTTGTTGTCAAGCCAGTCGGAGAGCTTTTTAACAGCCTGCTCGGAGAGATCAACTGTCGGCGCGAACAATACCGCAATCTTCGATTTTTTACGGAGCTTCTGAGTGGTAAGATTGATTTCCTTAATATCGTAAGCGTTCTGCTTTAAGAGCGTAGAAAGCGAGGAATAAAGATTTTCCTCTTCGCCGGAGCCTGTAATAAAATCTACGCCGATCTTATCGCTTACCGTAACCTCGAGTATACCGGTTATGACCGCCTGCTCGATTTTAGTGCCTGTATAAGCATAGTAGCCGTAGTAAGAGTAGGTTTCATCATCATAGCTAAAGCAGTCGCTGAGCGAAAGAGTGGTGTAATTATCGCCTGCGTCAACGATAATAAGGTTATTAGTGTTATCCGAATTCCAGTCGATGTTTTTATACTTACCCGTAAAAGTCGGATTTGACGACAGGTCAACAAATTTTAAGCTGACGTGACCGCTTGCGGCGGCGACCTTCTTTAGAAGCTTATCCGCCTGAACAAAATACTGAGCGCCCGAATAAGCGTTCATACCGCCCTTGAAGGATTCTTCCTTTGCGAGAACATAAATAGTGATGTCCTTATCGAGCTGCTTTAGATACTCGGTGGTATCGTTCTGGAGCTGATAGGTCTGAGAAGCAGTCATATCAAATTGTAAGCTCGGAAAACGCTCGACTAAAAGTCCCATGATAAAGTTGATAAGTATAATAATACAGATAAATACCGCGGTAATAACGATCGAGAGCGAGCCTCTTTTTGCTTTTCTCGAGGTGAGAAAAGCAACTAATTTATTCTTTTTTGTAACGCTTGCTTCGGGGGCAGAGTTTTCAAAATTATCTTTTTTTCTCATCATTATATACCTCCTTAGCTCCAGCGTTTTTTCTCAAACACACGGATGGTAAAGAAAATGAACAGAGCTATTACGCTTAAGAAAAAGACTACGCCCGTTAAATCTAAAATACCGTATGTGAAGTTTTGATAGTAGTTTGTAAAGGAAATTGCGTTTATCGCAGCGGAAAGCCACGGAACCGAGCTGCTTGTCATCGAAACGAGCGAGCTCAGCATATAGGTCATTACGCCTACCGCCATACCGACTACTGCGGCGATGACCTGGCTCTCGGTAAGCGCGCTGATAAATACGTCGATAGCGATAAGCGCTCCGCCGAGCAGCAGAAGTCCGATGTTTGTACAGATAATTACAGGCCAGTTTGCAGGGGTAAACATCTGAACTACCAGTCCGAACACAAAGAAAATCAGACAGCAGATACCGTAAAGGATAAACGCGCCTAAGAATTTTCCGAGAACTATCTCAAAAAGATTGGACGGTGAGGTGAACAGCGCCTGATCGGTTCGCTGGCGTTTTTCCTCGCTGAAGGTTTTCATCGAAATTATAGGAGTAAGGAAAATTATGATCACAAAAATATTGCTGTAGGTATAGCTTAACGAGGAGGTATTCGAAATAAAGCAGGTCATTACGAAGAAATATCCCGCAAATCCGAAAAATACCGCCATAACGATATAGGCTATCGCGGAGTTGAAGTAAGAGCCGAGCTCTCTTTTAAGTATAGCGCCCATTATCTTTTACCTCCCGTAATATCTTTAGTCTGATCCTGGCTTACAAGCTTTAAGAAGCTGTCCTCCAGTGTTTCGTTGCCGCTTTGCATATCGAGAATGACGCAGCCGGCGTTAGCGATCGCGCGGAATACGTCGCGGCGGATGTCTACGTCGTTTTTATATTCGATAAGATAACGCGCGGTGTTTTTTCCCGTATCGTGCTGCTTGCGGATTTTTATTACGCCGGGAATGATCTTAAGCGCGTCGAGAACCGTTGAGGAAGAACCCTCGATATCGAGGCGGAGCTTCTGTTCTCCGGAAATAGAGGAGCTCAGGTTTTCGGTCTTTTCATCGGCTACGATTTTACCGTTTGAAATAACGATAATACGGTCGCAGGTAGCGGATACCTCGGAAAGAACGTGAGAGGAGAATATAACGGTGTGTTTTTTACCCAGACTTCTTATAAGCGATCTTATTTCAATGATCTGCTGAGGGTCGAGACCTACCGTGGGCTCGTCGAGGATAAGAATAGGCGGATTGCCGAGAAGCGCCTGAGCGAAGCCGACTCTCTGGCGGTAGCCTTTTGAGAGGTGCTTTATAATCCTTTCGGAAACGTCCGAAATTTTAACGAGGCGCATAACCTCGCTTACATGCTCTTTTTTAGGCAGCTTAACCTTTTTTAAGTCAAACATAAACTCGAGATATTTCCTTACGGTCATATCAACGTATAAAGGTGGTATCTCGGGAAGATAACCGATACTGCTTTTTACCTTTTTCGGGTTATCGAGAACCTCTGCTCCGTTTACGGTAACCGTACCGCTCGATGAGGAAATATAACCGGTAATCATATTCATAGTCGTACTTTTTCCCGCGCCGTTAGGGCCGAGAAAGCCGAGGATCTCTCCGTTGTCTACGGAGAAGCTGATATTATCGACGACGGGTGTATTTCCGTAGCGCTTAGTCAGGTTTTTAACCTCAACCATAGCATTCACTCCTTTAGGACATTTTTCCGCACAAAAGCTTTTTGCGCAAATTCAGTTGATTATAGTATAACATAAAAATGCAGTTTTGGGGAAAAAATAATAAAAAATCAGTTCAAGTTCACAAAATTTCAAAAAACCGTCACATTTTAAGGAGGAAAAGCCGTGGATTTCATTATTTCATTCGTAATCGGAGGGTTAATCTGCGCACTGGGGCAAATTCTCATCGATAAAACAAACCTTACTCCCGCGAGGATTTTAACGGGATTCGTAATTGCCGGGGTGGTTTTAACGGCAGCCGGACTGTATAAACCGTTTGCCGAATTTGCCGGAGAGGGCGCGCTGGTGCCGATATCGGGCTTCGGATATCTTATGGCGTCGGGAGTGGAGAAGGCTGTAAAGGACAGCGGCGCAGTAGGGATTCTTACCGGAGCGCTTACTGCGGCGGCTGGAGGAATTTGCGCCGCGATTTCCGGCTCAGTAATAGCGGGGCTGATATTCAGGTCGAAGGAAAAGTAGGGAGGGAACCAACTTCGTCTATTGATAAAAATAGAAAAATCGTCTATAATAGCTATAATAAAAAGATAGATATTGCCTGCTCGTATGAATTCTTTACGCATACGG
This sequence comes from uncultured Ruminococcus sp., assembly GCA_964514785.1. Lineage (GTDB taxonomy): Bacteria > Bacillota > Clostridia > Oscillospirales > Acutalibacteraceae > Ruminococcoides. The sequence continues at coordinate 2,094 of CAZERR010000001.1, read as the reverse complement.
GCGGCTGAAAACTAAGGATAAAGACGATGTTTAAACTGAGAAGATTTTTAAAGGAATATAAGCTTCAGTTGATCGTAGGGCCGCTGTGTAAGCTTACAGAGGCTGTACTCGAGCTTTTCGTTCCGCTGGTTATGGCGGGAATTATCGACAACGGTATCCTGAAAAAAGATAACGGCTATATTTTAAAAATGGGAATAGTACTGGTACTGCTCGCGGCGGCAGGTCTGAGCTTTGCGCTGGTGTGCCAGTATATGGCTTCCTATACCTCTCAGGGCGCGGGTACGAAAATCCGCGACGCGCTGTTTAAGCATATCGGAACTCTTTCCCATAAGGAGCTCGACGAGATCGGCACGCCTGCGCTTATTACGAGAATGACAAGCGATATCAACGCGGTTCAGGCGAATATCGCTATGACTATGCGTCTGCTTTTAAGAGCGCCTTTCCTTATAATCGGCGCGCTATTTATGGCGTGTTATATAAACCCGGGGCTTTCGCTTATATTCTTCGGCGCTTCGGCGCTTATAGGAATAATCCTTTATCTCGTGATGACTAAATCTCTTCCGTTTTATAAGGCGGTTCAGGCTAAGCTCGACCGGATTTCGCTTTTATCGCGTGAAAACCTCGCGGGAAACCGCGTTATACGAGCGTTTTCTAAGCAGAAGCTTCAGGAGGAAAATCTCGATAACGAAGCCCGGCTACTTTCAAAAATATCTGTACGGGTAGGACGGCTTTCAGCGTTGTTAAACCCTGCTACATACCTGATAGCGTATACAGCGGTTATCCTGATATTGTGGTTCGGCGCGGGCAAGGTAAACTCCGGAGAGCTTCTATCGGGAGATATAGTTGCGCTGGTAAGCTATATGACTCAGATTTTGCTCGCGATGATTGTACTTGCAAATCTTGTTGTACTGCTCTCCCGCGGAAGCGCCTCCGCGGCGAGAATTAACGAGGTGTTTTCCGTGGAATCATCCGTTAAGGAAAACGAAAACAAGGCGGCGACCGATAAAAACGCTCCCGCAGTCGAATTCAGCGACGTGAGTTTTTCCTACGGCGACGGTGATAACGAGCTTGAAAATATCAGCTTTAAGCTTGAAAGAAACACATTTAACGGTATAATCGGTACGACAGGCTCGGGAAAATCCACGCTTTTGAGTCTTATCCTGCGTTTTTACGATGCGACAACAGGCTCGGTTAAGGTCAACGGAGCTGATGTCCGCGATTATAAATTCGACGAATTGCGGGGAAAAATCGGAGTAGTGCCGCAGCAGTCTGTGCTGTTCAGCGGAACAGTGCGCTCAAATATGCTCTGGCAAAAGCCCGACGCGGATGACAAGGAGATTTTTGAGGCGCTCAGAATTGCTCAGGTTGATTTTATAGACAGCTTAGATAAAAGAGTGTCCCGCGGAGGATTGAATTTTTCGGGAGGTCAGCGCCAGCGGCTCTGTATTGCGAGGGCGCTGGTCGGTTCGCCCGAGCTGATTATTCTTGACGACAGCTTTTCCGCGCTCGATTTTGCTACGGAAAAGGCGCTTCGCACGGAGCTTTTAAAAAGAAAGGATACTACTTATATAGTAGTAACTCAACGCTGCTCGACTATTATGTCCGCAGATAAAATCCTTGTGCTCGAGGATGGCAGGCTCGAGGGCGAGGGTACTCATAAACAGCTCTTAAAAACCTGCTCCGCATATAAGGAGATCTGCCTTTCTCAGTTAAAGGAGGCGGAATTATGAGCGTAGTTAAAAAGATTTTACGATACACGAAAAACCACAGCGCATATATCCTGCTCGCCCTTATCTGCTCGGCGGTAAGCGTAGGATTTACGCTTTACATTCCCGTGCTTGTGGGTAATGCCGTAGATTTTATGATAAAAAGGGGAGAAGTGGATTTTGTAAAAATCCTTGATATTATCCTCGAAATCGCGGTGTTTATCGCGGTGGTAGCGGTATTTCAGTGGCTTTCGGGCAATTTTACGAATATTATCTGCGCGAGGACAGTTCGTGATATGAGGTCTGACTTGTTTAAAAAGCTCAACCGCGTTCCGCTCAGCGTTATCGACAGCCGCGCCCGGGGCGATTTGATAAGCCGTATCACAAA